>CAZTEJ010000010.1:0-21742 GCA_964612605.1 uncultured Clostridium sp. | reverse complement strand
AGTGAAATATTTGTTGAACTTGCAAATTTAATTAATAATAAAAAGACATATTGAATGTCTTTTTATTATTAATGTGTGTTTATGGTAAATAAATCAGCTTTATTTTTCTTTCTCTCTGGGAGAATACTACTTGATTTTTGGGTATAATCATATAGTTTTTTTAAATAAGCAATATCTTTATTTACTTGGTCAACGCTTAAATGTAGTTCTTCTGCCTGCTTAACTATACTGTAACCCTGAGCTCTTGTCTTGATAATAAAAATCTGTCTCTCAGTTAAGTTTCCTTCATTAATGAATGCGTCAACAATGGCTTTTGTCCAGAAAACCTGTCTTGTCATAACACTCACCTAATATAATTTTACTATTATTGTTAAATTTGTGCAAGTGTTTTTTTGAAAAAAATTTTTGAATATTTTTGAATTTTTAGATTATTCCTTTATTTAAGATTTTAATCAATTTTTCTATTTCTTGATTTTTGAATATTAGTTTATAATTTTTGTTATTTAAACTATTTATTTTGATGATATTTATTTCAAGATAATTATTTTCTCTTTTTTTATAAGTTTTTAATGTTATAAAATTTTTTATAAATTTCATAATAAATGTTTTTTTATTTGGTATATTATAAAATGTTGTTAGTAAATCTATTATTTTGTGGATTTCTTTTTTTGTTAGTGCTTTTATTTCTTTTTTTAGATTTATTTCATTGTTTTTAATGTATATATTTATTTTATACCATATATCATTTATTAATCCGGTATTATCTGTTGTTGGTGTTATATTTAATTTAATATACGTATTTTTATAATCTATATTCATTTTTACTCCTTAATTTTTAGAATTTAACAAAAAAGAAATCTTCTGTATGAAGAAATCTCATAAAATTAGTTCTTTTTCAATTTTAATATTACTTATTGATTTTACATTTTTAGCTTGTAATCCTTTATCTGTTCTTATTAATTCAAATTCAACGTATTCTCCTTCTACTAATGTTTTATAACCTTTCATATTAATTGCAGAATAATGAACAAATATATCTTCGTTGTTGTTATATTCAAGAAATCCAAAACCCCTTTCATTGTTAAACCATTTAACTTTACTTTGCATTTATATATTCCCTCTTTCTTCATTCTGTGCTTTTAAGCACATATTTATTATCGCAAATATATTACTTTTTGGAATGTAAAAATTATGTATTTTTTATGTACTAAAAGTGTAATATCTTAAATTTTTATATGCTTGATTTTAATATAATCATATGATATATTATTGGTTCTGTTTAGAGGAGGAATTATTTATGTTAAGTTATATTTTTAATTTATTTCTTATTTTTTTAGTTAAAGTTATTGATAATATTTTAGGAACTAGTAAAACTATTTTAATTCAAAAGAATCGTTCTTTTATTGCTTCTGTTACTGTTTTTATAAGTCAAATAATATTTTATAAATTAATTGATGTAGTTGATAGTGGAAATGGTGATTTAATTATTTATGTGATTGCTTTTGCTAGTGCGGTTGGTACTTTACTTGCTCTTGTTATAAGTAATAAATTTTCTAAGGATAGAGTTTTTGTTAATATTATTTTGAATGATGATAAGGAAGTTATGGTTGAATTAAGGGATTGGCTTAAAGAACACAAGATTACTAATTTGACTACTGATGGTTATACTAAAGATTGGGATAAGACTTTAGCTATTACTGCTTATGCTGAAACTAAGGAACAAAGTAGGTTGATTGATGAATATATTAATAATAGTGAATCTAAGTTTAAGAGAATAATTGAAATTAAGTAATTTATGTTGTATACTATTTTTGTTTATAGGAGGTAATGATTTATGAATAATATTAATATGAAAGATATTGTTAATGTTTGTAAACAATATGGTTTTATTTATCAAGGTAGTGAGATTTATGGTGGTCTTGCTAATACTTGGGATTATGGTCCTTTGGGTAGTGTTTTAAAGGATAATGTTAAGGCTACATGGAAGAAGAGGTTTATTCAAGAAAGAGATAATGCTTATCAGGTTGATGCTGCTATTTTGATGCATCCTAGGGTTTGGGAGGCTTCTGGTCATGTTCAATCTTTTAGTGATCCTTTAATTGATTGTAAGAGTTGTAAGTCTAGGCATAGGGTTGACAATTTAATTGCTGATTTTAATCATGATATTAATGTTGATGCAATGAGTGAAGATGAGATGATGGATTATATTAAATCTAATAGTGTTCCTTGTCCTAAGTGTGGTAAATCTGATTTTACTGAGTTAAGGGAATTTAATTTAATGTTTAAGACTAATAGAGGCGTTGTTCAGGATAGTCAAAGTTTAATTTATTTGAGACCTGAAAATGCGCAAGGTGAATATGTTAATTATTTAAATGTTAAGAGAACTAGTAGGTGTGCTTTACCTTTTAGTATCGGTCAAGTTGGTAAGGCTTTTAGGAATGAGATTACTCCTGGTAATTTTACTTTTAGAACTATTGAATTTGAACAAATGGAATATCAAACTTTTTGTAATCCGAAGGATGATCATGAATTGTATGAATATTTTAAAGAATATGCTAAAAAGTATTTTACTGATTTAGGTATTCCTAGTGATGATTTAAGATATCATGATCATGAAAAACTTGCTCATTATGCTAAGGAGGCTTGTGATATAGAGTATAGATTTCCTTTTGGTTGGGGTGAAATTAATGGTACTCATAATAGGACTGATTTTGATTTGAAACGTCATCAGGAATATAGTGGTGAAAAGATGGATTTTATTGATCAGATTAGTAATGAAAGATATATTCCTTATATTATTGAATCTACTGTTGGTGCTGATAGATTGGTTCTTGCTTTATTATTTAATGGTTATAGGAGAGAGGAACTTGATAATGGTGATGTTAGGGAGGTTATGGCTTTGTCTCCTGCTATTGCTCCTTATAAGGTTGCTGTTCTTCCTTTGATTAAGAAATATCATTCTGAAAAGGCTAGAGAGATTTATAATTTGCTTAGAAAAGAATTTAATTGTGATTATGATGATGCTGGTTCTATTGGTAAAAGATATAGAAGAGAGGATGTTATGGGTACTCCTTGGTGTTTAACTGTTGATGATAATACTTTGAATGATAATTTTGTTACTTTAAGAAATAGAGATACTATGGATCAAATTTCTTTAAGTGTTGATGATGTTATTAATTATGTTAATGATAAAATAAAATTTTAATTTATGTGATAAATATAAATATTTAGAATAATTTATTAAAGGTGATAATTATTTTGGAATTTATATTTATTTTTTTATTGTTTTGTTTTATAGGTTATTTATGGGAAGTTATTTTGTATTTTATTAGGTTAGGTAAGTTTGTTAATCGTGGTAATCTTTATGGTCCTTGGCTTATTGTTTATGGATTTGGTGGTTTATTTATTAATTATGTTATGAGATTATTTAATAATTTAAATTTGATAGTTTTGTTTATTATTGGTTTGATTGGTTGTGGTTGTATTGAGTATTTTATTTCTTTTGTTGAAGAAAAAATTTGGAAAAAAAGATGGTGGGATTATTCTGATAAGTTTTTAAATATTAATGGTAGGGTATGTTTTGCTAGTTTGTTTTTCTTTGGGTGGTGTAGTCTTTTGTTTGTTAAATTGTTAGATAAAGTTAGTTTATGTTTTAATTCTAGTTCGATTATTATTATGTTTATTTTATTTGTTTTAGATTTTATTTATTCTTTAAGTAGGCCTAATGTTGGGGAAAATATTTGTGTTGATAGTATTAAATAATTTGTGTTACAATTTTATTGGAGAGTGATTGATTATGAGTAAGTCATTAGTTTTATTTAGTAAAGATATTTCTTCTGAGGGATTAGTTAATTTGTATAAGAAGTTAGGTGTTAATCTTAGTGGTAAGGTTGCTGTTAAACTTCATTCAGGTGAGGAAGGTAATCAGAATTACGTTAAACCTATGTTTGTTAAGGATTTAATTGATTATGTTGGTGGTACTGTTGTTGAGTGTAATACGGCTTATGCTGGTGAGAGAAATAGTACTTCTAAGCATAATAAAGTAATGGATAATCATGGGTGGAGTAGATATTTTGATGTTGATATTATGGATAGTGATGGAGAAATATTGTTGCCTATTAAATCTGGGAAGGTGATTAAGTTAAATATTGTTGGTAAGAATATTGTTAAATATAATTCGATGCTTGTTTTATCTCATTTTAAAGGTCATCCTATGGGTGGATATGGTGGTGCTTTGAAGCAGTTGTCTATTGGATGTGCTTCTAGTAATGGTAAGGCTTATATTCATTCTGCTGGTAAAGTTTCTAATCAGGATATTTTATGGGACAATATTGCTTCGCAGGATTTGTTTTTAGAGTCTATGGCTGATGCTGCTCTTAGTGTTTGTGATTTTTTTAAGGGTAATATTGTTTATATTAATATGATGGTTAATTTGTCTGTTGATTGTGATTGTTGTAGGAATGCAGAAGATCCTTGTATGGAGGATATTGGTATTTTAGCTAGTTTGGATCCGGTTGCTTTGGATCAGGCTTGTATTGATTTGATTTATGGTTCTGGTGATAAGGGTAGGGATCATTTTGTTGAAAGGATTGAAAGGCAAAATGGTGTTCATACTATTGAGGCTGCTTGTTCTTTAGGAATTGGTAGTAGGGATTATGAACTTGTTTGTATAGATTAGGTAAGTGTTATTGTATGGAAAGATTTCGTGTTACAAAGTTGATAAGTTGTTTATCTATTTTTGGTAATCTTTTTTTGCTTATTATTAAAGGTTGTATTGGTTTTGTAAGTGGGAGTCAGGCTATGATTGCTGATGCTTTTAATAGTGCTGGTGATATTTTAACTTCTTTTATGACTTTTATTGGCAATAAGATTAGTTCTAAGGAGGCTGATGATGATCATCATATGGGTCATGGTAAGGCTGAGTATATTTATTCTTTACTTATTAGTGTTGTTATGATTTATATTTCTTTTAAATTGATTATTTCTTCGATTGATAATTTGTTAGGTCATAGTGTTTATAATTTTAATATTTATTTAATTATTGTTTGTGTTGTTACTATTATTGTTAAATTTGTATTGTTTGTTTATTCTTCTAAATTATATAAGAGATATGATAATATTTTACTTAAATCTATTAGTTTAGATCATAGGAATGATTGTTTTTTAACTAGTTTAAATCTAATTAGTATTTGTTTTTCTTATTATGGTATTTATTTTTTTGATAGTTTTATTGGTATTTTAATTAGTTTATGGATTATTTTTAGTTCTGTTTCTTTGTTTAAACAGAGTTATGATGTTTTGATGGATAAGGCAATGGGAAATGAAAGTATTGATAAGGTTATGAGTATTATATTTAGACATTCTGAGATTATTAAGGTTAATCATTTTAATACGGTTCCTGTTGGATATCAGTATCAGATATCTTTTACTATATTTGTTGATGGTAGTTTGAGTACTTTTGAAAGTCATGAGATTGCTAATAGGTTGGAGAAGGAGATTGATAAAGAGGTTGATGAGGTTTATTTGACTGTTATTCATGTTAATCCTTTATAGTATAAATACTTAGAGTATTGTCTATAATTATAATGGGTGATTTATATAAAAAAATTTATTATTATATTTGTTAGTACTTTTGTTATTCCTTTATTTTTTTCTTTTCTTGTGGGTAATTCTACTGTGAATCTAGTTTTACCTAGGTTTTATCCTCCTGGTTATTTATTTCCTATTGTGTGGTCTATTTTATATTTATTGATGTCTATTAGTATTTATATTGTTAGTAAATTTGATGATAATTTGTTTTTTCTTTATTATTTTCAAGTGTTTATTAATGCTTTATGGTCTGTTATATTTTTTGGCTTGGAGTTAAGGTTATTTAGTTTTATATGGATTTTATTCTTATTTTGTGTTGTATTGATTATGTTTAAAAAGTTTTATGCTATTTCTAAAATTTCAGGATATTTATTGGTTCCTTATTTGTTTTGGATTTTGTTTGCTGGGTATTTAAATTTTGCAATTTATCTTTTAAATCGTTAGAAATTTTGGTTTATTTTTGATATAATATATATAGTTTTAGGAGGTAAATTATGCTTAACGTTAATGATTATGTTGTTTATAAAAAGGATATATGTATTATTTCTGAAATAAAAGAAATTAGAGGTAATGATTATTATATTTTAATTCCTTTGGAGGATAGGTCTCTTACTATTAGTTTACCTGTTTCTGCTGGATGTTTTAGAACTTTAATTAGTTATGATGAAGCAATGGAATTTATTAATAGGATTCCTAGTATTAAATTGATTGAGGCTAATAATGATAAGTTGTTGGAAATGGCTTATAAGAAGATGATTTTATCTTTGGATAATGATGATTTAATTAGTATTATTAAAACTACTTATTTAAGAAATAAACATAGGGCTGATAATAAGAAGAAGTTGGGTTCAATTGATTCTTATTATTTAGAAGAGGCTGAGAAGAGATTGGTTTTAGAACTTTCTATTGTTCTTCATTTGGATGAGGAAAAGGTTAGGGAGTTATTAAGTAATGCTTTTAATAAATAATTTTATAGTTTTATGACAATAATATAATTAGGTGTTTATATGAGGAAGTATATAATTATATTATTGTTTTTTTGTGTTTTTTTAAGTTTGTTAAGTAGAACTAGTTATGCTTATGCTGGGTGTGATAATTATGAAATTATACCTGATGGGGTTAATTCTTTAAATTATGTTAGTTATATGAATGGGGTTAGTTATAGGGAAGTTAATTATATTTGTTCTTATGATTTTTGTTATAAGGTTTTAGAAGGAGACATGGAGGAGAGTATTAGTAATTTTAGTAAGTTGTATTTAGATGGTATTAGTGATGAGGATTTACTTATTGTTAATGTTAAGGGTATTCCTATTACAAAGATTGTTGTTAATAATTGTAAGTAGTTTATTTTTTTGATATACTTATTTAAAGTATTGGATGTGTCATATATGGATTTATGTAATGATTTAGATTTTTTAAGAACTATTTATTTGATTAAGAATGTTCTTGTTATATTAAAGATAGCTATTCCTTTGATTTTGATTATAATGTGTTCTTTTGATATATATAAAGTTGTTATTAGGAAGACTGATTTTCCTTCTAAAGTATTTATTAATAGATTCGTTGCTGGTATGCTTGTATTTTTGATACCAACGATGTTGGATGTTGTTTTAACTACTTTGGGTGAAAATAAGGTAGGTGAAACGGTTTGTTGGGTTAATGCGAACGAGGAAGCAATTACTGTCTTACAGAATCAGTTAAATCAAGAAAGAGAGGCTAGAGAAGCAGCTGAGAAGGCTAGAAAAGAAGCTCTTGCTTTGGAAAGGGAAGCTAATAGGAAGCTAAGAGAGGAAAGAATTCAAGCAAGTTTGCAGGTTCCTTCAACTGGTGGTAGTAGTAGTGTAGGTAGTGGTTACTATGAGGTGAGTTCTGATTTTAATGAGAATGGGACTGATGGTCAGGTTACTGTTGAGTATGGTATTTTTTATAAGCCTTCAACTTATACTAGTGGGACTGATGGTACTAAGGGGAGTGCGCCTTATGGTTATAATAAGTATTTTTATGCTAGGTTACAGAATTTTATTAGTGCAGCTGCTGAGCAGGGCTATACGATAACTATTAGTACTTCTTCTTATGGTGCTTGGAGACCTTATTCTTTACAACAGTATTATTGGAATTGTTATCAGTCTAAGAGTTGTAATAATGGTAATTTGGCAGCTGTTCCTGGAACTTCCAATCATGGGTGGGGTATTGCTTCTGATTTGGCTTTTGGGTCTGTTGCAGCTATGTATTGGGCTCATGATAATGCGAGGGCTTATGGTTTGAGTTTTAATTTGTGTGAGAATATTAGAGGTAGTTGTCAGGAGAATTGGCATATTGAACCTACGTATATTATTAAGAGGTAAGTTATGGATTATGATAATAAAAAATTTATTAAAGTAATTGGTTATTTTATTTGTTTTGTATTAATTGTTATTTTGTTTTTTGTATTTGATTTGTCTAGGGATAGTAATAATAAGTTGTTTAAGCAATTTGATTATGTTTATGAGAATAAGTCTGATTATGTTAGTGATTATGTTAGTGGTATTCCTCAGATTAATGTTTTATCTGAGGAGGTAAATAAGGTTAATAGTGTTATTATTTCTAATTATTATGATGTTGTTACGGCTGATTATTCTAGTTATAGTTATATGTATGGTATGTATGGTAATTATCTTTCTTTGGTTATTGAAACTAATGTATATGATGATTCTGAATATGGTAGTATAAGTTATTATGGTTATTATGTTGATTTGGAAAGTGGGAAGTTGTTATCTGATGCTGAGTTTTTAGAAAAGTTAAATATTTCAAATGAATGTATTTATAATTCTTTGAGAGATAGATTTTATAAGTTTTATAGTAATGATTCTTTGAGTAATTCTATGGTGTTTGATGATTACTATGATTTAATTTATAATGATGATGTTGTTTATTTAATAAAAGATAATAGTTTGTATTTGTATATGGTTATTAATTATACTCATGATATTATTGAGGATAGTAGTTATGGTAATATTTATGAATATTATATTAATGAATTAGATGCTTAGGCATCTTTTATTTTGATGATTTCGATGTAGTTATTGTAGTTAGTAAGTAATTCTTTTATAAAGATACTAGGGTTTGTTTGGGGTACTAATAGGTATATATTGTTTTTTGTTCTAGTAAGGGCAACATAGAAAAGTCTTCTTTCTTCTTCGTATGGGTATTCATCTTCTTTTATTATTTCATTTATTAAGTAATTGTTTTTTATTTTTGATGGTAGTGAGTTTGTTTTGTTATATAAGTTTATTAGTATAATGTTTTCTTCTTCTAGTCCTTTTGATTTATGTATTGTTAGATATGGTTCTTCTTTGATATTAAATATTTCTTTGTCTTTATTGTTTCTTCCGAGGATTAGGAATTTATCTTTTATTAGTGGTATTGTTTTATTAATTATAGTTTTTTCGTTGGTATAATATAATATTTTGATTGGTTTAGTAATATTTTTGGTACATATTGTATTTTTTTTAAGTTGTTTTTTATTTTTCATAATAAAGTCATTAGCTACTAGTGCTATTTCGGTTGGGTTTCTATAATTGTAGTCTAATGTTATTATGGATAGGTTATTTACTATTTTGTTAAGATTTAGGAATATATCAAGGTTGCATCCTGAAAATCTATATATTGATTGGTAATCGTCTCCGACGACGAATATTTTGGCGTTATTTTTGATCATTATTTCTTTTATTAGATTAAATCTTATTAGTGATGTGTCTTGGAATTCATCTATTATGATATATTTGTATTTTGTTTTGATTATGTTATTTTTAATATTTATTGTTGCTTGTTTTATCATGTCGTTGAAGTCTATTAGTCCGCTTGATGTAAGTTCGTTTTCGTATATTTGATATATTTCTAGTATTATTCTGATGTAGTCTTTGGTTATGAAATGTGATTTTATATATAAGTTTTTTAGATATTCATTGTCTTGATAATTTGATTTATATAGATTAAGAAATGTAAATATTAGTTTAGATAGGTTTGGTATTGTATTTTCTTTTAGGATTCTATTAAGTGTTTTATTGGTTTGTTTATTGGTTATTGCATATGAATTAAAGTATTCATCTATTATATATTTAAGATAATATTCTGTTGATATTTTAAGGTTAGGATCGTTTAGTAGAGAAAGTGCTAGTTTATGAAAGGTCATTATGTTAAGATTGAAGTTTATTTTTCTTTTTAAATCATTTACGGATTCGTTTGTAAATGAGATTACTAGTATTTCTTCTTCTTTATATATTTTATTTTCTAGTAAATAATTTATTTTATTAACTATTGTAAATGTTTTGCCGGATCCTGCTCCTGCTATTACTAATGTATTATTTAATGATTTAACTGCTTCTACTTGTTTTTCGTTCATGTTATTTACATTAATATATATATAGTTTTTTGTCAAGAAAAAAAGAACTGTTTTTGTTCTTTAATTTATAATAGTTAGGTTTTTGTCTAATAATGAATACAGATATGTAAAAACTGGTTTGTTAGTTAATTTTTCTATATATTCTTTATAACCTTTTAACTGAGTTTTATATGCATTATCAATTGTATTTTTTAATTTGTAATCTATTATATCTATATGGTCGTTATGTTCTATCATTAAATCTATTATTCCTCTTTTTATTGTGTTATTGTTTTCATAAATGAATTCGTATTCTTTAAATATATTAGTTTTTTGAATGTTTTTCATTATGTCTTGGTTTAATAGATTTTTTATTATTGTTGTTTCTTCTTTTGTTAGATTATTGTATTCTGGGTTTTTAAAGTCTGTTATTTCTAATAAGTAATGCATATGTGTTCCTTTTTCCATATTTTTTATTTCTTCTTTTGTGTGTAGTTTGGTACTTGGTTTTGAGTAGTGTTCTTCTTCTATTGTTGTTTGTATGTTTGTTGTTTCTGTAACTAATATTTTTTGTGTTGTTGTTGGTTTTATGTTAATTTTTTTGTTAAGTTTATATTCTTTTGAAATTAATGGTGTTTCGATATTTTGAATGTACTTTTTTATGTATGGGTATACTGAGTTGAATATTTGTTCATAGTTTTTGTAGGTACTTCTTGTTATATAATCAACTAATCCATCGTCAAATATGTAGTCTTCTTGTTCTTTGAATGATCCTATTATTATCATTTTTTCTTTACATCTTGTTAATGCGACGTATAGAAGTCTTATTTTTTCTGAAATATCTTCTTTTTTGTTTTTTTCTTGATTTAGTGTGTTTGCAAATGTATTTATGTATCCATTTTGGTATGCTGGGATGATTATTCCGTATTCTTCATCGTATCTTATTTTTGGTTTTATGTCTTGGGTACTGAAGTCTTTATAAAGTCCTGAATAGTAACATATTTTGTATTCTAATCCTTTTGATTTATGTATATTTGTAAGTGTTACTGCGTCTATGTCTATATGTGTTGCAGGGATTTTAATACTTTCATTGTTTTCTATTAGTGATTTGATATATTCGTTTATTCCATAGATGTCTATTCCAACTTTATTTAGTTCTTCTACTTTGTTTATTAAGTTGTTTAGTATTATTGTTTTTTCTTTTATATTACCTACTTGAGGAAGTTTTTCGTATATTTTGAATTTATCTATTATTTGTTTTAATATTTCTTTGTTTGGCAGGTTATTTATTTGTTTTGATATTGGTAGGAGTATGTTATATATTTCTGTTTCTTTTATTTTTTTATTTTTAATTGTTTGATATATTTCGTTATCTTTTATGTTAAATAAATAGCTTCTTGCTATACTTGTGTATGCGAAGTTTGTTTCTGTATTGTATATATTATTTTTAATGTTTATAAGTAGTGTTATAATGTTGTTTATTAAGTATGTTTCTGTTGTAAATAGTATGTCTTCGTCTTGGAAGATGTGTAATGGGATATTGAGATAATCAAATATTTTTTTGTATGTTTGGAATGTGGTACCTCTATCCATTAAGATGCAAAAGTCTGAATATTTACAATTTCTTGTTTCTTTGTCAAATACTTGGTAGTTATTTTCTATTTTGTTTTTGATGTCTTGTGCGATAAGGTAGGCTTCTATTTCTTCTTGGGTGTTTTCTTTTGTTTTTTCATAGTTAATAATTTGAATGTTATTGTTGTTATTGGTTTTTCCTTTTAGATTGAATGAAAGATTTCCAAATATTAGATTATGTTCTTTTTTGTATTCTGCATTTCCAATTTTATTATCCATTATATGATCGAATATGTTGTTTATGTCTGTTAGGACTTCTTCTCTTGAACGAAAATTTTTATTTAAATCTATTTTTATTCCTTTGGAAGAGTTTTCTTTGTATAGATCATATTTGTTTTTGAATATGTTTGGATTTGCATTTCTGAATCTATATATTGATTGTTTTATATCTCCAACCATATATACGTTGTTGTTTTCTATTAGGTTTATGAATTCTTCTTCTATGTCTGATGTGTCTTGGTATTCGTCTATCATTATTTCTTTAAAATTATTTTTTATTTCTTCTTTTATGTTGTCGTTTCCTTTTAGTAGTTTTATTGCGAATTTGCTGATGTCGTTAAATTCGTATAAATTATGTTCTTTTTTATATTTGTTTATTTTTGTTGTAAGTTGTTTAAATATATCTATTATAATTAAAGCAGTGTTTTTTGTTTTGTAAACATTGTTGATTTGTTCTTCTTTTGTGTATATTGTTTGTTTTTTTAATTCTTTTATTATTTCTGTTATTTGTTTTTTGTATTTTTTTCCTAGTTCTGTTCCTCCTGTTAGTCTTATGTTATCTATTTCTAGGTTATTTTTAATTTCGTCATAGTCTTTAGCATTTATTAGTTGATTTAATGCTTTACTATATTTTTCATAGAATTTTGCAGGTGATTCGAAGTATAAATTATTTAATAGTAATTTTATTTTGTTAATTAGTTCTTTTAGTGTGTTTGTGTATTCTTCGAATAGTTTGTTTATATTGTTATCATTATAGTAGTTGGATACATAGTTATTAAGGTATTCTTCTTTATTTGATAGTAATTCTAATTTGGTATCTAGGTTTAGTATTAAATCTTTTATTGGTTTGTCGTTTTTATTACAGTATGTTGTTATTATTTCGTTAAATATTTGATTATTTTGTTTATAATATTCTTCAAATATTTCATTAAGTATATTATTTTTTTCAATATTTATAATTGAAGAATCTATTATTCCTAGGTTTGCGTCAAGGTTTAGGATGTAGTGGTATTTTTTTACTAGGGCAAGGGTGTAGGCATCGAAGTTAGTTATATCTGCTGAGTCTATTAGTTTTGCTTCATTTATTATTTCAGGATTTTTTAGTATTTTCTTTTTTATTCTTTCTTTCATTTCAAATGCGGCATTTTTTGTAAATGTTAGGATTAGCATTTCATTGATATGCATATTTCTTTCTTTTAAGTTATATATTACTCTTTCTGAAAGTACTTCTGTTTTGCCGGAACCTGCTCCGGCAGATACTATTATGTTTTTTCCGTTGGTGGTTATTGCTTCTAATTGTTCTTTAGTCCAGTTCATTTTCTTCCTCTTTTTCTATTTCTATGTATATGTTGTCTTTTTCTGTATGATGGCATATTGATTCATATTTGCAGTTTGGACAACTTTTGTTTATTTTGTTTATTATTTTTGGTGATATTGTGAAGTTTGCATCTTTAATTTCTTTTATGCTTTCTTTTATTTTTTGGGTTATTATTTCTTCTAGGTTGTTAAATTCTTCTTCTGATAGTAGTTTAGATGATTTTGGAAATCCTTTGGATGTTGTTTTTAATCCTTTAATGTATATACTATTTTCATATGTATTGTCTATTTGATTAATTATTTCTTCTTTAGATATGGTATATCCTTTCAGTTTTAGTGATTCTTCGTATAGTGTATTTTCATTTTTTAATGGGTCGTAATTAAATTTTGGTTTTAATATGTGTTGTAGATATATTCCAACTACTTTTGATGATGGGTATAATGTTTTTATTAGGTAAAGGTATGTTGGTAGTTGTAGGTTTAATCCGTATTTGCATAGTTTTAAATCTATTATTGGAGTGCCTGTTTTATAGTCTATTAAAATTATATTGTTGTTATTTTTTTGAATTTTATCTATTATACCTGTGAATTTTATATTATCAATTGTTGTTTCTATTTTTCTTTCTGTTTCTATTTCTTTGAACTCTGTTATATTTTGCATACTTTGTATGTATTTTATTGCCTGTTTTAATTCTTCTAGTATTTTGTCTTGGAATAGTTTGTTTTCGTTTGTAAGTTGATATTTGGTTTGATTTAGATATTTTTCTTTTGCCTCTTCGAAGTTAAAGTTATTATCGTAAATTTGTGATAATATGTAGTGGCATAGTGAACCTATGTGTGTATCGAATGTATCTTCATAATTGTTAAGATGTAATATGTTTTCGCAGTAGTATTTGAATGGACATTCGTAGTAGCTGTTTATTTTTGAATATGATAGTGTAAATTCTTCGTTGAAGTTTATTTTTGTATATTTATTATTGTATGTTTTGTATTTGTAATCTGGGTATGTGTTTAGTAATATATCTTGGTATTTGTTTTTTTCTCCGTATTTTGTATAGTCGTCTAACATTGTTCCTAGGTTATATTTATTTGTTTTGTTTGAATAGTTGCTTACTGTTATTTCTTTTTGTATTATTTCGTAGTTATAATCTGTTGCTATTGTTGATATGTTTAGTTCTCCATTTATATTGGTTTTTGATGCGGTTATTGTTATGTTTTTGATGTTGTTTATTGCTTTATTAATATTTTCTTTTGTTATATTATTTAATTCGTATGATTTTTCTATGTAGTATGGTTTTTCTTTGTCTGATATGTAGTCTGTGTCTTTATTAATTGATGGGATGTATTCGTTGTTAAAATTAATTATATAAATATGTTCATCTGGTTCTATTTGGTTGTTTATAATATCTATTTCATTTATTGAATTTGTTTTTTTATTATTTTTAAGTTTGGTATTTTTTAATTCTTCTTTTATTATAGTGTTAATTTCTTGATAGTTTTCAACAAAATAATATTTGTTAAGTATATTTATTAATTGCTCTTTTATTGAGTTTGTTTTTATATTGTCTAGATATTCTTGAATATTATTTAAGTTATTTAGTATGTTTTTTCCTTCAACTGTATCATATAATGTTGAATCTTCATCTATGTTAATATTTATATTATAATCATTAAATATTCTTGTAATTAATTCTTTATTGTCTTTGTTGATTCCATAGATAAAAGTTTTTGATAGATCTAAATTTTTATTGCGTATATCTTCTGCTATGTATGTTATTTCTTCTTCTGCTTTTTTGAATAAATTAACTATTATGTGATTTTGTTTGGTATTTTCTGTATTTAAAATATTATATTTAATTTTATTTATATTTAATAGTTCTAATAATAGTTTGGGAATATATTCAAATGAGTAGAAGTATATATCTTTTGTTTTTAAATAATCTATAAAATAATTATTATATGTTAGTAGTTTATTATTAATTAGTTCTTCTTTTAAAGATAATAGGTTATTTAGTTTTGTGTTATTATAATTATCTAATATAATATATTTTATGTTATTAAGTATTTCTTTTGAATTTTGATAACTTAGATTTTTATTTTTCATTAGATAAATAATTGTTTTTTCATTGTAATTGTATGTTAGGTTTGTTAGTAGTTCTTGTTCTGTAATTATTTTAACGTTAGTTAGTTTTGGCAAACTGTTAATGTATTTTATTGTTTTTTCTTTAATGTTATTTGGTATTATTAATATTTTATTATTTAAATCTATATTTATTTTCATATAAAAATTCCTTTCAGTTTTATTATATCATTTTGAAAGGAATTTGTTTTGTTATTTTAACTTATTTTGTTTTTTTCTTTCTTTTTGCTTAAGTACTCTTATTATCATTGTTTCGTCAAATAGTTTTGCTAGATTTTCTTCTTTGATGTTGGTTCGTTTAGCTAGGTCAATAATTGCTTCTGCAATTTTGTCTGTTTTCATTGTTAAGCAATGTTTTAGCCATGTTTCTTTGTTTTCTATGTTGTTTTCTATTGCGTTTTGTGTATCTAGTTTTTGTAGTGTTATGATTTCAAGTTTTATATCTTCTATGTTCATTTTGTTTTCTCCTAATCTTTATATTTTGATTCTATCCCTAAATATTCTTCTAGTGTTATCCAGGTTCCGTTGTTGAATAGTTTTTTAGCTATTTCTTTTCCTACGTATCTTATGTGCCATGGTTCGTATATATAACCTGTTTCTTGCGTTTTTCCTTCTGGGTATCGTATTATATATCCGTAAAGGTAGCAATTGTTGTTAACCCATTTTCCTTCTTCTGTGTCTTTAAATGATGTTGTTATTGTGTTTAAATCGAATGCGAGTCCGGTTTGATGTTCTGAGGCACCTGGTCTTGCTGATGAGGTATCTGCTGCTTGTTTTCCTTTTTTGTTTACGTATCCTTCGTAAAGTTCTTTTTGGTAGTTGTATGATCTGTATCCGCTTTGTGCCCATAGGTTTAGGTTTAGTGCTGCGGCATCGCTTTGCATTTCTAACCATGCGTTATATGCTTCTTTGTCTAATGGGTTTGGATCAAATCCTGATTGTGGTATTTCTTTGATTGTGTTTGTTGGTACCCAGTCTTTTGATAGCATATATGTTTTGTTTGCTATTAGTATATTGTTTATATAGTATGCTCCGTCTTTGTATTCTATTTCATATCCTTTTGATGTTTTATTTGTTTTATTTTGTATTGTTGTTTCTTGTTTTATTTGGTTGTTTGTTATTTTAATGTTATTTGGTTTGAATAAGTATGTTAGTAGTATTAATATTATTGATATTACTATGTAGTATTTTGTATTTTGTTTATTTTTTATAATTTTAAGTATTGTAAGTATAATTATTAATATTATAATTAGTTTATATATCATTATTATACCTCTTCATATTCTATGTTATTTTCTTTTAAGAAGTTGGTTATTTGTTTTGAATTTATTCCTATTCCTAGTGTGGTAATTATGTTGTTGTTTTCAGCTATTATCTTATTACAACTTATTATTCCAATTATTTCTCCTTTGGTATTAAGTATTGGTCCTCCTTGCATTCCGTTATATATTTGGTTTGATATTTCAAATTCTGATACAATATTTTTTTCATCTAGGATGTTTCTTGTTACTATTCCTTCTACTGGGAATAGTGGAAAGTTCATTTGTTTATTTGTGTTTATTATTTTGTTTTCTTTTTCGTTGTATTCGAATGCTTGGTATTCTGGAAATGGATAACCTATTGCAAGTATTTTTTCAGTTTGTTTTATTTGTGTTGTATTAAATACTGGGTATTTATTAATTAAAAGATTGTTGTTTGTATTTTTGATTATAGCTAGATTAAGGTATTTATGTAATATTATTTCTAGATTGGTTATTGATTCTGCTACGTCTATTATTTGTACACCTATTTTTATTATTGTTTTATTTTCTTCTATTCCGTATTTTTTTTCTATTTTTTTAATTTGTTTTTCGTTTTTTCCAATTATTTCTTTTAAGATTGGGGTAAATACTTCGTCTAGTTCTGATATGTTGATTATGTTTTGGGCTACTTCTTTTGTTGTTAGTATGTCTCCGTTTTTGTTTAGGACTAGTAGTGTGGCTATATCGTTTATTAATTGTTTGTTTTTGTAATAGATTTTTCCTATTATGATTGGTCTTGTATAGTTTGCTGCTAATTTAAATATTTCCATATTTATCCTTAATAGTATTTTTTATCTTTTATTAATATTATTAGTCCAAAGATTTCAATTAATAATGATATAACCATTAAAATAATGATATAAATATCGTTTATATCTATGTATCTATTTACTAGTAATGTTAGTATTAAACTTAGTAATCCAATAAATATATATATTAGTCCTTTTGGTAATTTTGTTTTCATTTTCCCCACCTTATAAAAGTATATCATTGAAATAAGGATTTTGTATAGTTTTTATTGATAAAATTTTTATAAAAAGTGTTGTTTAGTTTATATTTTTTTGTGTTTGTGTTATTTTTGATTAGGAGGTTTATATAATGAGATGTAGATGGATTTTATTTTTAGTTTGTGTAATATTTGTTATTATTTGTTTTATTAATAGAAATATAGGTGGATATTATTATGAGTGGAGAAGTTCTGATTTAATTGGAACTATGGATAGTTCTAGTTATCCTTTTGTTGATGATGATGGTAATTTGTTTATAATGTATCCTTTTGTTGTTGGTAAGTCTAAGAAAAGTTTAGAGATTAATAGAATTATTTTTAATAGTGTTAATAATTATATTAATGATTTTGAAAGTAGTTCTGATGGTGGTTGTTTTTATATTAATATAGCTAAGTTTGGTAGTGTTAATGGGTATGATGATTTTGTTTATTTGGATTATGAGGTTAAAGATAATAATGGGTATATTTTTATAATTGAACGTGAGGTAAAATATAGTTGTAGTTTTAGTAGTTCTGTTATTAGGAATGAATATGTTGTTGATAAGAAAACAGGGGAGTTAGTTTGGTAATATAAAAACTACTTATGGGTATTTTCATAGTAGTTTCTTTCTGATAATTCATATAATACTTGTTCTAGATCTTCGTTTGGTTCTTCTTCTAATATGTTTTCTGCTTCAAATATTATGTATGATAAGCTTGGTGCTTGTTCGATGTTTATGTTGTATTTTTTTAGGATTTCTATTTGATAGTTGGTTAGTATTAGTTTATCGTTTATTTTTGTATATTTGTTTTTGTTGAAGTCTATTTCGTTTAGTAATTCGTTTATGTTATATTTTTCCATTTATATTAGATTAGTTATGTTTGTTATTCCTTTTGTTTCTAGGTAGTAGAGTAGTCCTAGTAGTATTAAAAGAATTGTTAAGCAGGCTAGGAAGCCAATGAATGTGTTTCCTTCGTATTCTTTTATTTCTCCTGGTACTATTTCTAATTTTTTATTTAGTTTGTTTTTCATAACTATTTCCTTTCCTTGTTTATAATATATCATATGTTAATGTTTTTTTGTAAAATCTGTCAATTTATTTGTTCTTAAATTGTAAAGTTTTGAAAAGTGTGATAGAGTTTAGATAGTAGGTGACTGTAATGAATATTGTAGAGAAGGTAAGTAGTTTATTAAATAATAATTGTAGTTATAATATAGATGTTATTAATAATGTTTTATCTAAGTATGGTTTATCTTTTCCTTTAAGTTATGATGATATATTTAAGTTTGATAGTGATGATATTAAAAGTATTTTAAATGTGTTTGATGGTGAAAAGTATAATGAGGTTTTTGATGCTTTGATGGGGAATATGACTGTTATTAATATGTATAATAGTAATCCGGATAATGTTTTTTTTAAGAAGAGATATGATGATGCGGTTATTTATATTAATAATTTGGTTATTAATTTGAATGCTTTTTATAGCAGGATTATTAATAGTAATATTGATTTAATTGATAAGTATAAGTTAGTAATATGTAGTGATGGTATAAAGGAAAGTATTGTTAATTTTGATGAGTTTGATGATTTGTTGCATTCCTTAAATTTATCTGTTATGGAGATTGGTGATATTAAGAAAGAAGTAGGTAAGTCTAATATTAGATTTGCTTGTAAAGGTAGGGATGTTTCTTTATTGGATAGTGATTTAATTAAGAAAGTTGAAGATATATTGTTAAAGGAAAATGATTTGCTTAATAGTGTTAGTGCTGAGGAATTAAGTAGGTATTTGGATGATGGTATTGATAGTGAGGGAAAGTCTTTGGATGTTGTTTCTGTTTTGACTTTGCTTTATGGTGAACTTGAGAATATTAAGAATTCTGCTGGTAATAAGTCTGTTTATAATTCTGGTGTTAAGTTGTTAAGGGAGTATTTGGATGTTTATAATGGGTTAAGAAATATTAAATAGAATAAGAGGTGGTTAGTGATGAGTGAGAAAGAGTATTTGATTTCTTTGATTGAACGATATTTAGGGGAATATGTTGTTAATGATAGGGATAAGAATATTAGTTATTTTAGGGATGTTTTGTCTAAGATTAATAGTAATATTAGTTATGTTTATGAGTTTATTGTTGGGATTAATGATGGGCTTATTGATGAGTTAATTGATGATTTGGATAATAAGGATAGGTTATGTTTTTTAGATGATTTTAATGCTTTTAAGAGTAAAATTATTTTATGTAAGGGTGAAGGAAAGGATATTAAGTTAGATAAGTCTGAGGAGGATGTTATTGATAGGTTTAAGGTTTTACTTAATGATTATTGTAAAGATAGTAATTTATCTAATTTTAATTATGTTAATCTTAAGAGGAAATTTGATAATAATTTAGCTTTGGATGAGTTTGATTATGATATTATTAGTGAGTTAATTTTTAAGTATGCTGATGATGCTTCGGTTGAGTATGAAGAGGCTATGGATTATTTGAATAGGTATAATATTGTTTTGATTAGGAAGTTTAGTAAACCTTCTAAAAAAGAAGTTAAATATGTTAAGGTTGGTGAATCTAAGAGTGATTTATCTTCTAAGATTATGAATAATACTGGTGATGTGATTAATCCTTTTGATAGTATGGTTAGTTTTGATTTTGTTCCTAAGGAAAGATCTAGAACTAATAGGAAGAGGAAAATTGTATCTGAGGTTAAAAATGAAGAAAGTATTAGTGATATTTTTAATCAATATGGTTATAATTATGAATTAGTTAGTGAGTTTTATAAGAATGAACTTAAGGGGGTTAAGGATGTTAGGTGTTATTTTGAATTTTTAGTTAATAATGGGATTGATGTTCTTAAGTTTGATTTGAAGGGTTTATGTTATTTGGTTTGTAATGTTTCTTATGATGATTTTGTAAGTAATTATGATTTTATTGTTAGGGAGTATAAATTAAATAGTGTTTGTATTAATATGTTGTTTAAGAGATATATTATGGTTTTTAATAATGATGAGTTAAATAATTTTAAACTTAATTGTAATTTATTGTTTGATTGTGGTTATAAGAGTATTGATGATGTTATTATGAGAAATATTAGTTATTTTTTAAATGAATATAGTTATAATTATGAGAAGTTTAGTTCTATTATGGATATGGGTATTAATGTTAGAAGTTTAGTTAGGAATGGGTTGGAGGTATTTTGTTTAGATAAAGAATTGTTAGTTAAGAATATTAATATATTGGATAATTATGGGTTTGATTTAAGGGATGAAGAGGATTTTAAGAGTTTTAGTGTTCTTGGTATAAGTAATTTATCTAAGGTTTTAGATATGTTTATTGAGATGGGGCTTAGTGAGTTTATTCATGATAATCCTTCTTTGACTTTAAGAAATATTAAATCTTTAATTATTAAAAGGGTTTTGTTTGCTTATAGAAATGGTTTAGGATTATGGGATAATTGTGTGGAAGGTAGTTTTAAAAATTCTATAGTGGAGTATGATAACCTTATTGAAAGTAATTTAAAGGTTTTAAGTAGTAGTGAGATTGATTTATTGATTTCTGAGTATCCTATATTGGAGTTATTGGAGTTTGGTAAGAGATTGTCTAGTTATAATGATTCTTATTTTGGTAATATTAGGAGAAGAACTGAGTTTGTTTTTGGTAATAAGATTATATCTAGGGTTAAGACTTATAGTATTTTTAAGGTTTTAGTTTCTTCTGGTGTTGAAGAGAAGGTGTCTTTGGTTTATGCTCTTACTTATAATTCTGATGTTAATAGTAGTGAATATGATGAGATTAGGAATGTTGTGTATAGAGGAAGTGATTTGTAATGGATTATTTATGTGAGTATCTAAGTGAAGAGGATTTTAAGGTTATTAGATTTAATATGTGTAGTAGGGATAGGAATAATTTTAGTTTGTATGAGCATAATATAAGGGAGGTACTTGATTATTTGAAAGGTATTGGTGTTGTTAATTTTAAGGATATCTTATTATATAGAAGGGATATTTGTTTTAAGGATGTTGATGTTCTTAGGGATGAGGTTAATAGGATTAATAGTAAATTGATGGTTTATCTTTTTAATAATGATGTATCTAATTTAATTAATTTAAATATTTAATAAAAATTAGCACTTTATATTGACAAGTGCTAAGAGAAGTGGTATATTTAAATTGTGAAAGGAAGTGTGATTATGAATTTAATCCCAAGA
>CAZTEJ010000009.1:0-22127 GCA_964612605.1 uncultured Clostridium sp. | reverse complement strand
TACTAGTACTACTATAATTAGCGTATATCTCAGCCCCATCTAACTTTATAGTAGAGCTATCCTCTATATTATCTACAACAGGTTTAAAATAACCATAACTTATAGTTATAATACCTAACACAATACTTATTACAAATAAAATTAAACATATATTCCTTAATTTCTCCTTCATAAAATATAAATTTCACTCCTACTCTAGTAAAATTTTACCATAACACCCCCCCAAGTCAATTCCGGACATATGTTCGTATATTTCCCCATAAAAAAGCACTCAACCAACAGATTAAGTGCTTTTTTCTACCTACTATACCAGTAAGTATACTTATTCGGAAGACCTAACGTCTTTTGAGGATCAAATACTTTACTCAAAAATGTACTATAAGATGTATACGTTCTACCATACCAACCCTCAGCTAACATAAAATGCAAATGAGCACCAGTTGAACAACTTTCCCAAGCCTGAGTCTTACTTCCTCCACCAACCGTTCCTATCACAGTGTTACTTGTTACAGTATCTCCTACCTTAACATTTATACTAAGTAAATGCATATACCCCGAAGTATATTTCTTACCATTTATAGTATGATAAATATATACCTGTTTTCCTCCACATATCTTCTTACTAGTATTATTAACTATCATTCCTACAGTCCCATTTGCTGTTGAATAAACATTAGTCCCCTCAGAATTACCTCCAATATCAATACCACTATGAAACTTATTCGTATTATATATAGGATGAATTCTATAACCAAAATAACTTGTTATAGTACCCTTCTTAAGCGGTTTCCTAAACATATAATCACCACTTATAGATATACATTCATTTAAATCCTGATCATCTTTACATCCCATCTCTTGATAATACTTTATAGAAGAATTTAAAGCATCAATTTGCTCCTGCAAATCCATAGTATGTTCACTTATTTGTTCCAAATCATTTCCTAACGAATCTATTTCTTTCTCAAGAGAAGCAATCTTATTATTAAGTTCCTCTTCCTGCTTAGCCAAATCAATTTGCAATTGTTCATTATAACTTACCTTAGACTCCCATTCCTCTATTTGACCATTATTATAATCTAATATCTGATTAACAATTTCATATCTATATACCAAATCAGCATAACTCTCAGCCTCAAATATATATTCTAAATATATATTATCCCCCTGTAACAACTGATAAGAATTAATTAACTTCTTAATACTCTCCTTAGTAGACTCTATATCCTCATTTAAAGAAACAATCTCCTTCTTCGCATTCTCTATCTTCTCTCTTCCCTGAGTTATCTCAGTTTGAGAAGTATAAATACTATTTTGAGCATTAGTTATCTCATTCTTAGTTTTTGCTTTCGCACTATCCTGTGCTTGTTTCTTAGCCTTTAATGAAGACAATTCACTCTTTAACTCTCCTAATGTTTTAGCCTCAGCATAACATACATTAGGAATTAACATTATTAAACTTATTAATACTATTATCTTATTTCTCATATTGTCAAATACTTTCTAACAGCCCTTACTGATGATAAAGCACCTATAACAGTACCTATTAATATTAAAAACAAAGATACTTTATATATAACCATATTCGGATTAACCAAAGTTAATATATTCATAATATTAGATAAATTAATATTATTTAATTCATTATAAGCATAAGTATAACCAAATATAGTTACCAATACAGGAACAATACTTCCTAACAACCCTATAAAGAATCCCTCTATAAAGAACGGTAACTTAATAACAACATTACTAGTTCCAACTAATCTCATAATATCAATTTCTCTTTTCCTAGAAAATATTGTTATCTTAATAGTGTTATTAATCAAGAAAGCAGTAACTATAATAAGACCAATTACCAAACCAATAGTTATCTTCTTAACAACATCAAATACCTTAATTAAATCATTAACAGTAGTTTCCCCATACTTAACCAAACTTACCTTTTCCATATTCTTTATAGTAGTAGCAGTCTCATTAATATCCTTAATATCATTTACTTCAATTATAAAAGAATCCTGCAAAGGATTTTCTCCTTCCTCCCATGAACTAATAATTTTATTAAAAGTATCATTCTCCAAAGACATACTATTCTTTATTTCATCCTTAGATTTAAACACAATATTCTTAACATTATCAATCTTATTTAAATCCTCCTTAGTCTTACTTAACTCATCATCATTAATATCCTTATCCATAAACACGACTATAGTTAATTCATTCTCAATATTCTTAGTAATATTATTAATATTATAAGAAAGTAATAATCCAATAGAAACCAGTATTAAAGTAATAATAGAACAAGTTATTGAAGCCAAACTTAAACTAAAATTTCTAAAAATACTCTTCCCAGCATGATCTATACTTCTACCAATTATTCTAAATATCTTCATTTACCTTATACCTACCTTTCGCAATATCATTACTTAACAAACCATCCTTAATAACAATTACCCTCTTCTTCATCCTATTAACAATATCCTGATCATGCGTTGCCATAACAACAGTAGTACCCATATCCTTATTAATACTATCAATAACCTCCATTATTTCCTTACTTGTTTTAGGATCCAAATTACCCGTAGGTTCATCACATATTAATAACTTAGGCTTATTAACTATAGCCCTTGCTATACAAACCCTTTGCTGTTCTCCACCAGACAACTCATGAGGAAACGATCTTACCTTACCAGATAAACCAACTTGCTCTAAAGCCTTCATTACCATTGGTCTTATCTCCTTAGAACTCATACCATAACTTTCAAGCGGATAAGCAACATTCTCATAAACAGTTAACTTACTTAATAACTTATAATCTTGGAAAACAATTCCTATCTTTCTTCTTAACTTATAAACCTTACTATTCTTTAACTTACCTACATTTACTCCACCAACATATACACTACCCTTAGTAGGTTTTTCTTCTCTATATAATAACTTAGTTAACGTTGATTTACCCGAAGCAGTTTGACCTATAACAAAACAAAAATCACCTTTTTTAATTTTCAAATTTACTCCAGCTAAACCAGTTACACCATTTTTATAAACTTTATAAACATCTTTAACTTCAATAAACTCCATAATTACATCTCCAATCTATATTATTTAGCAACATAATTATACCATAAATTAAATCAATATTTTATTCCATTTAATGATTTTTACATTTTTTTACAAAAAAAGAACTATTACTAGTCCTTATAATCTATCAAATTTATTAATAATAATCATTATTATTAATAAAACACCCAACAACAATATATTTTTAATATTATTCATTATTCCAAATATATAAATAACTATACTTAATAATAATATTACTATATTAGTATTAGATTCCCTTAATAAATAATAGATTGACATAACACTAATAAATAAATATACTATAAAATCTTTAATACAATTTATATTAAATCCAGTTAAATAGTATAAAGGTAATCTAAATAATAATAATAAACATATAGTTAAAATAACCTTCTTAATAAACCATCTTCTTTTACTTATTCTAGTAAATATCAAACAATTATTCTTACTAACATCTAAAGAATACAACTTCATACAAAATAATACAAAAGATAATAAAGATATAATTTTAGTTGCAATTAATACCAATGAAATTTCTCTCAAATCCTTAAAAACAAGAATTAATTTATAATCATACTCATCAAACCCAATATAATATATAAATATAATATTAATTATTATATATAACAATAAAGGAATATAAGATTGAGTTATATTATATATTATTTTATAAAAATATCTTCTTATTATTTTATAATACTTATTATTACTTAAAAAATTAGTAATCTTAATTTTCTTAATAATTTCAACAATAAAATAAACCAAATAAAATTTAATAATATAATTAATAAAAAACATACATATTTCATTAACAAAAGTATTATAATTTCGATAAAGGAAGTCAATAAACACAAGAGAAATTCTATCTAGTTTTATTGAATATAACAATAATATAGCAACAATAACCATATATAAAATATAACTATAATTCTTATTCTCAAAACTAAAATAAAGATAAGATATTAAATAAGTAACAAACATCATATAAATATAATTTCTTATAACTTGCCATATAAAATAAGTATAACAAGATATATTATAATAAAAGTATAAAGTTTTAGGATAAACAAAATAAAATTTAAAATTTATAAAAATAAACAAAATAACAGTACTTATAATATATATAAATGAAGAAACCAATAATATTTTTTTAAATATAAAACTAAAGAATTCTTTTTTATTATTATATCTAGTTATTAACTCAGCCCTATTTTTATATTTATTTAATATAAGCAAAGCATAAAATACAATAATAGATAATAAAATTAAAATATAATACTTATTCATTAATGATTTAACCAACTTCAAAGGTAAATCATTTACAACATCATTACTTATAATGACATAAGAATTAACCCCCAAAATAAGTAATACTAAATAAAACAAATATTCTTTAGTCAATACATCCTTAATAATATAATAACTATCTCTTATCTTTTTCTTCATAAACTAACTTACCATCATCAATTCTATACAATTCATCAATAAGATCATTAATATCTTCTTTAACATGAGTTGCAATAATAATAATTCTATCCTTCTTAAGTTTATTAATTAACTTTCTCATATCTTCAGCCGATTTATCATCTAACCCATTAAAAGGTTCATCCAAAATAATTAAATCAGAATCCTCCATAATAGTTTGAGCAATACCTAACTTTTGCTTCATACCTAACGAATATTCCTTATATTTTTTATTTTCACTACCCTTTAATCCAACAATATCAAGAACTTCATAAATTCTTTTATCATCTATTATATTTAATATATCAGCAAGTAACTTTAAATTATCATATCCAGACAATTCACCAATCATCTCAGGAGATTCAATTAAAGCCCTTGTACTCTTAGGAACCCCATATTTTCCAATATAATCTTTCCCATCAAATAATATTTCCCCCTTAGTAGGAGTAAATATCCCACATATTAACTTTAATAATACAGTCTTACCAGACCCATTTCTACCAACCAAACCATATATCTTGTTTGGTTTAAAATCTATAGACACATCATCTATAACTAATTGTTGCTTAAATTTTTTTGAAACATTTTTTAAAGAAACTATCATAATCTATACACCTATCCTTTTCATTATTTTTTCTTTATTTCTATATGATAAAATCATTATTACAAAACTTATTATAAAATATATTAAAGTAGCTATTAATCTTAAATAAATTGAATCATCAAATAATTCATATGTTGAATATAGCCAAAATTCACTAGGTAATACACTTTCTATTATTATTTCACTAAATATATAAACAATAACAAACTCAATTACATTAAATATATACTTTCTATTCTTACTTTGAATTATTAAACATATATTAGCAAACACAAACCAAACTATAATCGCATTTATAGAGTACAATAACAAAAAATGTTTTATTGTATGATATTGAATTGGAAATGTTGAAAAATTAAAAAGAAATATAATCGAATTATAATTATGATCAGAAAGAGTTAAAGATAATAGATACATTACAATAAAGAATACTACAGAAAATAAAGCATACTTATAAAAACTAAATATTATTTTTTTAACAAAAGATTTATAACTCTTTCTCTGAATATAATAATATAAATACTTAGATTTAAATAAATAATTAACACCAAACATAGAAAATATAGCTATCATTAATGGAGCAATTTCTGGTAAATAATAAAAATATTCATCATCAATTAAATTATTGTATGCAGTTAATCTATCTGGAGTACTTCTTAATTCTTCCTCAGGAATATTACATTTTTCTATTCTTTCTTCTTCGCTTAAATCAGCACAAATATCATAATAATATATTTTTTTATCATTATATTCAATTGTACTCTTTACTTTAAGATAGTTTTTAACAATAAGTACACCAAATATTAATATAAATATAAAATATAAATATATATTTAATTTTTTCATTTTGAATCACTTCTCTTTCTCAAAATAATAAATATCATCATACTTTTTCAACAAATAAGTTTAAGAAGATAAATAATAAATATATCTTTCTTCCTTATAACCTACTACTTATTCCATTGAATACTGCCAATAACCTGCAGTTTCTACTTTATAAAGTAATGGTTTTGCAGTTTTTACTTGACAGTAATATTCACCAGTATTTCTAAACCCGTCTGTAAAAGTATGATCAGCATCTGAAGCTAAAGTATTCCAATCACTTGTCTCACCACTTACCCCGTTATGTATTTTTACCTTTATATTTATATTTTCCCCTGAATTACTAAGCGTACCAACATGATGATATCTTTGTTTAGAATCATAATTCTTATACACTGTTGATGAAGTATACGTTCCACCAAAAGCCGGTAAAGTAACATTCATAAGTTGTACCTAGTTAGCAGCTAAAGTATTAACTCCAACTATAGTTAAACATATACCTAAAGTAAGTAACATAACTTTATTAAATTTCTTATTCATGATTTTTCCTCCTTCCTATTAATAACTATATAAAATATAAAATTATTAACTCCATTTCTATTTAAAACCTAACATAACTATCTATAAAAGTCACGCAATTTTTACTTTACATCGATATTTTCTTGCTAATTTTACTTTACATTAACTATTTTATCTATACACCTATCCTTTTCATTATTTTTTCTTTATTTCTATATGATAAAATCATTATTACAAAACTTATTATAAAATATATTAAAGATGCTATTATTCTTAAATAGATTGAATCATAATATAAAGTATAAGTAGAGGCCAGCCAAAATCCAGATGGTAATACACTTTCTATTATTATTTCACCAAATATATAAAAAATAATAAACTCAATTACATTAAATATATACTTTCTATTTTTACTTTGAATTATTAAACATATATTTGCAAAAATAAACCAAGTTATAATCCCATTAATAGAGTACAATAACAAAAAATGCTTTATTGAATGATATTGAATTGGAAATGTTGAAAAATTCAAAAGAAATATTATTGAATTATAATTATGATCAGAAAGTGTTAAAGATAATAAATACATTACAATAAAGAATACTACAGAGAATAAAGCATACTTATAAAAACTTAATATTATTTTTTTAACAAATGATTTATAACTTTTTCTTTGAATATAATAATATAAATACTTAGATTTAAACAAATAACTAACACCAAACATAGAAAATATAGCTATCATCAATGGACCAAAAGTAGATAAATCATAAAAATATTCATCATTCATTAAATTATAAAACGTAGTTAATCTATCTGGTGTAGACCTTAATTCTTCCTCAGGAATATTACATTTTACTATTCTTTCTTCTTCACTTAATTCTTCACAATAATCATAATAATGTACTATTTTATTATTATATTCAATCGTTCTTTTAACCTTAAAATAATTATCACCAATAAGAATAACAAATATTAATATAAATATAATGTATGAATATTTATTTATCTTTCCCATTTATATTCACTTCTCTTTCTAAATAGTAATTTTTTAAATAAAAGTTTAAGAAAGAAGATAAATAATAATTATCTTTCTTTCTTATAACCTACTACTTATTCCATTGAATACTGCCAATAACCTGCAGAATCATATTCAACATATTTTACACCTGAAGTTTTTACTTGACAATAATACTCACCAGTATTTTTAAAACCAGTTGTAAATGTATGATCAGCATCATCCCCAAGTGTTGCCCAGGCACTATAATCGCCACTTACTCCATTATGAATTCTTACTCTTATATCTGTTCTATTTCCTGAATCATTAAGAGTTTGTACATGATGATATCTTTGTTTAGAATCATAATTCTTATACACTGTTGATGAAGTATACGTTCCACCAAAAGCCGGTAAAGTAACATTCATAAGTTGTACCTAGTTAGCAGCTAAAGTATTAACTCCAACTATAGTTAAACATATACCTAAAGTAAGTAACATAACTTTATTAAATTTCTTATTCATGATTTTTCCTCCTTCCTATTAATAACTATATAAAATATAAAATTATTAACTCCATTTCTATTTAAAACCTAACATAACTATCTATAAAAGTCACGCAATTTTTACTTTACATCGATATTTTAAGCAAAATTACTACCATACACTTGTATGGTAGTAATTAAAATAACAAGGATCATTCCTTGTTATTCTTTATTTTAATATATTTTTCTTCTTAAAAAATATTATCTTCTTATTCTCATATATCTTATTAAAATTTAATTCTATTTCTTCTTCCTTATCATCATCATAATATATTTTTATACTTAATTTTTCTTTACTATTTACTATATTACTATAATTAAAATATTCATCATAACCATAATTATCAACCAAATATATCTTATCATCATCTATACTATATATCTCTTCTAACTTATCATTATCTTTTCTTATTAAACTTAATTTATTTATCTTATGATTACTATTATTATCAAAAGACTTATCTACCTCTAACTTTAATATCATCTTCTCTTTACTTAAAACCATTAACCCATTATTTACCTTATAAGTTTCAGATATTCCATATAAATTATAAAACTTAATCGTATTATAATTTAAATTTAAATACACAATAGACAATAACAATAATAATATAACAATAATTACACTAAAAAAACACACTATCTTCTTAAACTTATTATTTAATCTCTTTCCAAAAGATATTATTATATTACTAACCTCTTCCTTTGAAATATCTTTACTCTTTCCAGCTAATATTATATCCATTGCATCAATATTAAACAACTTACCAATACCTTCTGCTAACTCATAACTAATACTACACTTACCATTTTCTATATTCGAAATAGTTTGCCTTGATACAAATAATTTCCTAGCCAATTCCTCCTGAGTATAATTATTCTTTACTCTTAACTCCTTAATAAATTTACCTACTTCATCTCTCATCTAACATCACTTTAATTATTATAAAACATAAAAAGAACTATTACTAGTCCTTATGATCTATCAAATTAACAATAAATAATATAATTACATAAATTAACAATATAACATAACTAATTCTCATCATTAAACTTATAAATAACACTATTAAAAATAATATTAAATATAATTGTTTATCTTTATAATAATAATTAAATAAATATAATAACACTATTAAATAACACATAAAATCTAATATACAATAATTATTAAAGTTAAATAAATAATAAATAATAATTCTATATAAAATTAAGATTATAAAGGAAGTTATAAATTTATTTATATATAGTTTCTTTTTAGAAATTCTAGTTAATAATATAGAAGAATTATTACTTATTTCATTAAATATTACTTTAATTATTATTAATAAAAATAGAAATAATGATATCCCATTACTAATTATACCCGTATTCCCCATATCCTTAAAATTATCTACAATTAATAATGAACTATAATCAAAACCTTTATAAATAATTATATTAATAACAACAATAATAATATAAAGAATTATTAAATAATACACTTTTTTTATCTTATCCCATACTTTATATATAAATGATTTAATAGAAAATAATTTTATATTAGGTAACACTATAACAATAAATTTAACTATATAATAATTAATTATTAAAGAAGATATAAAACATAATATTTCATTTAGAAAACTACCATAACTAGAATATGAAAAATAATAAATTAAATTTATATATTTATTACTTACTACACTAAACAAAAGAGTTTGCTGTTGAACAATACATAATATTATCCATAATAAATTAATTCTTTCATCATCTACATTAAATGATATTAATACATTAACGTACACTACAAATAATAAATATAAATATAACTTAATAACTGACCAAATAAAGTAATACGAACTAGAAACATCATATAAAAAAAATATATCACTACTAATTACAAAATACTCTTTAAAAAATCTAAACACAAATAATAACATAACTACAACAAAATATATAACAGAAATAAGAGTAAATATATTAATAATCAAATAATTATAATACTCTTTTCTATCTTTAAATCTAGTAGTAATTTCAACCCTATTTTTTAATTTTTTTAAAAACATATTAGATACAACAAAGAAAAGAAGCGTTAAGATAAATATACAAGTAGAATCATTAAATTTAAAAGATAAATTAGAATAAAAATCATACTTTATCTTACCAGAAGTTTCAGTAATAGAATAAAAACATAACGCTGCTAAAATAACTAATAAAGAAGATATATTCTTTTTATTAACTAAACTTAAAATATTATAAAATAACCTTTTAATTTTCATATGTTAAAACACCAGCATCAACTTTATATAATTCATCTATTAAACTATCAACATCTTCCTTAATATGAGTAGCAACAATTATTATCTTATTCTTCTTTTTAAGTTCTCTAAACAAATCTCTCATCCTATTTGCTGATGCATCATCCAAACCATTAAAAGGTTCATCAAAAATTAATAAATCAGCATCTTCCATAATAACCTGAGCAATACCTAACTTTTGTTTCATACCTAAAGAATAAGCTCTATACTTCTTATTCTCTTCTCCTTTTAAACCAACAAGTTCTAATACTTTATATATATCATCATCAGATATAGTATTTTGAATAGAAGCAATTAACTTAAGATTTTCAAACCCAGACAAATCATCTATCATATCAGGCGTTTCAATTAAAGCCCTAGTACTTTTAGGTATACCATTAATCTTAATAGATTCCTCCCCATCAAATAAAACTGCACCAGTATCAGGTTTTAAAATACCACATATTATCTTAAGTAAAACAGTCTTACCAGAACCATTTCTACCAACTAATCCATAAATCTTCCCAGGTTCAAATATAACATTAATATTATCAATAACCTTAACTCTTTCATCCTTCTTATCCAATACTAAACCTTTACTTCTAAAAGATTTAGATACATTCTTAACTTCAACTTTCATTTTTACTCTCCTATCCTTAACAATATTTTTTCTTTATTTTTATAAGTTATTATCAATACTCCAAAACTTATTATAAAATATACCAAATCCACTAATAAAAAATAATATGGTGATGTAAATTTTGGAAACATATCAAATAACCAAAAGCATTCATTATAATTTTCCAATACTAACTCAAATAAGAAATATACTATATAAAATTCAATAATAGTTATTAATAATTTTCTATTCTTACTTTGAATAATTAATCCAATATTCATTAAAGTGAAATATCTAAGTGTAACATAACAAACAAATATTAAATAAAAATATTTAGTATTATAACATATATCAGAAAATGTATCATACATAGATAATCTAGTTAATGTATTTGCACCATGACTTGAAATAGTAAGTGATAATAAATATATAAGTATTAATGTAAATGGAATAACTAATACATATTTATAACTATTTAATATCATAGTTTTAATAAATTCTTTATATTTATTTCTCGATGCATAATAATATAAAAACTTTGATTTAAACAATTTATTAACATATCTTAATCCAAATATAAGTATAAGTAAAGGACCATACATACATAAATCATAAAGAATATCTTGATTAAAAAAAGTTTTTATGACAGTATAAAGATCCACAGTATTAGGTAAATCTTTTATATCTTCTTCATTTAATGGACACCAAGTTTCATATTGCTTAGAATATCCTGGTCCTTCCCAGGGCTCATTACAATGTGATTCTTTATAATTAAAAACACTTTGTTTAAAATCATAACTCTTAAGGGAATATGATTGTTTATATACAATAAGAACTATTATTGTAAATATACCTAGTAAAATTAGTAAGTACTTTTTATTTTCTTTCATTTCTTTAACTCCTTTTCTACTTAAAACAAATATTTTATTTGTTTATAAACCATAATAAGTGAAGAAAATAAATATATAATTATATTATACATATTTACTTTATTTCAATAATTCAAATTATACCGAATAATACCATATACCAGAATGATAATAAGTATAAAGTGAATAAGTACTATTTCTAAATACAATTGCATATCTACCTGTTTTCTTATACTGTTCATCAGAAAATGTTATTGTAGAATTATTCCCTAAAGATGAAAATGATGGTTCAGTAACATTAGCACCAACTATTTTAACTTGTAGATTATGAGTAGTTGTTCCATCATAATTACTATTCATCGCATTATTCCAATATTTCTGTTCTGAATAATAATTTTTGGTATAATAATCTGACGTATATGTTTGCTTCTTTGATGGTATAGTAATATTAAATAATTGATGTTCTGTAGCTGCAAATGTACATAATGAAATAGAACATAAAGTTATAGCAAGAATAACAGACATTATTTTATTTTTCATGGTTTCCCTCCTTCCTATTAATAATCATATATAAAATAAAATTATTAACTCCTTTTCTACTTAAAAACCTAACATAAATATCATAAAAAGTCACGCAATTTTTACTTTACATCGATATTTTAAGCAAAATTACTACCATACACTTGTATGGTAGTAATTAAAATAACAAGGATCATTCCTTGTTATTCTTTATTTTAATATATTTTTCTTCTTAAAAAATATTATCTTCTTATTCTCATATATCTTATTAAAATTTAATTCTATTTCTTCTTCCTTATCATCATCATAATATATTTTTATACTTAATTTTTCTTTACTATTTACTATATTACTATAATTAAAATATTCATCATAACCATAATTATCAACCAAATATATCTTATCATCATCTATACTATATATCTCTTCTAACTTATCATTATCTTTTCTTATTAAACTTAATTTATTTATCTTATGATTACTATTATTATCAAAAGACTTATCTACCTCTAACTTTAATATCATCTTCTCTTTACTTAAAACCATTAACCCATTATTTACCTTATAAGTTTCAGATATTCCATATAAATTATAAAACTTAATCGTATTATAATTTAAATTTAAATACACAATAGACAATAACAATAATAATATAACAATAATTACACTAAAAAAACACACTATCTTCTTAAACTTATTATTTAATCTCTTTCCAAAAGATATTATTATATTACTAACCTCTTCCTTTGAAATATCTTTACTCTTTCCAGCTAATATTATATCCATTGCATCAATATTAAACAACTTACCAATACCTTCTGCTAACTCATAACTAATACTACACTTACCATTTTCTATATTCGAAATAGTTTGCCTTGATACAAATAATTTCCTAGCCAATTCCTCCTGAGTATAATTATTCTTTACTCTTAACTCCTTAATAAATTTACCTACTTCATCTCTCATCTAACATCACTTTAATTATTATAAAACATAAAAAGAACTATTACTAGTCCTTATGATCTATCAAATTAACATTATTAATCAAATCAAACCTCTTAGTTATCTTCTCAGTAGTTGTATGAATTTCCTCTACATCCTTACTTACAGTATTAATACTCCTAGATAATTTATCCCATCTTTCTCTATACCTACCAAATTCAACACCTAACTTAGTTAATTCTTCATGTATTACCTTAGCATACTTATCCCTTTCAGTATTCATTACTATCATATTAATTATAGTTAAAGTACTCATTAACGTTGTTGGACCAGCTATCCATACATTAGCCTTAAAAGAATATTCTAACAAATCAGGATGATACGCATTTATCTCAGCAAAAATTGCTTCAGCAGGTAAAAACAATATTGCTTCAGGAGCAGTTTCACCCGGAATAATATACTTATTCTTAATAACATCAATATGCTTTTTAACATCTACTTTAAACGCCTTTAAAGCAGCATCCCTTTCAGACTTAGCAAGCTTCCTATCAGTCATTAACTCATAATGTTCCAAAGGAAATTTAGAATCAATTGCTATTTTACCTAACGGACTAGGTGCATTAATTATTGCATCAGCAATATACCCATTACTCATCGTAACCTGAGTATCATACACCTTCTTAGTATCTCCAAATACACTAGATAAAATATAATTCAAACTTGTTTCACCAAATATTCCTCTTGTTTTCTTATCAGTAAGAACTGATTGAAGACTTATAATATCTTGACTTAATCCATCTATCTTCTTCTGAGCCTCATCTATCTTTCCAATTCTTTCTAACACATCATTAAAAGTTTTATTAGTCTTTTCAAAATTATAATCCAATCTTTGATTAACTTTTTCATTAATATAATTTAATCTCTCAACTATAACAGAATTAGTTTCCTTAAAATCCTTATCAATATCCTTACTAAATTCATATTTAAAATCACCTAAAGACTTAGTTATATTAGTTTCAAACTTTCCTAACCTTTCAGTCATCTCAGTATTATTATTCTTTCTAAATATTAATATTATAAGTAATATTATTACAATTACCAATAGTCCAATTATTATATAATCCATCATCTTATTCCTACTCCATTCTAAACTTTCTATTTATTATTTTACTTATTACAAACGTTACTAACATAAATATAATTATTTTTATTAATACATAAGGATTATTTATACTCTCTATTAAACTAGTACCTATAAATTGCCAAAATCCAACCAAAGAAATTTTCCCTATAAGTATTGAAGTTAAATACTTTTTCTTATTTATTTTAGCAATACCCGATGCAATATTTACCATAAAAGCCGGAGTAAACGGCATAGCAACTATCAAAGTTAATTCCTCTAATTTAAGTTCCTTAACTCTCTTAGTTATTTGCTTTAACTTCTTATGTTCTTGCTTATCTAACATATTATAATAATGATTACTTAACTTATTATCACATAATTTATAAGATATATAACAACCAATACAAGTAAATATATAACTTACTATAAATCCAAAAACATTTCCCATATAATAAGCATTCAAGGTTATAAACAACGATAAAGGAAGAATCGGAACCATACTCTCAATTAAAATCAATAAACAAGCTAAAACAGGTGCAAACATCCCTAACTCATTTAATATAAAAACAACAATTGTATTAATAAACTCAACTATATTCATAACCTAATTATAAACTATTTTATGATTTATATAAAGAAAAAAAGAACCTAATTTAATTTTTCTTTAATATAGTTCTTTTATTATTCTTCTCTTATAATACATCCCTTTATATTTACCATTACTATTCCTATACTTATAATAACAATCATTAATATAACTATTTATATAATCTATTTTATTCTCAATATCACTAACCAACTTCAACTGATTAATAGCCCTATCTAAATTATGAGTATCATAATCTATCTTAAAATAAGTATCCCCATTAATATAATCATTTAAAAATCTAATCGCTAACTCTAAAGTTATAATTCTAATAGATTCACCCATTAAAGATACCTCAGCCTCAGTCAAATAATTAGCCATCTCACTCATAAAACCATCAGTATAAGCCTCAAACAAATCTAAATTAATATAAACCTTACTTAAATCCTTTTCATCTTCCTTCGCATTAGAAGCAGTTGACCTTACACCATCACCATAATCAAATAATAAACTACCAGGCATAACCGTATCTAAATCAATTACAGCTAAAAAATCACCAGTTTCCCTATTCATTAACACATTATTAACCTTAGTATCGTTATGAGTAACCCTTAAAGGAATATCATTACCCAATCTATCCATTATAGAATAACATATATCTTCCCTTTGCAATATATAAACAATTAACTTAGCACAATCTAAAGCCCTCTTTTTAGGATCAATCTTTATATCCCTAAGTAATTGCTTCAACCTCTTCGGCGTATTATGAAAATCCTTAATAGTTTCTTCCAATCTATTTAAAGGATAATCTATTAATAACCTTTGAAAATTACCAAATGCTTTTCCAGTATTTCTTACTATATTAATATCCTCAGAATAATTATAAGCAACCGCATTATTAATATATTTATATATTCTAAAATACATTTTATTATCTCCAACTTCACATAATAAATTATTATCCTTAGTCTTTAATACCTCTAAAGTCTTATAACTATTATCTTTATTTAAATTATATTTTTTATTTATAAATGAAGTTACACCCTCAATATTCTTCATTAATTTATAAGGCTCTAAAAAAACACTATTGTTAATTCTTTGAACCAAATATTTTTCTATTTCATCACCATTTTTATAAGTTATTATATAAGTTTTATTAATATTACCAGAAGTATTCTCTTCTATATCTATTAATTCTCCTTGTATATCATAATTTTTAAGTACATCTTCTAACATAATTTCATTCTCCTTTTATTAGTTTATTTGATTTGAATAATTGGTATTAAATATCTTCAATTAACTCATCTAACTTAATATAACAATTGCTTATAGTTAATTTTATAATCTTTATCCATCAACTAAAAAAATTTTATCATACTTTACTCGAATTATAAACAAAAAAATAAATCTACACCTAGATTTATTTAATTACAACATTCGTTTTATATCCATAAGCCTCTAATATAGATGCTACCCTCCTAGCCTTCGTACCAGTTTTACAAGTAAAATAATACTCTTTATCTTTACTTAAATACCTATAATGATTATTAATTAAATTCTCATAAGGATTAAACGATACATCCAAATCAATTAACACACCATCATTATGATAATCTTTTAAAAATATAGTTCTCATAATATATTATATTAAAAAGAAAGTAATTTGTTACACTACTTCCCCATATACACTTATACCATCTACCCCAGTTATTCTAACCATATAATTCATATTATGCTCTAACCTCTTATTAATAATTACCTTAATATAATTATCAGTATGACCAACACTATAACTATCAAAAACCTCTTCAACCAAAACATTTAACTCTTTATCTAAAAACTTATTATAATAACTATTCTCTAACTTATTAGAAAGATCTAACATTAACCTAGTCCTATCCTTCTTCTCCCCATCATCCACCACCGATTTCATCTTAGCCGCTAAAGTACCATCCCTCTTAGAAAAGGGAAACACATGTATCTTACCAAACCCAATCTCCAAAGCATTCCTGTAACTCTCATTAAAATCCTCTTCCGTTTCCGTAGGAAAACCAACAATTAAATCAGTAGTTATATTAATATCAGGTCTTACCTCCCTTATCCTATTAATAATTTCCTTATACTTATCCATATCATACTTCCTATTCATCCTTCCGAGCGTATTATCACAAGCAGCCTGAACAGGAATATGCATATGATTACATAACTTACTATTAACCCTTAATTCATTTAAAAACTCATCATCAATCTCAGTTACCTCAATACTACTTATTCTAATTCTTTCCAACTTATCATTCTTACTAATTTCCTTAATCAACTCAACCAACCTATCATAAGAACCAGTATGAATACCAGTTAAAACAATTTCCTTAAACCCATTATTAACTAACGTATTAATCTCATTAACCGCATCATCAAAATCCTTATTCCTAATAGTTCCCCTTAAATAAGGAATAATACAATAAGAACAATAATTATTACAACCATCTTGAATCTTAACAAAAGCCCTAGTACGATCACTATAACTATTTAAACTCATCTTCTCAAAATCAGTATTCATCATATCATAATACCTAATAACCTGTTCATTATTATAACTACTAACATAATCATAAATCTTAGACTTATCCCTATTACCAATTAAAATATCAGCACCCAAGTCCTTTAATTCCTCCTGATGATTCTGACTAGAACAACCACAAACAACAATCAAAGCATCCCTATTAAGCTTTCTAGCATTCCTTATCATCTTCCTACTCTTAGCATCACTTTGATTAGTAACCGAACAAGTATTAATAACAACCACACTTGCATCCTCAATACAACTAGCCAAAGAATAACCATTACTTAAAAACTCTTCCTTTATAACCTCAGACTCATAAGTATTAACCTTACAACCCAACATCTCTATAAAAATCTTCATACAACACCTTCTCTAGATATTTTATCAAACATTACATCTTCTTAGCAAGACAATATCTAACCTCTTCCTTAGTACCACCTAAACTAGAAAACTTTCTTTCCATATCCCTCTTAACCTGACCAAACGTTAAATTATATTTACTAACCATATCATCATTTGACATTTTATTAATATAATCAACAATACAATCCTGTTCCACTTTAGGTAAATTATAAAATCTATCCATAATATCTTTAATATACTCATCAGAATAATTATTATAATCTTTAAAAATATACCTAGCTATATCCAATGTCGATTTAAACTCTATAGAATAATTATCTAAAATATTATACTTAACTAAAACATCCTTAATTTCCGCCTTTGTATAACCTATCTTCTTTATAGAAGAAGATACATAAGGACCAGTAGACTCACTAGAAATATTTAATATAGAACCAATCTCCTTCTTACTATAACCTTGTAAATTTAAAAACAAACAATTTCTCTGATTATTATTCAAACTAAGAATACCATTTAATATAAATAACTCCTTATTAAGATCCTCATTCCTAGAAATATTACTACTAAGAATCACATCCTTAATAACCTCAAAAGGATAATCAATATGCTTTATTCCTCTTTTTATAGAATAACTAACATGCTTAATCCCCAACATCCTTTCAATTTCACTAAAATTATACCCTTGTAAATACAATACCAAACGTTCCCTTACCTTATCATCCAATTCATTATATCTATTAATAATAATTTCCCTATCACTTAATTTGCTTTCCTCTATAGCCTTAATTAATATATTCTTACAATTAACAAGAATACTCTTAAACTGATACGGTTTATAATCATAAATATCTTTTAAATCAAATATAGATAAATTTTGAACAAAATACTTATAAGCAATATCCCTATACTCAAGAGGAATATTCAAAAACAAAGAATTAATATAATCATTTTGTAAATAATCAGAAAAACAATCATCCTCAGGAACAATCAAATCTTCTAATTTCACATCCTCAGTTCCTTTAATAATACTATCCAAACTTATTTTATTTAACTTATCATTAATTGAAGAAACATAAGCATATAACCTATTCTTAATACAAATTGTAGCATAAGTAGAAAAACAATTACCTAAACTTGGATCATAACTTCTAATCGAATTTATTAAAGCAATTAAACCCTCACTTTCTAACTCATCTATATCATACATATTATAAACATTAACACTATTAACAATCTTCTTAACTAAAGTATAATTATACAAAATAAGATCATTTTCAACATCTTTATTCCCTTTATAATATTCTTTAAAAAGTTCATCAACCTTATCCTTATCATACCTATAACATACCTCATCTATTAACGACATAACACATTCCCCCTTTTTATTTGTTTATTCACAATTGGATAAATAGTAATAATATCCTTACTATTAGCCAAAGTAACTATTTGAATAGTATTAGTTGGATTATTATAAATAGTACCTAACGGATTATCAAACGTTACAACATAAATATCAGCAAATGTAGAATTAATAGGATCCATCTTCTTAATTAATTCCGAACACACATAATATAAATTCATTGTATCTATATTAGAATAAAATAACGTATGAGTTCTTTTCTCCTCTATTTCATCAAGATGCTCAGAAATATGATCTATAGTTCTAAACTCATCATAATTAACAAGTTGCTTTCTAAAATAATAAGTCGTATTTTCCATTTCTTCCTTACTTAATAAATTCAATTTATACTTAAGATAAAATACAACATTCCTAATATTATTATAAGAAACCTTATCAACAGAAACATTATTAATACTTATTAAACTATCAACAAGACCATAAGCCTCCATATACTTCTCTTGTTTAATATAAAGATAAATTAACTCAAGATAAGCAATATTCTTACATCTAGAATTCGAACTAAGAGCTAAATTAAAATAATACTCAGCCTTATCATAATTCCTTCTATACTTTTCAATTTTACCTAAATAAATATAAGAAGAATAAGCAATATAATTATCAACATTCAAAACCTCATTAAAATAAAACTCAGCAAGTTCAAAACTATTATACTCATAATATAATTTAGCTAACTCATACTTAGCAAGATAAGTATCTCCATAATCTAATATAAGTTCAAAACAATCCTTAGCCTTATCAAAATCACCTAACTCGCCTGCCAACCTACCAAGCTCACATAAAGCGAAAGATTTACCATCAGTATTAAGCAAAAGAGATAAATAATACTCAGCCTTATCATAATTACCCAATTCTTTTTCAATATTAGCAAGTTCCGAAAGAGAAAACATTCTAGATTCATCATCTAAACTAATACCTTTTAAAAGAAATTTCTTAGCAGTATCATAATCTTTTAATTTAATTTTTAACTTAGCATACAAAATAATAGCATACTTATTAGTATCATCTTGAATTAAAATATTAAGATATTTTTCAGCTTGATCAAAATTATTCTTCTTCATAAAATAATCAGCTAGTTCAAGTAAAGAAGAATCATTAAAAGACGTATTTCTTAATTCCTTTAAAATTTTAACACCTAAAGCAGTATTAATTCTAAGCAAAGAAGAACCATAATAAAACTTATTATAAAAATCATCAGGATACAAACTATATAACCTTTCAAATATAGATATAGCGTTAGAATACTGTTTCGATTTATAAAAACGAACAGCCTTTTTATATAATATAAAATCATTACTACTCATAACCATTCCCCCCTTAGTTAACCAAATTATACCATAAAAGAAAGAAAAAAGCAAATATTTGTTTGCTTTACCCTATAGTATATGGATTAGAAGAAGTACCTGTGCCACCGGTGAATAGAGTGTTAGATTTAAGGTAGAGAGTGGGACGGACGGCATAGTTTTTGTAGGCTTCGCTGTAATAGTAGTTAAAGACACGACCATTTTTTAACACGACATAAACCCTATATTGATAATAATTATACTGGTAATTATATGAATTTGGAGATAGCAACTTTTCGTCATAATATCCATTTAACCAATTACTAATATAATTATTACATTCATATAAACAATTCAAACATGTTTCATCTGTACTTGCAAATCCATAATCTGATGGATACATAAGTGCAACCTTTCCATCCCAATATGTTGTTCTTGTTACTCCATCTGATGCATCTTTGATTACATCAGTTTCTCTTTCATAATTATACATATTTGCAGCACTTACACTTTCAGTTTTCCATCCGCCTAAATACCATCTGGCATTCATTATATATTGTTGATATTCTGATTTTATTGATTGTGATTTATCATATGTTGCAGTTTGAGTATTTGAAATACCATTGAACCACAATTCATGAACTTCTCTGTAATTACCTAAATATTCATTATTTAATTCTTCCATTAAGTCTGCTTGAGACCATTCATTTATTCCATATCCATCATTTATACTTTCATCTGATGTATCCCATGAATATCCTATATAAGTACTTGAATTTAAATTATCTATTGTTGAAGTAGTTCCTAAAGCATTACTTCTTATTATCTTTAATGATTTTTCTTTTTCTCCAGTATCTGCATTATAAGTATCAAATACACCGATTATTCTCCATAACTCATCATTAAATGATATATAATTAGGTACATCCTCTACCCATTTATTATTATCATAATCATATGACCAACCACCTACATATCTTAAATTATTATCTACAGTACTATCATATTTTAATAAGATATATTATCTTCATTATCAGAATATAAACTAGTAATATATTCAGTCCCATTATATGTTGTTAAACTTCCCTCTTCTATTACAACATACCCACTAAAAGTTTTACCCCAATCATTACTTTGATTCTTATTTGGATCATTTGGAAAACCAATCTTTAAACTATAACTATGTATAACATCTTTCTTAATACTATCATCTTGATTAAATCTAGCAGTTCCTAATAAAACTTCTCCAGCACCAGTTGGAACCATACCATAAGCATCAGATACAAGGGATAATGTATCTGCATCATTTGAACTACTTCCAGTAAGTTCAAATCTTATTGCACCATCACTAAAAGTATTTTCTTCTACTACTAACTTTATTTGATAATCCATTATATCTTCATCAGTAATACTAGTATTATTACTTCCCACTACAGTAAACTCTTTAGTATCACTCCACCCTGGTATAATATTCTCTCCTGTTATAACGTTTGATCCATTATACGTTATCTTTATCATACCACTATT
>CAZTEJ010000008.1:0-22806 GCA_964612605.1 uncultured Clostridium sp. | reverse complement strand
TAAAATAAGGAATAGGGAGTTTTTGCATCTAAAAAAGTGTTTAAGATGAGATTATGTATTATGATTTTAGTCAAATAATTGGACAAGAATTTGACACATATTTACTGTTGAAATTAGTAATAATAGTATTACTGCTATGTTGGTAGATTTTTCTTGCCATATTTTTTGTGAATATTTTCCTAGGATTAATCCGATATATGTTATTGTTCCGGAACATATTGAAAATATGATTGGTGGGATTATAATTTTATTTGTTAATGCATTTAGGCTTAAACCTACTGTGAAACTATCTATGGATACTGATAATGAAAATAAGATTATACTGAATATTTTATCTATTTTTATTTGTTTTTCTTTGGTTTTGTCTTTGTACATTATAAATGCAAGATAATATAGTATTATTATCATTATTAATTTAGGGTTAATTGTTATTATTTGTTGGATTTCTTTTCCTAAATAATAACCTATTAATGGCATTATGAAATGCATTATTGATACTATAATAGGTATTATTATAAGTTTATTTTGTTTTATAGGATTTATTCCGATTGTTATAGCAACTGAGAATGCATCCATGGATAATGCGATTCCAATTAAAAAAATACTTAACATAGATCACCTAGTTAAGTATATTATTTGTATTTGTCTATTATGCTTGTTATAAATAGTTTGTATTCTACATCGTTTGTTGTTGTATTTTCTTCTAATAAACATAATGGTGGAAATAAGGTACACCACCAGTTTTTTCCTAATCCGTCTCCTATGGTTACTACTAGTGATTTGTATATTCCGGCTTCATATACAATTCCTTTGTAGGTTTTTGAGGGAAAATAGTTTAATCCGTAATCTATTTTGTAGTTATCTGTATTTAGGAAATTTGAAGTTTTGTTGTTGATAAGTTCTAAGTTATTAACAATTATTTTATCTACTTCTTCTTCGGTGCTGGCTTCTGTTGTTAGCTCTAGTAATTCTTTTTCTAAATAATTTTTTAATTCTTGTTTTGTTTGAATATCTAATTCTGAGTTTGTTGATGCGATTATTCTAAATCTTATAGAGTTGTTTGGAATTATAATTTCGGTTTCGTTTTTGTTATTTGTTATTAATAGTGATATTAATATTGATAGGATTATGATCATTTTTTTCATAAAAATATTACCCTTTCTTTTTTTATAATGGGTAATATTTATTTTGTTTATTCAGTATATATAAATGCGTATCTATCTTTATAACATAAATCTTTTTCTATTATTATTTTATAATTTGGTAAATATTTATTTGATAAATTTATTATTTCTTTTCCAAAGTCTTCATCTATTTCAAAACATATTAGTTTTACGTTAGTTGGATTTATTTGTTTTATTATTGTTTCATAATATATTAATGGATTATTTTCTTTAACAAATATTGCTTGTTTTGGTTCAAATAAGATTTTTTTATCAAAATTTGAATTTTCTGGAATGTATGGTGGATTGCTTATTATTATATTATAGTTGTTAAATATTGTTGTTTGTAATATATCTTCTTTTACAAATTTTATTTGAGTATTGTTGAGTTTTGCATTTTGGATTGCAGTGGTTAATGCTTCTTCGCTGTTATCTAGTGCAGTTAAGGTTAGATTTTTTAGTTCTTTCTTTAATGTGATTGCGATTATTCCTGATCCTGTTCCAAGGTCTATTGCAGTTTTATTTGTTAAATTTAATTTTTTTATATATTTAATTATTTTTTCGACGAATGTTTCTGTTTCGAATCTTGGTATAAGTACGTTTTCGTTAACAAGAAAGTTATATCCGTAAAATGATACATTACCTATTAGGTATTGTACTGGGTATTGTTTATTCAATTTGTCTTCTATTTCGTTTAGGTTGGGATATTTTTCTTGTAATAGTTTCCAGTCTATGTTTGTAATGTATTCGGGTTTATTCATTTCCTTCCATTTTCCTTCTTTGGTCTTCGGTTATTAGTGCTTCAATTATTGGATCGATGTTTCCTTCCATTACTCTATCTAGTTCCATTATGCTAAAGTTTATACGATGATCTGTTACTCGGTTTTGTGGATAGTTATAGGTTCTTATTTTTTCTGAACGGTCTCCTGTTCCTATCATTGTTTTTCTTGCTGTTCCGGTCTCACTGTTTTGTTTTTGTTTTTCTGCATCATATAGTCTTGATTTTAGTACTACCATTGCTCTTTCTTTGTTTTTGATTTGGCTTCTTTCATTTTGACAGGTAACTACAATTCCGGTTGGGATATGGGTTACTCTTACTGCTGAGTCTGTTGTATTTACTCCTTGGCCGCCTTTTCCACTTGAACGATATACGTCTACTCTTACGTCTTCTGGTTTGATTTCTATATCTACGTCTTCTACTTCAGGCATTACTAGTACGGTTGCTGTTGATGTATGTATTCTTCCTGCTGTTTCGGTTTCTGGAACTCTTTGTACTCTATGTACTCCGCTTTCGAATTTTAATTTTGAATATACGTTGTTTCCTTTAATTGAACATTCAATTGTTGAGAAGCCACCTGCTTCTCCTTCTACTGCGTGGTTTACTTCTATTTTCCAGTTGTTTTTTTCTGCATATCTTGTGTACATTCTTATTAGGTCTCCTGCAAATATGTTTGCTTCGTCTCCTCCAGCTGCTCCTCTTATTTCCATGATGATATCTTTTCCGTCGTTTTCGTCTTTTGGTAGAAGTAGTATTTCTATTTCTTTGGTTAGGTTTTCTAATTGTTCTTTTTTCTCGTCTAGTTCTGTTTGGGCTATGTCGTGCATTTCTGGATCTAATATTAATTCTTTTAGTCCTTCTATTTCATATTTTGTTAGTTTGTATTCGCCATATTTATTAACTACTTCTTCTATGTTACTTTTTTCTTGTGATAATTTTTTTTGTTTTTTAAAGTCTGATAATATTTCTGGGTTTAATAATTCTTCATTTATTTCGTTGTATCTATTTGTTAATAGTTCTAATCTTTCTATCATTGTTTTGGTCCTTTCTTTATATTAAAAAAGATATAGTTACATCATATCTGATTCTAATTCATCATTATCTTCATCTATAATAACTAAATCTTGTAAATCATTATCTGTATCTTCTTCTGGATTTGATTCGTCATCATAGTTATCTTCTTCTTGTTCGGTTATTTCTTCTGTTTCTAATACTAGGTCTTCGTCTTCATCTTCTTCTATTATCATTTTAGTACTATGATTTATTTTTAAATCAACGTATCCGTTATCTAACATAGTTAATCTTTTGTCTGTTATAATTAATTCAAAGAATTCTTCTATGTCTTTTTCAAAATAATTTTCTGGTAATTCCATTGTTTTGATTACTTTTTTAAATAGTTCTTGTATTTTATATTTTTTCTTTTCTTCTTGTAGTATTAAATATGCTACGTCATCGTATGATAATGTTTCTTTTTCTTCATTTGTTAATTTAATCATTTAAATCCTCTTTTCCAAACCATTATATGTATGTTATTAAAATGTGTTAATGGCTTTTTAAACACTTATGATTTTATCATATTATTGTATCTTGTCAATAGGAAATTTATTCAAATGTCAATAAGATTGTATTATTTACTTTTTCTTCACTTTCTATTGTGTATTTTATTTCTAAATAATTTTCTGTTTTTAATATATGATTTGTTGATAAATTAATGTTTAATATGTAGTTTTGTTCTTTTAGAATTATTTCTGCATTATTTTTTTTGAAATCTAGTGTATATTTATAATTGTTGTCTTCTCTTGTTAATATATGATTTATAATATCTATTTGAATATTTTCTGTTATAAATATATTATTATTTATTGTTCCTTCTTTTTCAAAGACAATTTGTTCATTTTTTAATAATTTTAATTTTGTCATAATGTTTTCTCCTGTTGTTATTTTAGCATATTTTATAAGTATTTTTCCATAATAAATTTGATGATTATGAAAAGATTGAATTGGTATTTAATATATAAGTGTGTTTTGATTTTATGGATTGTTATGTTTTTATTTATTTGTTCTGTTTATTTAGTTGCATATTTTAGTCCAAAGATTGTTCTTAATTCGGCTAATAGGGTGTTTTTGTATGATAGTAATGAGGAATTAGTTTTTGAAAGTAATAATAATAATGATTGGGTTTCTTTGAGTGATATTTCTAGTAATATTATTGATGCAACTATTATTGGTGAGGATAAGAACTTTTATAGTCATAATGGATTTGATTATTTAAGAATTGGGAAGGCGATTGTTAATAATTTTAAAAGTGGAGAGATTGTTGAAGGGGCTTCTACTATTAGTCAACAGTATGTTAAGAATTTGTATTTGGATTTTAGTCAAACTTGGAAAAGGAAAATTGAGGAGGCTTTTTTGACTGTTAAGTTGGAACTTAAGTATTCTAAGGAGGAAATATTAGAAGGTTATTTAAATACGATTAATTATGGTCAGGGAAATTTTGGGATTGAAAGCGCTAGTAGATTTTATTTTAATAAGAGTGCTGATGAGTTATCTTTGGAGGAGAGTTTAATGCTTGTTGGTATACCTAGGAGTCCTGAAAATAATAATCCGGTTAGTAATTATGATAATTGTATTAAAAGGGCTAAAATTATTGCTAAGTTAATGCTTGATAATGGAATGATTGATATTGATTGTTACAATAGTTTATTTACTAATAGGATTGAGATTTACGGGAAAAGGGAAAGAAATAATATGAGTACTTTAATGTATTTTAGTGATAGTGTTATGAATGAAATTGATGGGATTTCTTCTATTCCTAAGAGTTTGATTAAGTCTGGTGGTATTAGAATTTATACTACTTTAGATGTTGATGCTCAAAAGATGTTGGATGATTCTATTAAGGAAAATATGAGTGATGATAGTGTGCAGGTTGCTGGGGTTCTTGTTAATCCTTCTACTGGTGGAGTTTTGGCTTTAGCTGGTGGAAGGGATTATGCTAGTAGTCAATTCAATAGGGTTACTCAATCTAAAAGAGCGGTTGGGTCTACTATTAAACCTTTTTTGTATTATACTGCTCTTGAAAATAATATGACTGAGAGTTCTAGTTTTTTAAGTTCTAAGGTTAGTTTTATTTTTGGTAATAATGAAACTTATAGTCCGAGTAATTATTCTAATATTTATGCTAATAAGGAGATAAGTATGGCTGCTGCTCTTGCGTATTCTGATAATATATATGCGGTTAAAACTCATTTGTTTTTAGGTGAGGAACAGTTGGTTAAAACTTTGAAAATGGCTGGGTTGAATGAGGAGTTGTATGCTGTTCCTTCTTTGGCTCTTGGTTCTCAAGAGATTAATATGCTTGATTTTGCAGGTGCTTATGGTACTTTGGCGAATTATGGTACTTATAATGAGATTTACTTTATTGAAAGGGTTGAGGATATTAATGGAAATATTTTATATAAGCATAAATCTGATAGTAGGGAGGTTCTTAATAAAGATTCTGTATATATAATTAATGAAATGATGACTAATACTTACAATCCAGCTTTTATAGATTATTTAAATCCAACGGTTCTTTACTTAAATAGTAAGATTTCTAGAAAGTATGCTTTAAAGAGTGGAACTACTGAAAGTGATTATTGGATTGTTGGTTATAATACGGATGCTTTGATGTTGGTTTGGGCTGGTAACGATTTGAATGAGAATGTTGATTCTTCTTATTCTAAAAAGATTAAAAATATTTGGTGTGATACGATTGAGGAGTATTTAAGTGATAAAGATGATTCTTGGTATGAGGCTTCAGATAATATTATTGGGATTCCTCTTGATGCAGTTAGTGGGGATGTTGCTAGTAGTAGTAAGAATACGGTTGTTTATTATTATAAAAAAGGTAGTGAAAAATAAAAAAATCTATTTTGTAGATTTTTTATTTGTTAATTTTTATTATTACTTGGTATAAATCTGAGAAGTCATAGTCTTCTATGTTTACGTTGTAGTTGTTCTTTTCTAATTCATTTTGTAATTTTTTTATTGCTTCTTTGATTGATGAAATATTATTTGGTTGGATTATTGATTCTTCTTGTTGTTCTGGAACAATTATTGGTTCGGTTGCTTCTATAGATGTTGTTGGTTCTTTTTCTACAGGTTCTTCTTCTATATATTTGAAGGGATTAAATATTTCGTCTTGTATGCCTGTATCTAGGTTGGTTGATAGGTCTTCTAGAGATGGGGTATTTTCTGGTTCTTCTGGTTGGATGATTTCTTGTTGTGGTGCTTCTATAGTGTTATTAATTGGTATTATTTGTGTAGGTTCTTCGATTATTAGTTTTATTTCGTCATCTAATTCTTTTACTGTTAATCTTTTTTCAATTACTTTGTCAAGTAATTCTGATTGTTTTGAAGGTGATTTTATTTTTAATAAACTTCTTGCGTGTCTTTCGCTTATTTTGTTTTCAGATAGTGCTTGTTGTACTACTTCGTCTAGATTTAATAATCTTAATTTGTTAGCAATTGTACTTTGGGATACTGATAATTGTTTTGCGAGTTCTTCTTGAGTTATTTGTCCTTTATCTAATACTCTTTTATATGATTTTGCTTCTTCTATTGGATTAAGATTTCTTCTTTGAACGTTTTCTACAATTGCAATTTGGGCGCTTTTATAATCATTTAAATTTTTAATAATTACGGGTACTTGTGTTAGTCCGGCAATGCATGCTGCTTTATATCTTCTTTCTCCTGCGATTATTTCGTATTTATCATTTAAGTTTCTTACTATAATTGGTTCTATGATGCCGTGTTCTTTTATTGATTCTGCTAGTTCATTTAGTGATTTTTCATCAAAAATTAGTCTTGGTTGAAATCTATTTGGTAATATTAAATCTATATTTATATTTTGTATTTCACTAACCATAATTACTCTTCCTATTCTAATATAATATTACTTTATTTTGGTTATTATTTCAATGGTGTTTTTCTTTTTTGTTAATTTTTTATAAAAAAAGACACTTTTAATGTCTTTTAGTTATAATGGTTTTTTTATAATTTTGTCATAGGTTCTTGGATATTCTTGTGGAGTTTCCTTTATTTTTTTGATTTTAATTAATGTTCTTTCTGAATTTTCTATAGGTAGATTAAATTTAATTATTTCTTCAACATTTCCTCCTAAGATTTTTATTGCATTTATACTTGTATCTAATTCTTTATTTAACTCACCTTTCATTGCTATAAAGTATCCATCTTGTTTTACGAATGGGATTGATAGTTCTGATAATGTATTTAAGTTTGATACTGCTCGTGCGGTTACTATATCGTATTTAGGAGAGTTTTTTATGTATATTTCTGCTCTTTCATTAATTGCTTCTATATTGTTTAAATTTAATTTATCAATTATATATTTTTGAAAATTTGTTTTTTTGTTATTACTATCTAATAATGTTATATGTAAATTGGGATAAATTATTTTTAGAACTATTCCTGGAAATCCACCTCCGGAACCTATATCAAGTAAATTTTGATATTTAGTTAGGGCTATTATTTTTGTTATTGTTAATGAATCAAAGAAGTGTTTTAGATATATTGATTTTTGATCTGTTATTGCGGTTATGTTGGTATGTTTGTTATATTCTTGTAATAGATTTGCATATGTTTCTAGTTTTTGAATTTGTTCTGAGGTTATTTCTATGTTTAAATTATTTAATTCTTTTATTAATTCTTCTCTATTCATTTGGATATTCCTTTTTTAAATATATTGTTAATACGGTTATATCTGCTGGATTTACTCCGCTTATTCTAGTTGCTTGGGCAATGGTTCTTGGGTGTATTTCTTTTAATTTTTGTCTTGCTTCGGTTGCAAGATTTTTTACGTTATCGTAATCTATATCTTCTGGGATTTTTTTTGTTTCTAGTTTAATTAATTTTTTAGCATCTTCTTCTTGTTTTTTTAAATATCCCTCGTATTTTACATTAAATGTTACTTGTTCGTTTACTTCATCTGAGTATTTTGTATTTATAAGGTTTGAATCATATAAGTTATTTAATGTAATTTCTGGTCTTTTTAAAAGGTCATAAAGGTTTATTCCATTTTTTAAATCTAATAATGGTTTTAAATTATCAGGAGTTGTGTTTGGTGTTATTCTTGTAGTTTTTAATATTGTTGTTAGTTCTTGGATTTGCTTTATTTTATTATTTAGTTTGTAGTATTGTAAATCGTTTATTAAACCTAGATTATATCCATAATTTCTTAATCTTATATCTGCATTGTCATGTCTTAGTAGTAATCTATATTCTGCTCTTGAGGTTAGGAGTCTGTATGGTTCTTTTGTTCCTTTTGTTACTAAATCGTCTATTAATACTCCTATGTATGATTCGTTTCTTTTTAGAATTAATGGTTCTTTATTTTGTAATTTTAATGATGCGTTTATTCCAGCTATTATTCCTTGTCCTGCGGCTTCTTCATATCCACTAGTTCCATTTATTTGTCCTGCTGTAAATAGATTTTCAATTATTTTAGTTTCTAGTGATGGTTTTAGTTGTAATGGATTTATAGCGTCGTATTCTATTGCATATGCGTATTTTAATATTTTTGCGTTTTCTAGTCCAGGAAGACTGTGTACCATTTGTTCTTGAACATCTTCTGGCATACTTGTTGAGAATCCTTGCAAATAAATATCATCATAATAAAGGCTTTCTGGTTCTAGGAATAATTGGTGTCTTTCTTTATCTGCAAATCTGACTACTTTGTCTTCGATTGATGGACAGTATCTTGGTCCGATTCCTTCTGCGTAGCCTCCGTACATGGCACTTTTTGTTAGATTTTGTTTAATTATTTCATGGGTTTTTGAATTTGTATATACTATGTAGCATTTTGCTTGATTATCTTTATCATATGTTGGTGGTATATCGAAGTTAAAGGTCCAGTAACAATCATCTCCGTTTTCTACTGTTAATTTACTAAAGTCTATGGTATTTCTATCTAGTCTTTGTGGTGTTCCTGTTTTTAATCTTTGGATTTGAAATCCTTGCTCTTTTAGTTTATCGCTTAAGAAGTTTGATCTTTTTTCTCCATGGGGGCCTTCTTCTTTGGAATTACTTCCTACTAATATTTTACTTTTTAAATATGTTCCGGTTGTTAGGATTAATGCATCGCAATAAATTTCTTCGGTTGTTGATAAGATTATTCCTTTTATTTTTTTGTTTTCTATTATTAGATCTTCCACCATTCCTTCTTGTATTGTTAGGTTTTCAGTTTGTTGTAGTGTTTTTAACATTTCTCTTGGGTATGTTACTTTATCGCCTTGGGCTCTTAGTGAACGTACTGCAGGTCCTTTGGCATTATTTAACATTTTTATTTGGATATGGGTTTTGTCGGCAATTTTTCCCATTAATCCGCCTAGGGCGTCTATTTCTCTTACAACTATTCCTTTTGCGGTTCCTCCAATTGAAGGATTGCATGGCATATCTGCTATGTTTTTTATGTTTGAGGTTATTAGTAATGTTTTGTGTCCCATTTTTGCTGCTGCATGGGCTGCTTCACATCCTGCGTGGCCTCCTCCTACTACTATTATTTCATATTTCATTTTTTTCTCTACTTTCCTAAACAAAATTTTGAAAACATTTCATCGATTACATCTTCTTCGTATGTTTGTCCGATGATTTGTCCTAGTAGTTCGTATGTTTCTTTTAAATCTATTGTGAACATATCTACTGGCATGTTATCAAAATTTTGATATATATTTTCTATTTTTTCTTTTGCTTGATTTATTAACGCTATTTGTCTTGCGTTTGATAGGTATGTATAATCTTGGTGTTCTATTTGATTTAAATTGAATAGTTCTATTATTTTTTGTTTTAGAGTTTCTAGTCCATTTTCTTTTGTTGTGTTTCCAAATATGATATTTTCTTCGTTTAATTTTGTAATATCTATATTTGTTTGGAGATCGTTTTTATTAATAAATATAATGTGTTTTTTTGTTTTAATTGAATCTAAGGTGTTTAGTTCTTCTTGAGTTAGTTTTTCGTGGTTGTTTAGGACATATATAATTAAGTCTGCTTTTTCTATCATTTTTATGCTTTTATTTACTCCAATTTGTTCTACTAGGTCTTCTGTTTCTCTTATTCCAGCGGTATCTATGATATTTAATGTTATTCCATTTAAGGTTATTTTTCCTTCTACTATATCTCTGGTTGTTCCGGGAATATTTGTTACTATTGCTTTTTCTTCTTCTATTAAACTATTTAATATACTGCTTTTTCCTACGTTGGGTTTTCCTACTAGTGCTAGGGTTATTCCGTCTTTTATAAGTTTGCCATTTTTAGAATTTTTTAATATTGTATTTATTTCACTGTATAGATTATCTATTAATGGTTTTAATGTTTCTTTGGTGTAATCTTCTCCTTCTTCATATTCTGGATAATCTATATTTACTTCTATATTTGCTTGAATATTTAATATTTTTTTTCTAAGTTGTTCTATTAAGTTTGAAATATTTTTTGTTACTCCGTTTATTGCTAGTTTTCTTGCTTTATCTGATTGTGATGATATAAGATCACTTATGGATTCAGCTTCTACTAAATCTATTCTTCCATTTAAGAATGCTCTTTTGGTAAATTCTCCTGGTTCTGCTTGTTTGCATCCTATGGTTAGTAGGATTTCTAAGATTTTATTTGTTGTTGAGGGTCCTCCGTGTGAATTTATTTCTACTATGTCTTCGGTTGTAAATGTTTTAGGTGATAGCATGATTGTTAATAATACTTCGTCTATTATTTCGTCTTTGTAGATTATATGTCCATAGTGTATTGTGTGTGTATTTACTTTGGTTAAATCTTTCCCTTTAAATATTTTATTTACTATTTCAATTGCTCTTGGTCCACTTACTCTGATGATAGATATAGCTCCTACTCCAATGCTTGTTGAGATTGCACATATTGTTTCATTCATGTTATTTTCCTTCTTTCGTGCGTATTATATCATAAGTTGATAATTAAAAAAAGATTAATTTCTTAATCTTTTGTTGGCTTAATTATAACGTGTCTGTTAGGTTCTTCTCCTTCAGAAATTGTTTCTATTCCTTTCATATTTGTTAAGCAGTTATGTACTATTCTTCTTTCGTATGAATTCATATTTTCCATAATTACTTCTTGTTGGGTTGTTTTTACTTCTCTTGCTAAGTTTTTTGCTAATCTTTCTATATGGGTTATTTTTTTATCTTTATAGTTTTCAACATCTAAATTAATATATGGATATACTCCAATTTGATTATTTATATATTGTTTACAGATTGTAGATAATGCGGTTAAGGTTTTTCCGTCTTTTCCTATTAAGATTGAATTATTATCTGAAAACATTTTTATATTTATTTGATTATCTCTTATATTTGTTTCAAATTTAACTTCTAAGCCCATTTGTTCTAATAAATTTTGTAAATATGTTTTTAATTCTTCTTGAATATCTGTAATTCTAGCAATTATAAATTTTGTTGTTTCTCCTTTTAGGAATCCACCTTTTATTTGTTCTTTTTTATATAGTATTTCTTGTTCAGTTACGTTTAAATCTTCTAGTGCTTTGTTCAATACATCAGTTTCTTTTTTTCCTTCATATGAATATACTTCCATTTTATTTTTTTCCCTTCATTAATATTATATTTTGGATTACTGTTACTCCGTTTGTTACTACCCAATAAAGTGCGATTGCGGTTGGTAAGCTAAATGATGCGATTGTTATAAATATTAACATTATGTATGTCATAGATTTCATTTGTTTATCTTGTTCTGGGTTTCCGGTTGTTTGGTTCATATTGTTTTTAAATGATAAATATGTTGTTAACATTATTAATAGTAATAGGATTATGTAATAGTAATTTCCATTTTTTAAACCGATTAGAGGTGTGATACCTAAATGATACGCTCCTAGGGTTCCTTCGAATATAGCAGGTATTCTGTTAATTGCTTCTAGGAAGCCGAAGAATAGTGGAAATTGTATTAGGGATACTAAACAGCTTCCCATTGGATTAATATTGTATTTTTTATATATTTGTAACATTTCGGTACTTTTAGCCATCATTGATTCTTGGTCTGTTTTATTTTCATATTTCTTTTCTAATCTTGCTAGGGCTGGTCCAGCTTTTTTCATATTTTCTGATTGTTTTATTGTCTTTGCTGAAAAGGGAAGTAGGATTAGTCTTATTAGAACTCCAACTAACATTACGGATAGTCCGTAGTTTCCAATGAAGTTTCCTAATTTTATTATTAGGTAGGCAAGTGGCATTACAACTAGTTGTGCCCATAAACCGCTATAGGTTTTTGAGTTATAGATTTTTATATCTTTACATTCCGGTAAATCTTCTAGTTTAACTGCTAGTTTATCTTCGTATTTTTCATATATTGATGTTAGATTTTCTTCTGTTGGTTTACATAATATATTTGATGGAAGTGTTTGTCCTGTTTCTTCGTTAATAACTCTTTTGGAATCTTCTCCTGTTAGGTACTTTGTACATCCACTTAGTAGAAAGCATGCACATATCAAAATAAGTATTTTATTTTTTTTCATAATTAATTTATCTCCTTTATTGTTTGTAATATCTTATCTTCTATTTCTTTATATTTTAAGGTATCACACTTTTTCAATACTATTATAATATAATCATAATTATTTTTAAACTTATTTTGATTATTTCTAATTATTTCCCTTAATATTCTTTTGTAATAATTTCTTTTATAGGCTTTTCCAAATTTTTTTACTTGAGTAAAACCAAATCTTGAATTTTCCTTTGCTTTCTCCTTATAATATATAAGAAAGAATGGAGTATATATTTTTTTTCCTTTGTTTAGGATTGTTTGAAATTCTTTTTTATCTTTTATTCGCATTTCAGTATTCATTTTTCCTCCTATAGAATAAAAACCACTCTGTGTGGCTATTTACATAATCTTTTACGACCTTTATGTCTACGAGATTTTAGAATATTAGAATTTTTTCTTGCAAAGAATCCATGTTTCTTTTTCATTTTTCTATTATTTGGTTGATATGTTCTTTTCATTTTTTGCACCTCCGCTTCATTCGTAATCATAGTATAATATATCTTTTTGAAAAAGTAAAGAAAAAATAGTTTTCCACATTTTAGTGTTGAAATGTTTATATCTTTTTTAACATTGTTGATTAAAAAATGTTGAAAATGTGGATAACTTTGTTTTTGCCTGTAATTATTGATTAATTTTTGTGGAAAACTATGTTAATAAGTGAGTTTAAAACTTTTTTTTGTTATTTTTATTTGTGTTTTTTCAACATAATTAATGTGGATAATTTGATTTTAATTAATTGATGCTTGTTGTAAAAGTGATTTTTATTTTTTTCCTTTATTTTAGGGAGTTTGTTTTGATTTTTTGTTTATGATTAAAGGAAATTTTATTTTTTTTAATTTATTTCTTTATTTTTAATCAAAGTTGTTTTACAATAATGGTATCAAATGTGATGTATCGGGGTGATGGTATGGACAATAAGGATTTATGGAATAATTTTTTAAAACAAATTCAAGTAGTAACTCAACCTTTTTCATTTAATACTTGGCTTAAAAATACGGAATTGCTTAGTTTAGAAAATGGTAATTGTGTTGTTAAGGTTAATAATGAATTTCAAAAAAAGTTTTTGTCTGACCATTATACGTCTTTAATGACTGATATATTATTTAAAATGACTAATGTAAAATATAATTTTCAATTTGTTATTATGGATGAAGAAGTAAAAACAAATAATAAAGATTTAAATAATAGTGATGAAGATTTTGAAAAAACAAAAAAATCTGGCAAAGCCTTAGAAATAGAGAGAAAAAAATTAAATTCTAATTTAAATCCGAAATATACTTTTGATAATTTTATTATTGGAGATACTAATAGATTTGCTAGTACATCGGCTCTTGCTGTTGCGGAAAATCCTGGGAAAATTTATAATCCTTTGTTTATTTATGGTAAAAGTGGGTTAGGGAAGACTCATTTGATGCACGCTATTGGTAATTATATTGTTAAGAATCTTGATAAATCTGTTTTATATGTTACTAGTAATGAGTTTATTGATGATTTTACTGGTATGTTACGGAAAGACAAGAATGTTGATAATTATGAGGTTATTAACAATTTTAAAGATAAGTATAGAAATATTGATGTATTAATTATTGATGATATTCAGTTTTTAGCTGGTGCTGATAGGTCTCAGGATGAATTTTTTCATACGTTTACTGAGTTATATGATTCAAATAAACAAATTATAATTAGTTCTGATAGGTCTCCTGATGATTTGAAGTTATTAGAAGATAGGTTACTTACTAGATTTAGATGGGGTTTAACCGCTAATATATATCCTCCTGATTTTGAACTTAGGTGTCAGATTCTTAGAAATAAGATGATGGGGCATGAGGTTGCTAAATTGGTTAATAACTCGGTTATTGAGTATATAGCTTCTAATTGTGAGAATGATGTTAGGCAGTTAGAGGGGGCAATTACTAGATTGTATGCTTATGCTGCTATGATGGGTCCTTCTGAAATTAATGTTGAATTTGCAATGGATGCTTTGAAGGAATTTTTAGGAAAGAGTATTTATATTACTAATAACATTCAAAGAATTCAAAGGGCGGTTGCTGAATATTATAATTTAAGTGTTGAGGATCTTAAAAGTAAGAAACGAAATGCGAATATTAATCATGCAAGACAGATTGCTATTTATTTAAGTCAAACTACTACTGATGAAACGTTGGTAAAGATTGGACTTGAATTTGGGAATAGAGATCATTCAACTGTTATTCATGCGTGTAGTAAAATTGAAGAAGAATTGAATGAAAATATGAAATTAAAGGAGGATATTAATAATATAAAGAATAAAATTGTTAATTAATGTGGAAAAGTGAAAAATAAAAATTTTGAAAAAACATTGATTTTATGGGTGTTTGATTAGTTTTCAACAATTTCAACACCATTATTATTATTATTATAGAAAGAAGGAAATAAAATGAAATTAATTATTGAAAAAAAGGTATTATTAGAAAGTTTAAGTAATGTTATTAGAGCAGTTTCGCCTAGGAATATTATTCCTATATTAAATGGAGTTATGTTTGATTTAAATGAGGATGGGTTATATTTAATGGCTAGTGATAGTGATTTAATCATAAAGCACTTTATACCTAATAATAAAATAAAAAAAGTTGAGGAGTTTGGCAAAATTATTATTCAAAGTAAATATTTATTAGAAATAATAAAGAAGATGCCTGATACAGATATTAATATTGAAGTTATTGATGGTTTAAAAATAATTATTAGTACTGATACTACTGTTTATAATCTAAATTGTTTAAATACTGAAGATTATCCAACTTTGAATTTAGAAACTGTTGATAACCCAATAGTTTTAAACAGTTCTATTTTAAAGGATATGTTTTCTCAAACTTTGTTTGCTGTTTCTACTCAAGAATCTAGACCTTTATTAACTGGATTAAATATTAAGATTAAAGGTAACATTATGGAATGTGTTACTACTGATTCTTATAGATTAGCTAAGAAAACTATTATTTTAGATAGTGATTATGGAGATTATGATATTGTTGTTCCTGGTAAGAATATTCAGGAATTTGATAAGATTATAAGTGATGAGATGGATGTTGAGATTAGTTTATTTAATAATAAATTAGTGTTTGTTTATAATAATTATATTTTTCAAACTAGTTTACTTAGTGGTAATTATCCTAATACTTCTAATTTAATTCCTACTGATTTTGAATATATATTTACAACTAATTTAGATAGTTTTTATAATGCGATTGATAGAGCAGCTTTACTTACTCAAAATAAGGATAAGAATTTAATTAATATGAAGTCTGATGGTAATGATTTAATTATTTCATCTTTTGCAAGTGAGATTGGTAAGTCTGAAGAAAGAGTAAGTGTTTTTAAAAATACAGATAACGATATTAGTATTTCTTATAGTGCAAAATATATGTTAGATGCTTTGAAAACATTAAATGATGAAGAATTAATTATTTTACTGAATGGTGATAGTAAACCTATTATTGTGAAGAATGCTAAGGATGAGAGTTTAATTCAATTGATTTTACCTATTAAAACTTATTAGTTTTTTACAGAAATGTAGTATTTTTGCTACATTTTTTTATTTTTGTATTTGTTTCGACATATTTCGACTTTTTTCGACTTTTTTTTATGTTTTAATAAAACGCAAAAGAGGAGGTGATGGTTATGAGTTTTTATAAGATTAATGAGAATACTCTTGCTTTGGTTCCATTGAATAAAAAAAGGACTATTGTTTATGAGAAGAATAATTATTTAATATTAGATAATGAAGTTTCATCTATTATTAATGATAATTGTGAATATTATGGTAGTTCTTTTGATGGAAGGTTAAAGGGTTCTTATTCTATGATTGGGTTTAATTATAAGGCTCCTATTGTTATGTCTGAAAAAGATGATACTATTTTTTTCCCTACTTGTTCTCCTAGATTAAAGGAATGTTCTTGGATTAATTCTAATAATATTTGTAATATATTTCCAGGTATTAATGATAAGACTACTATTTTATTTAAGAACAATGAAGAAATTTCTTTAGATATATCTTTTAATATAATTAAAAACCAATATTATAAGTCTTTATCTTTAAATAATGCTGTTCTTTTAAGAAAACAAAATTCTAATCAAGAAAATCAAAAAAAAGATAAATAATTGTTTCTAACAGGTATAGAAATGTGGTATAATGAAATAGGTATAGGTACTCAATATTATACCTATTTTGTCTTATTTATTATAAAAGAGGGTTTTAAATGAAAATACTTAGTTTGAAATTAAAAAATTTTAGAAATTATGATAATTTAAATTTAAATTTTTCTAATTATAAAAATATTATAATTGGAGATAATGGAATTGGTAAGACGAATATTGTTGAGGCTATATATTATTTAGCTCTTACAAAGTCATTTAGAACTTTAAAACAGGATGTCCTTATCAAGGAGGGGGAGGAATTTGCGGTTATTGAGGCTACTGTTCTTAATAAGATAAAAAATAGGTATAAATTGGTTATTACACCTGAATCTAAGAATATTTTGATTGATAATCAACCAGTTGGAAAAGTAAGTGATTATGTTTCTAAGGTAAATGTTGTTCTTTTTAATAGAGAAGATATGAAACTTATTAAGGATAATCCTTCTGTTCATAGAAAATTGATTAATATGGATTTATCTGGTTTTAATAATCAATATTTAAAGAAACTTAGTTTATATAATAAAATATTAAAGCAAAGAAATAGTTATTTAAAGTTGATGTTGAATAAAAAATTAAATTATAACGAATATTTGGAGGTTTTGACAGAAAAACTTATTGATGTTGGATTAGAAATTAATTGTATTAGAACTAATTTTATTAATGAAATTAATAGTTATTTAAATAATTATTTTAATAAATCAGTTAAGAAAGGAAATTTATATTTAAAGTATAATTCAGGTTTTAATGGAAAGTTAAATGAAGATTTGATAAATGAATATAAAAAGTCTTTTAATAGAGATTTAAATTATGGTATGACTCATATTGGTATTCATTTGGATGATTATATTTTTGAAATTGATGGTAGGGTTGCTAAAGATTTTTTATCTGAAGGGGAGCAGAAAAGTGCGATTATTGCTTTTAAACTTTCTGAGGTTAAATATTGTATGAATAATATGGGATGTACTCCAATATTTATATTAGATGATATGTTTAGTGAATTAGATGATAAAAAGATTAATCGTATAATTGGGTCTTTTAATAAAAATTTTCAAATTTTTGTAACTACTACTGATATTAAGTATTTAAATAAAAAATTGTTATCTGATTGTACTGTTATTAAATTAAGTGATAAGAAAGTTGAGGTAAAGGAATATGAATAATGTTGAACAAGATTATAATGAAAGTGATATTCAGGTTTTAGAAGGTTTAGAAGCTGTTAGAAAAAGACCTGGTATGTATATTGGTACTACCGATGTAAAGGGATTGCATCATTTGGTATGGGAAATTGTTGATAATGCGATTGACGAATCGTTGGCAGGTTATTGTCATAATATTGATGTTATTATTAATAAAGATAATTCTATAACTGTAAAGGATGATGGTCGTGGTATACCTGTTGGTATTCATCCGAAGACTGGTATTTCTACTGTTGAAACTGTTTACACTGTTTTACATGCTGGTGGTAAGTTTGGTGGTGGAGGATATAAGGTATCTGGTGGTTTACATGGTGTAGGTGCTTCTGTTGTTAATGCGCTTAGTAAATTGGTTACTGTAACTGTTTATAAAGATGGTAAAATTTATGAAACTAAATTTGCTAATGGTGGTAAAACTGTTCAGAAGTTAACTGAGATTGGTGTGTGTGAACTTAATAGAACTGGTACTCATGTTACTTTTAAACCTGATCCTGAGATTTTTGATACTGATATTTATGATTATGAAACTTTAAAGGTTAGAATTAGAGAACTGGCTTTTTTAAATAAAGGGTTAAGAATTACTTTAAGGGATGATAGAGATGATGAGGATACTACCGGTGATTCTTTTCATTATGAAGGTGGTATTAGTGAATATGTAAGGTTTTTGAATAAGAATAAAACTGCTATTCATGATGATATTATTCATTTAGAGGGTGAAGAAGATGGTGTAATCTTTGAGGTTGCAATGCAATATAATGATGGTTATACTGAGAATATTTATTCTTTTGTTAATAATATCAATACGCATGATGGTGGTACTCATGAAGAAGGTGTTAGAAGAGCTTTAACTAGGTTAATTAATAATTATGCTAGAAAGATTAATGCTCTAAAAGAGAAAGATGATTCTTTAACTGGTGATGATGTTAAGGAAGGGTTAACTATGATTATTTCTTGTAAGCATCCTAATCCTCAATTTGAAGGACAAACTAAGGGAAGACTTGGAAATAGTGAGGTTAGAAAACTTGCTGATAGTGTTTTTTCTAAAGGATTTGATAGATTTTTAATGGAAAATCCTCAAGAGGCTAAGATAATTATTGAGAAGTGTATTTTAGCATCTCGTGCTAGACTTGCTGCTAAACGTGCTAGGGAGACTACTAGGAAGAGTGATTTAGCTATTTCTAATTTCTTTGGTAAGTTGAGTGATTGTAAGAGTAAAGATCCTAGTATTTCAGAGATATTTATTGTTGAGGGAGATAGTGCGGGTGGTTCTGCTAAGAAGGGTAGAGATTCTGTTACTCAGGCTATTCTTCCTTTAAAGGGTAAAATACTTAATGTTGAGAAGGCTAGACTTGATAGGGCTCTTGGTAATGAGGAAATAAGAACTATCATTACTGCTTTTGGAACTGGTATTGGTCAGGAATTTGATATAAATAAGTTAAGATATAATAAGATTATAATTATGACTGATGCTGATGTTGATGGTGCTCATATTCGAGTGTTGTTATTAACTTTATTTTATAGATTTTTTAAACCTATTGTTGAGGCTGGTCATATTTATGCTGCTCAACCTCCTCTTTTTAGGATTCAACATGGTAAAACTAGGAAGTATGTGTTAACTGAGGAGGAAAAGGTTAAGTATTTAAATAGTTTACCTCAGAATGTAAGAGATCATGCTCAAGTAACTCGTATGAAAGGTTTAGGAGAGATGGATCCTGAGGAATTAAATGAGACTACTATGGATATTAATAAACGTGTGTTAAGAAAGATAACTTTAGATGATGCTATATTAGCTGATCAAGTATTTACAGAGTTAATGGGTGATGAGGTTGAACCGAGACGTGTATTTATTGAAGAAAATGCTAAATATGTTACTAATTTGGATGTTTAGGAGGTGTTTTTAGATGAAAAATGATAATAATGAATTAGATAAAGAAGTTATTAACAATGAAATTCATAAGGATGAATTTAGTGGTGATTTTCATGAAAGGGATTCTTTGCTTGAAAATAATATTGTTAAGGAAGTTAAGGATTCGTTTTTGGATTATTCTATGAGTGTTATTACTTCTAGGGCTTTACCGGATTTGAGGGATGGTTTAAAGCCTGTTCATAGACGTATTTTGTGGTCTATGTATGAAGAGGGAAATATGCCTGATAAACCTCATAGGAAGTCTGCTACAACTGTTGGTAACGTTATGGGTCATTATCATCCTCATGGTGATTCTTCTATTTATGAAGCTATGGTCCGTTTGGCTCAAGATTTTAATCAACGTTATATTTTAGTAGATGGTCATGGTAACTTTGGTAATATTGAGGGTGATGGTGCTGCGGCATATCGTTATACTGAGGCTAGGTTGTCTAAATTGTCTTTGGAATTGTTAAAAGATATTAATAAGGAAACTGTAGATTTTGATCCTAATTTTGATGAGACTTTAAAAGAACCTCAGGTTTTACCTAGTAAATTTCCTAATGTTTTAGTTAATGGTTCAATGGGAATTGCGGTTGGTATGGCAACAAATATTCCTCCTCATAATCTTGGTGAGGTAATTGATGGTTGTATTGCTTATATAGATAATCCGGATATTGATACTTTAGGGTTAATGCAGTATATTAAAGGTCCTGATTTTCCTACTGGTGGTATTATTTTAGGTAATTCAGGGATTAAACAGGCTTATGATACTGGTCGTGGTTCTATTACTATTAGAAGTAGGGCTGAGATTGAGGAACATGGTAATCATAATAATATTATAATTTCTGAGGTTCCTTATGGTGTTAATACTAGTGATTTAAAGAGTAAGGTTGCAGAACTTGTTCATAATAAAGTAATTGATGGTATTACTGATTATCATACTGATTTAAAGGATGGTGTTAAAATTACTATTACTTTGAAAAGGGATGCTAATGCTCAGGTTGTTTTAAATCAGTTATATAAGCATACTCAATTTCAAATTAATTATGGTATTATATTTTTGATGTTGGATCAAGGTGTTCCTAGAACTTTGGGATTAAAATCTATTATTTCTAAATATATTGATCATCAAAAAGAGGTTATTATTAGACGTACTAAATATGATTTAAAGAAATCTGAGGCTCGTGTTCATATTTTGGAAGGTTATAAGATTGCTTTAGATAATATTGATGAAGTTATTAGAATTATAAAGTCAGCTGAGACTGATGAAATTGCTAAGAAAACTTTAATGGATAGGTTCTTTTTAAGTCAAATTCAAGCTGAAAGTATATTGGAATTAAAATTAAGAAGGTTGACTGGTTTAGAAAGAAGTAAGATTGAAGAAGAATTAAAGGCTTTAATGGCTTTAATTGATGAATTAAAATCTATTTTAGCGAGTGAAGAAAAAGTTTTAAACATTATTAAACAAGAATTAACTGATATTAAGAATAAGTATTCTGATGAAAGAAGAACTTCTATTGATATGACAGCAATTGATTATATTGAGGATGAGTCTTTGATTCCTAATGAAAATATTATTATTTCATTAACTTCAAATGGATATATTAAGAGAACTTCTTCTGATACTTATAAGATTCAAAATAGAGGCGGTGTAGGTGTCAAGGGAATGTCAACTAACGAAGAGGATTATGTACAATATATGTCAAATTTAATGTCTCATGATTATGTTTTACTATTTACTAATAAGGGTAAAGTGTATAAAATTAAGGGCTATGAGGTTCCAGAGTTTAGTAGAACTTCTAAGGGATTGCCTATTATTAATTTATTGCAGATTGATAAGGATGAGGTTGTAACTTCAATGCTTACTTATTCAAAGTCTGATATTGCGAAGTATTTAGTTTTTGCAACTAAATATGGTGTTGTTAAGCGTACTTCTGTAGATGAATTTGAGAATATTAGAAAGTCTGGAAAGATATGTATTACTTTAAAGGATAATGATGAACTTATTGGTGTTAAGAAGACTGATGGTGATTGTGATATTTTACTTGCTTCTTCTCTTGGGAGGGTTGTATTATTCTCTGAATCTGATATAAGGGTTATGGGAAGAACTGCATCTGGTGTTAAAGGTATTAATTTATCTGGAGGTAATTGTGTTGGTCTTGAAACTTCTAAGGAAAATGATAATTTAATTATTGTTACTGAAAAGGGATATGGTAAGAAAACTTTGGTTAGTGAATATCGTAAGACTAGCAGGGGGAGTAAAGGTGTTAAGGCTTTAAATATAACTGATAAGAATGGTAATATTGCTTCTTTAAAACGTTTTGAAGAGAATTCTGATTTATTAATTATTACTAATGAAGGAATAATTATTCGTATTCCAATTGATCAAATAAGTCAGTTAGGTCGTGTAACACAAGGTACGAGATTAATTAATTTAAAGGATAATCAAAGAGTTGCTACAATTAGTTTGGTCAATAATGTAGAAAAAGATAAAGATTTAGTCGAAAACTAAGTCTTTTTTCTTATTTCTAAAAGTTTTCCACATTTGTTTTTTTAAAACAGTATTTATATTTTTTGATGTTTATTTTGATGTTTCACGTGAAACTATGAAAATATTTTGTTTATAAAAATAACAATAAAAAGTTATAAACATTACTTATAATAATAATAATTATGAGAGTATTATATATTTAGATAACAATGTTTCACGTGAAACATTGTTGTTTATCTTAATACATGTTTATAATTAATAAAGAGATAAATTTTAAAAGAATTATTTTTATTCAAATATTTCCTGGGAAATAAATTAGTAAATTGATTAAATGTTTCACGTGAAACTATGAAAGATTGATTATATTCTTACATTAAGAAGTTATAAACATTATTATTATAAATAATGTTTATAAGGGTATTTTTTTAGAAAATAATGTTTCACGTGAAACATTATTTTAATAGTATTATATTATACAAAGTTAATAAGATGAATATAATAAAAATTTCAAATATAATTATTTATATTCAAATATT
>CAZTEJ010000007.1:0-23357 GCA_964612605.1 uncultured Clostridium sp. | reverse complement strand
TGTTAAGATAATAAGGGAAGATAGAATAACAGATGATGAAGGTAATTATGAATTTGAATGGAATACCGTTTCTTTAAATGATTGGTCAAAGGCTAGTTTAAAAGATTATTTAAATAATGAATATTATAATAGTTTGACCGAAGTAGCACAATCTCAAGTTAAAAAAGTAACCTGGCATTTAGGAGGATGGAATACCACTTTTGTAAGTGTATCAGATATGTATAAATACGAAAGAGGGATTGGTTCAACAGGAATAATAGGAGAAGAATATCATGTATATAGTGGAAGACCAACAACATGGGATGGAAAAATAGCATTAATGTATCCAAGTGATTGGGGATATGCTACTGTTGATAGAAATTGTCGAGAAAATATATCAAATCTTTCTTGTTTTAATAGTTGGCTAGGCTTTAGTAGAAAAAAAGAATCACAAATAGATACAATTTATTATGAATGGGTTCTTACACCAAATAGTAATTCTTTTTCTTATGTATGTGTAGTTTATTCAAATGTTAAATGTACATATTCTAGTTATGAAAAAATCTCCGTCCGTCCTACTCTTCATCTAACTAATGAAACTACTCGTGTTTCTGGTACAGGTACTTCTCTTGATCCTTATATAATTCAATAATTTCTACATAATTCTACAATTTTTTCTTTTATAATCATATATATTAATTATGGTGATAGAATGAAAAGATTTATTACAAGAAAAAAATATAATATATATAAGATTAAATTATTTATATTTTTTGTAATATTTCTTTTTTCTATCTTTTTTTCTTTAAAGTTATTAAATAAAGTTAATGATGATAGTTTAGTTAATTATTTATTAAATAATTCTGTTAGTAATAATTTTAATTTTGTTGATTTAATGAATTTTAATTTATCTAAACCTGATTCTATTATTCAAAATACTATATCTTCTGTTACTGGTTTAAGTGAGGTTGTTCCTGTTGTTAATAATGATTCTAATAAAGATCCTTTAATATATATTTATAATACTCATCAGAGTGAAGAGTATTTGGCTGGTAATTTGGCTAATTATAATATTAGTCCTAGTGTTTATATGGCTTCTAATATATTAAAGAAAGAGTTAGAAAAATATAATATTTATTCTATAGTTGAAGATGATAATATTAAAGATTTATTGAATAAGAATGGATGGGGATATAATAATTCTTATAAGGCTTCTAGAATTTGGTTAAATAATATTAGAGAAGAATATCCTTCTATAAAGTATTTTATTGATTTACATAGGGATAGTGTTTCTCAAAGGGTTACTATTGGTGATAAGGGGTATGCTAAGATTATGTTTGTTTTGGGTATGAATTATGATACTTATGAAGAAAATGAAAAGATTATGTTGGATTTAAATGAGTTTTTGAATGATAATTATTATGGTATAAGTAGGGATATTTTGTATGCTAAGAAGAACACTTTTAATCAGGATATTTCTTCTGGGGTTATTTTAATTGAGGTTGGTGGTAATGAGAGTAGTTTGGAAGAGGTTTATAATTCTGTTGTTGTATTAGCAGAAGCTATTTCTAATACTTTAGGAGGTTATTAAATGGAAGATAGGGGTAAAGTTAATAAGAATTTTAAGAGGTTATTTTATGTTATTTTGGTTGTGTTTATATCTCTTTATTTTGCTGGTAAGACTGGTTATTATGAGAATAGGTTGTCTAGGAAGGTTTCTTTAACTAAGGAGGCTATTAAGCAGTTTGAAAAAGATGTTGAGGATGGGAAGATGGTTGATATTTCTAGTTATGTTGATTCTAATGTTAAGGAGTATAATAATAGGTATTCTAATATTGGGTTGAGGGTTAGTAATTTGATTGATTATTGTTTTAATGAGGGTGTATCTTTTGTTTTAAAGTTAATTAGAACTTTATTTACTTAGATAATTATGATAATATTAGGATGTGATGATTTATGAGTAAGTTAAAATATATATTAAGATGTATTAGGTCTTTAGATTATAGATCTATGATTAGGATTGCTAAGAAGATTGGGAAGGATAATAATAAGTTTTTTGGATTTGTTATTGTTGATATGGTTTATTGTGGGTTTAAGTATGGTGCTGGTTATTATGATTATCAGGAGTTTGAGTTTTATAATTTGAATAAAGAGGAAAGAAAGAGTTATTTGACTAGAACTAAGAATAATTTGATAATTAGAACTTATAATAAGAAGGATGATTTTTATTTATTGGATGATAAATTAATATTTAATGAAAGGTTTAATGAGTATATAAAGAGGGATTATCTTAAGGTTGATGATTATGATAGTTTTAAGAAGTTTACTGATAAGCATAAGGTTTTTATTGCTAAACCGATTAATGGTGAGGGTGGTAAAGGTGTTATGAAGTATGAGGTTGATGATAATGTTTTAAGTTTATATAATGTGGTTAAGTCTTTGAAACAGGAATTGGTAGAGGAGGTTATTGTTCAACATTCTGAGATTAATAAGTTGTATGATGGTGCGGTTAATACGTTAAGGTTGTTTACGTTTTATGATGGGGAAAATGCTTATATTCTTAATAGTGTTTTTAAGATAGGTAATGGTGGATGTACTGATAATTTTTCGAGTGGATCGATGTATACTTTTGTTAATGATAGGGGAATTGTTATTGTTCCTGCTATTGATCAGGATGATAATATTTATGAAGAGCATCCTATTTCGTTAAAGAAGATAATTGGATTTAAGGTTCCTTTTTATAAGGAGGCTTGTGAAATGGTTAAGGAGGCTAGTGAGCTTGTTCCTTCTATTAAGTATATTGGTTGGGATGTTGCGATTACTCCGGAGGGACCGGTTATTATTGAGGGGAATTCTTTTCCTGGGGTTTTTCAAATTAAACCTAGTTTATCTGATAGTAAAGTGGGGTTAATTCCTAGGTATAAGAAGTATATGGATATTGATTTATAAAGTTAAAGTTTTGTGCTTTAATTTTTTTGTTTGTTATATTATAATTTAGGTAGGAGGAGATTTGATATGAGAAATAGAAATATTTTGTTGGGGTTGGTTTTAATTGTTATAGGGGGAATTTTTGGATTAAATGCTTTGGGGGTAACTGATATTGATTTGTTTTTTAAGGGATGGTGGACTTTGTTTATTATTATTCCTAGTATTAATGGTATTATTCAGGAGGATGATAAGTCTTTTAGTATTATTACTTTGATTATTGGTATTGGGTTGTTTTTAGGTATTAGAAATATTATTAATTTTACTATTATATTTAAATTGATTATTCCTGTTATTCTTATTTTTATTGGGTTATCTTTTATATTTAAGGATACTATTGGTAACGATATTAATAATAGGATTAAGGAGTTAAAGAAGAATACTAAAGAGGAATGTTATGCAACTTTTTCTACTCAGGATGTTAAGGTTGAGGATGAGTTTAAGGGAATAAGTTTGAATGCAGTGTTTGGTGGTATTAATTATGATTTAAGGGATGCGGTTATTAAAGAGGATGTTATTATTAATGCGAATTGTATTTTTGGTGGTATTGATATTATTGTTCCTAGTAATGTTAAGGTTGTTGTTAAGTCTAATTCAATATTTGGTGGAATAGATAATAGTGTTAAGCAAACTAAGGATAAGAAGGAGTGTACTATTTATATTAATGGAATGTGTTTGTTTGGAGGGGTTGAGATTAAATGAGGCAATCTCAAAAGTTAATTAAATCAATAGCGTTTTCGGTAGCGTTGTTATTGGTGATAATGATTTTTAGTGGAAGTGTTATGTGTGGTTATAGTGTGCTTAAGGCTGTTGGTGTTATTGATGTAGGTGTTGTTAGTTTAGGTAGTTATAAAGAAAAAGAGATTGATAGTTTGGTTAGTTCTTTGAATATTGATTTGGTTAATTCTAATGTTTATATTAAAAAAGGTGATGTGTTTAGAATTGAGTGTAATAGTGATGATATTGAGATTAATAATAATAATGGTTATATTAATATTAAGGATACTAGTTTAAATATTTTTAATAATACTGATAAGGATATTGTTATATATTTAGATAGGGATATTGATTTTCTTGGTTTAGAAACTACTAATGGGGAAGTTAGTATTGATAGTTTGGTTACTAATACTTTGGATTTAGATTTAGGTATAGGTAAGGTATTAATTAATGAAGTTGAAGTAAAGAAGGAATTGGTATTAGATAGTGGTGTTGGTAAAACTATGTTTGTTAATAGTGTTGTTAATAATATTGATGCTGATTTAGGTATTGGTGATTTTAGTTTTTCTGGTGAAATTCTAGGGGAAAGTAAAATTGATATTGGTTTAGGTAATTCTGAGTTGTTGTTAATTGGTGGTACTGATGATTATACTATTAAGGTTAATAAGGGGTTGGGTAAGGTTGTTATTAATAAAGAAGAGATTAATAATGAGTTTATTTATGGTAATGGATTAAATAGTATTAGTATTGATGGTGGGTTAGGTAATATTAGTATTAGTTTTATGAGTTAAATTGTTGTAAATATTTTAGTATGTTATATATAATTAAGATTATAGTATAATTGTTTTAGAAATGTTATGGAAGAAGAAAAAGAAAGTAAAGTTGGTTTTATTTTGTTGGTTATAAGTTTATTGTTAATTATTGCTGGTCTTGTAGTTTGTTTGGTAACTGTTATTAAAGGTAAAAGTAATGATAGTAATTTATTAAGTATTGTTAAACAAGAGTATAATGGGAATGTTGTAGAGTGTTGAATGATTATATTTCTTTGTTTAATAACTGTAAATAAGCATTTGATGCTTATTTTTATTTTGGGTTGAAGTTGTTGGTTGTTTATGGTAGTATAGTTTATTAAGAAAAGGGGATTGTTTATGGTTAATGAATGGTTTTTAAATATAAGGGATATAAATAAATTGTTATCTAAAGAGGAGTTATATGATTTGTTTGATAGGTATAAGAGTGGAGATAATGATGCTAGGAATAAGATTATAGAGTGTAATATTAATTTGGTTTTGTATAGGGTTAGTAGTTATTTTATTAATGTTAATTATGATAAGTGTGATTTGGTTTCGGTTGGTATTATTGGGCTGATTAATGCGGTTGATTCTTATGATATTTCTAGGGGTATCGAGTTTACTACTTATGCTATAAAGTGTATTGATAATAGTATTTATAAGTTTTTAAGGGGTTTAAGAAAGAATATGAATGTTGTTAGTGTTGATGATCCTTTGTTTTGTAATGAGATTGAATTTATGATTAATAGGTTAATTGATTGTGATGTTGAGGAATTGTGTACTGATAATATTACTAAAATAGAGGAGTATAGGTTTGTTCGTGGGATATTAGGTTTGTTATCTAAGCGTGATAGAGATATTGTTATGTTGTATTTTGGTTTTAAGGATAATAAGGTTTATAGTCAGGGAGAGATTGCTCGTTGTTTGGGGTTAAGTCAAGGTTATGTTTCTAAGTTGTTAGTTAAAAATATTAAGAATATTAGGAATGAATTTGGGGTAATGGATTAAGGTTTAAATTGTAGTTTTAATAAAGTTATAGTAAAATGGTTTTAGGAGGTAGTTTATATGTTTAGAATTGAAAATCTATCTGTTAAGGTTAATGATAAGGTTATATTAAATGATTTTAATTTAGAGATAAAGGATAATGAGATTCATGCGATTATGGGACCTAATGGGATTGGTAAGAGTACTATTTGTAAGACTATTATGGGGGATCCTAATTATATTGTTACTAGTGGTTCTATTTTTTATAATGATATTGATTTGTTGAAGTTAAGTACTACTGAAAGGGCTAGATGTGGGATTTATTTGCTTGGTCAAAATCCGATTGAGATTCCTGGGGTATCTAATGCGGAGATGCTTAGAATGACTTTGAATGAAAGAGGGAATGGGAATGTTTCTATTTTTGATTTTAATCAAAGGCTTGTTGATGTTTGTAGGAAGTTAGATATTCCTAGGGATTTTATTCATAGGGGAATAAATGAAGGAGCAAGTGGTGGTGAGAGAAAGAAGATTGAAATGATGCATTTATGGATGCTTACTCCTTCATTTATTATATTAGATGAGTTGGATAGTGGTCTTGATGTTGATTCTTTGAGAATTGTTACTGATAGTTTGAATGATTATATTAGTGAATATAATGCGAGTGTATTGTTTATTACTCATCATGATTCTTTAATTCAGTTATTAGAACCTAAATTTATCCATATTATGAAGGATGGTAAGATAATTAAAACTGGTGATATTAGTTTAGCTAAGGAAATAGAAAGTAATGGATATAGGAATATCTAGGACAAATAGAGTAGACAAATTATGAATAAAAATAATATATTAATAGTAGATAATGATGTAAGTAAAGAAATAAATATGTTTAATAATGATATTGAGTGTATGAGTATTGTTGTTAAGGATAGGGCTAAATTGGTATTGAATTATTTTAAGGATGTTATGGATAATAATATTAGAATGGATATTGAGGTTGGTAATGGTTCTAGTTTTGTTTTAAATCATTCTTATGTTAATAAGAATGATTATGAATTGGATGTTAATGTTATGTATAATGGTGAGGGTTCTAGTGTTTTAATAAATATATATGGTATAAATGATAGTGGTAAGAGTGTGCTAAATGTTGATGGTAGTTTATGTAGTAATAATATAAATAATGTATTAGACGAAAAGATTAAGGTTATAAATATAAATGATGGTAAGGTTGTGTGTAAACCTAATATGTATATTAAGATTAGTAAGATAATAGCTAATCATCAGAATACGATATCTAATGTAAGTGAGGATGAGTTGTTTTATTTGATGAGTAAGGGAATTAGTAGAGAAAATTCTGAAAGGTTAGTAATAAATGGGTTTATAACTAGTATTATTAGTAATAATGAATTAAGAGAAGAGGTAAAGAGTTATTTAGATAGGGAGGTGTGATTTGTATGCATAGGGAAGATTTTTCGAAGGATATTATAGAGGATTATATTTATTTGGATAATGGTGCTACTACGCTTAAACCTAAGGTGGTTGTAGATAAGATAAATGAATATTATACTAAGTATAGCGCTAATGCGCATAGGGGAGATTATTCTTTAAGTTATAAGGTAGATGTTGAGTATGAGAGTGCTAGAAGGAAGGTTGCTGAGTTTATTAATGCTGATGTATCTGAGGTTGTTTTTACTTCTGGTGCTACTGAGGGGCTTAATGTAATTGCTAGGGGGTTTTTTGAGAATATTTTAGAACCTGGTGATGAGGTAATAATATCTGATGCTGAGCATGCGAGTAATGTTTTACCTTGGTTTAGGCTTGCTAAGTCTAATGGAGTTGTGGTTAGGAAGGTTAGGTTGGATTCTAATTTTCATATTTCTTTGGATAGTATTAAAGAGGTTGTTAATTCTAGAACTAAGGTTATTTCTTTAGCTGAGATAACTAATGTTATTGGTGATGTTAGACCTATTAAAGAGATATGTGAATTTGCTCATGCTAATAATATATTTGTTGTTTGTGATGGTGCTCAGAGTGTTCCTCATAAGAAGACTGATGTTAAGGATTTGGATGTTGATTTTTTGGTTTTTTCTGGTCATAAGATGTGTGGTCCTACTGGCGTTGGTGTTCTTTATGGGAAGAAGGAATTGTTGGAGGATGTTGAACCTCTTATGTTAGGTGGAGGTATGAATGAGTCTTTTGATAATGAGAGTGAGGTTTATTTAAAGGATTTACCTCAGAGGTTAGAGGCTGGTACTCCTAATATTGCTGGGGTTATTGGTCTTGGTGCTGCGGTTGATTATTTAAGTGGTATTGGTATGGATACTATTAGTATTTATGAGCAGAAGTTAAAGTCTTATTTAATTAGTAGGCTTGAGGGGATTCCTCATATTCAAATTGTTAATGATGAGGCTGATAGTGGGATTGTTGCTTTTAATGTTGAGGATGTTTTTGCTCAGGATGTTGCTTATTATTTGAATAAATATAATATATGTGTTAGGGCTGGTAATCATTGTGCTAAGATTTTGAAGCATAGTATTGGGGTTAAGAATACGGTTAGAGTTAGTTTGTATTTTTATAATACTAAGGATGAGATTGATGGTTTGGTTGATCTTTTGGTTAATAAGAATAAGATAATAAAGGAAATGATATAATGGATGCGGAATTAAGAAGAGAGATAATATTAGATAATTATAGTAATCCTTTTCATAAGGAGTGTAAGGGTGATGGTTTTGTTTGTGCGAATGGAAATAATGATTCTTGTATTGATAATATTAATATTTATGTTAAATTAAATGGTGATATAGTAGAGGATGCTTATTTTGATGGTGAGGCGTGTGCGATTTCTACTGCTTCAACGTCTGTTATGTTGAAGGAAATTATTGGTAAGTCTAGGGATGAGGTTTTGGTTATTATTGATAATTTTAATAATATGATAAATGAGAAAGAGTATGATGAATCTATTATGAAGGAGTCTTTAGCGTTTAGTGAGATGTATAAGCAGGAGAGTAGGAAGACTTGTGCAACTCTTCCTTATAAGGCTTTATTTAAGATTGTTAGTAAGTAAAAATTCCTTTATGGAATTTTTTATTGACTTGTTTGTTAATTTTGCTATATAATAAAATTGTAAGATAAAGGAGGAATAAAGAATGAAAGAAGCTTCAGGTGAATTAAGTATGACTGCTATTACTGTTGTAGCTATTGCTGCAATTGCGGGTGTATTTACTGCTATTATTTATCCTAGAATTAAGGCTAATATAGTAGCTCAAACTACTTGTGCAACTAAAACTAATTGTGGTGCTTGTAGTGGTGGAAAGCAAACTTGTCAAAGTTATAAAGATGATGGTACGCTTGAGAATATAACTTGTCCATGTGATCAATAAGTTAGGTATTTATGAAAGAATCTATAGGTGGTGCATGGATCCTTGGCATTGTGGTTGTTTTTATTGTTCTATTTACGGGTTATTTAGCACTTTCTGTTAATTATTCTAAGGCGTTTAAGGTTAAGAATAAGATTATTACTTTAATTGAACAGAATGAAGGTTTGTCTGATGATACTCAGGATCAAATTTCAAAGTATTTAAATAGTGTTGGGTATTTTGTTTATGGTACTTGTGTTATTGAGGATGATGTTGATTTTAGTGATACTAATAAAGTGGTAACTGGTTATGAGAAACAGGCTAATACGAATAAGTATAAGTATTGTGTTTCTACAAGGGAGAGTAATGATTCTGTATTGGAACAGAAATATTATAGAGTTACAGTGTTTTTTAAGTTTGATATACCTATCTTAGATAGTGTATTTACTTTTCCGGTAACGGGGGAAACTAAAGCTGTATATTTTGCAAAGGATTAGGATAAGAAATGAATTTAGTAATTGTTAATGAGAATGTTGGTGTTATAAATTCTTTAAATATTGATATAATTAAGGTTTTAAATGGAATTTATGATGTTGATATGTTAAAAGAGGAATTGGTTAATTTTTATTTTAATAAAGTTATCATTGATATTACTGCAATAAAGAACTATTTTAGTAGTTATGACTTATTTGAATTTTTAAATTACTTTGGTTCGGACAAAGTAATTTTGCTTTTAAATGATAGTGAATATTGTGGTAGTAATGAGTTTTTGAGTAAATTGGTTAGTAATGGTTATTATAATTTTTCTAGGAATGCGGAGGGAATTAGTTATTTGATTAATAGATCTAATTCTTATGATGATGTTAAGAAGTATTTGGTTGTTAGTAATTCTTTTCAGAGTGAACTTAATTCTAGTGCTCAGTATAAAATTAATATTGATAAGAATATTAAGATAATTGGTATTCAGAATTTATCTAGTGGGGCTGGCGCTACTACTTTAATGGTTATGATGGTTAAGCAATTGTCTTATAATTATAGGGTTAAGGGGATTGAGGTTAATGGTCATGATAGTATTTATTTTAGGAATGAGAATATTATTTTTTGTACTAGTATGTTAGATGTTCAGGATAGAATTAAGGAGTTAAGAAATGTTGATGCTGTTATAATTGATTTGAATGGTGTTACTGATAAAGAAAATATATGTGATGATATTATTTATTTGCTTGAACCAGGTGTGGTTAGATTAGGTAAGACTATGGTTTTGAATAATCAAACTGGTCTTATTAAGAAAGATTATAAGATTGTTTTAAATAGAAGTGCTTTAAGGGATGATGAAATAGATTATTTTAGTAGAGAAACTGGACTTGATGTGTATTATAATTTAGGTAATATTGATGATAAGAAGGATAGGTTATTGTCTATTGATAAGTTATTAATTAAGTTAGGTTTTGATAAGCAGAGTTCTAGAAGAGGCATTTTTTAAAAAATAGTTTGACTTATTATTAATAATTAGTATATAATATGTTTAGATGTAAAGGAGAGAGAAATATGTTAAGTTTATTTGGAATTAGTTTAAGTAATTTTTGCAATGAGGCTAGTGAACTTGTTCAATTAATTGGATGGGTGTTAACTGTTTTTAAAGTTGCTATTCCGCTATTAATTGTTATTTTAGGTGGATTTGATTTAGGTAAAGCAGTTATGGCTGGTAAAGATGATGAAATTAAGAAGAATGCTAAATCATTAGGTGTAAGAGCTATTGCTGGTATTTTGATTTTCTTATTACCAAACATTGTTCTTGCTGTATTTGGTTTATTTGATGATTTCAAAGAAAGTTCAAATAGTGTTAATTTTCCAGTTTGTAAACAATGTTTATTAGAACCTTGGAATTGTAACTAATAATTAAAATTTAAAGAATAACAACTTTACAGTTGTTTTTTTTAATGGTATAATTTATTGTGTAGAATTATATATGAATGGATTGATTTTATGAGAAATAAAATTTTGTTATTAATATTATGTTTGTTATTATGTTTAACAAGCAAGAAGACTTATACTAATGCATATAATATTGAATTATTATTTGAAGGTAATTGTTCTAGTGGTCATTATGAGATAATTGGGGATAAGGGGTTTACTGATTTTTATGATAGTAATACGCGTCCTATATGTGGGGCTACTACTAATAATACTAGTAGTGAAGAGTGTATGGATGTAAATAAGTGTGGTAATAAATCTTCTGGTGAGTATGTTTGTACTGTTTATTCTGCTAAGTTTGTTTGTGATAGTGAAACTGCTACTACTGTAAAGAATGTTAGTTCTAGTGGTAGTGGTAGTAACTGGAATAATCCGACTGATGGTGTTGATACTGATAATTGTAGTTCTTTAGGTAATTTTAAGGGGGATTTGGAGAATATTTTTAAGGCTTTTAAGATTGTTGCTCCGATTCTTACTCTTGTTTTATCTTCTTTTGAATTTTTGAGTGCGATTACGAGCAAGCAGGCTGAAGGGTTAAAGGGTGCAACTAAGAAGTTTACAACAAGGCTTGTTTTGGTTGTTATATTGTATTTTTTACCGATTATATTGGATTTGATTTTGGATTTAGCATTTCCGGGTGCTAGTACTTGTATTAGATAGGAGGAATATTTATGTTATTTGCTGTTTCAACTCTTGTTAAGAGTATGTTAAATGGTATTGGTTTATTTATAGATAAGATAATATATGGTTTGATATCTGTAGCCTATCAAGTATTTATGTTGATTAGTAAAGCAAATTTATATAATAATGCTGGGGATAAGATTAGTAGATTGACTGAAAGGATTTATGTTATATTGGGTATAGCAATGTTGTTTGTTCTTGCTTATAATATAATTTTATTAATTATTAATCCTGATAAGGTTTCTGGTGGTGGTGATAAGTCATTACAGGGGATGTTTAAGAATTTTATTATTTCTGTAGTTATTTTAACTGTAGCTCCAACTGTTTTTAATTATATGTCTACTTTACAGAATAATATATTAGATTCTCAAGTTTTAGAGAATATTATATTGGGTGGAAATGGTGAGGCAAATTCGGCTTCTTCTAATGAAATGGGTTCTAGTGTTGCTACTATGATTTTTTCTACGTTTTATCATCCGATAGATAGTTCTGGTAATGCGCTTACTTATTATGATTGTGATAGTGATAGTTCTAAGTCTTCTATATGTGATACTTATGCAAGTGCTTATGATGTTGGTAAGAGTGGTAATGTTAAGGAGTTTATATCTAATGAGAAGTTAGAGGATGCTTTGAATTCTAAGAATCCAACTATGAGTTATTTGCCTATTATTTCTTCTGTTGCTGGGGTTGTTGCTCTTATGATGTTTATATCTTATATATTTGATGTTGGGGTAAGGGTTGCTAAGCTTGCTTTTTATCAGATTATTGCTCCTATACCTATTATTTTAAGGGTAACTAAGCCTAGTGGTGGTATGTTTAGTAAATGGGTTAGTAGTTTGATAAAGACTTATTTACAATTGTTTGTAAGGTTAATAACTATATATTTTGCAATGTTTATGATAGAAATAGTTATGAGTGGATTAGGTGATGTTACTGGAGGCATTATTCCGTTTAATAGTGATACTACGGGAACTGTTAAGTTGTTTAGTTATGTAATGTTGATATTAGGAATAATGTTGTTTGCTAAGGAAGCACCTAAGTTGTTAGAAGAATTAATGGGTAGTGCCGGATTAGGTGGCGGTGGATTTGGTCTTAAGGATATTAAGAAGAAATTCTCTGATAGTATGGATAATCCGATTGGAAAACCTGTTAATAAGGTACTTGGTGCTGGTGCTGGACTTACTGCAGGGGCACTTGGTGCTGGATCTAGTGCTTTGAGAAATAATTTGGCTGCTAGGTTGGATAAGTCTGGTAAGTATGGTTATAAGCATATGGATGTTGGAAGTGCGATGCAGCAGGGTGCTTATAAGGGATTTAAAGGTGGAGGAATTAATCAGTTTAAAAAGCAAGGTGATTCTGTTTATACTCAAACTTATGGTTATGGTAAGAAGCAAAGTGTTTTTGGTGGTAAGTCTTTAGGTGATAAACTTGATGATAAGTATGGTAAGATTTATAGTAATCAGGTTAAGGAACATGCTAAGGTGAGAAATGATGAGATTGAGTTAAATAATTCTTCTCTTCCTACTTCTCCTGCTGAGTTGAGTAGTGAGGTTGTTTCTCTTGATTCTAATAATCAAAATATTGCTGCTACTTCTAGGTATTATCAGGAAGCTGCTGATTATGTTGATAGTGAGGCTAAGGCGAAGGGATTTACGCTTTCAACTGAGGAGAGAAATAAACAGATTATAGATAAACTTAGAGAAACTTCTCAAACTACAACTAATGTTGATGAGAAACGTGCGATTGATTCTTATTTGAAGACTAATGATATTGTTAATAAGTATAATAGTACGGTTTTAAGTGGTAATAAGGATGCTATTTTAAAGGTTGAAGAAGCTGCTAGGGTTGAGACTGAAAATTATGTTAAGAAGGTAATTAGTGATAATGGTGGTACTAAGGGATTGATTACTGATAGTACTATTGAAACTCAGTTAAGGGCAAATGCGAGTGCGAATGTTAAGGCAACTATTTCTGGTGTTAATGGGGATATGAGTAAGATTAATTTGAGTCCTGAGGTAAGAAATAGTTTAAATAGTCAGATTCAAAATCAGGTTCAAAGTACTATTGCATCTGCTGGTGGTATTTCTAATATAACTTTTAATCCGAATGTTGAGTCTCAAATTAAAGCTAAGGTGGATGGTAATATTAAAGCGCAGATTGCTTCTTTAGGTGGTAGTGCTAGTATTGCTTTAACTCCTAATAATCAAGTTAAACTTGATGGTATGAAGGCTAGTTTTGTTGCTAATGCGAATAATCAAATTAATACTATGGTTGATAATGTGTTTACTGATGATGTTATTGATAATATTAGAAGTCAAATTAAGAATGATCCTAGTAATAGTGGTTTGGATGCTTCTAGGTTAGAGGATTTAGTAATTGATAGAGTAAAACAAGAAAAACAGAGTAAGTTTGCTGAACTTAAGGATTCTTATTTTGATAAGCTTGTAAGTGAACAAGAGATTAAGGCTAGAGATAGTATTGTTATGGAGCAGATGATGGATTCTTATGGTGATAGTGAAAGGGAAAAGATTGTTACTGATATTATTAGGAAACAAACTGAAGCTAAGGTTATTACTGATTATCTTTTAGAGGAAGAGTATGATAAGCAGGTTGAATCTAAGTTAATTGATGATTATAAGGCAAGGGTTACTGATGCTTTAATGGATAAGACTAAGAAGGCTGAACAGTCTATGATTACTGATGAGATTAAAGATTATCAAAGAGGTTTACTTGATGGTACTTATACTACTGATATTGATGGTAAACTTGATAAGAAGTTTAATTCTGAATATAAGAATAATGAAGAACTTATTGATAAGGGTGTTAAGACTAAGTCTGCTGAGGATTTAGCGTTTGATAAGATTAAGGAATTGCTTAAAGAACAGGATAAAAAGGATAAATAATAGGAGGATAAAATGGGAAATGAGTATTTGATACCTGCTAATTCAAAGAATTCGATGTTGATTTTAGGAATGTTTAATACGACTGATTTAATTATAGAGGGTACGGGGCTTACTATTACTTTAATAATGTTATTCATTATTAAGGCTCAGACTCTTACTTCTGTGCTTGTTATATTATTACCATTAATGGTTACTACGTTTTTGGTAATTCCTCTTCCTAATCAACATAATGTAAGGACGTTTATTATGAATGTGTATTATTATTTTATGAATCAAAGAGAGTATCGTTGGAAAGGTTGGTGTGTATCACATGGCGAAGAGTCAAAGTAAATTTAGTGAGGATTGGTTACCTGTTAAAAGTATTACTGATGGTATGATTAAACTTGAAAATAATTGGATGGTTACGGGAATTAAGATTGAACCTAAGAATATTTTTATTCTTGATTATCAGACTCAGAATAATATAATATTTAATTTTAGAAATTTTTATAATACGATTGATTATGAGTTTTGGTTGTTGGTTGCGGATAGACCTGTAGATATTAAGATGTATTTATCTCAATTGCAACTTGATTTTGATAATGCGAGTAGTCAACCTATTAGAAAGATGATTGCAGAGGATATTGAGAAGGCTGAGATGTTTTCTTCTGCTGCTTATAATGTTGTTGATACTGAGTATTATATATTATTTAGAGATAAGAATTTAGAGGTTGTTCAAAAGAGAATTCAACAGTTAATAACTGGTCTTGCTGGTATTGGGTTAATATCTAGACAGACTAGTGATGATGATTTGAAATTTTTACTTCAAAATTTCTTAAATGGGGGAGCAAAAAATGAGTTTGGGACGGTGGTAACTAATGAGTAAAGAACAATTAAAGAGTGAAATAGCTCCTAAGGGAATGAAGTTTAATATTAATGATTTTGTTATAAGTGATAAGTATGCGACTATTTTAACTATTATTAGTTATCCTAAGACAATTATGCCTGGTTATTTGTCTAATTTGACAAGTATTCCTGGTATTAAGGTTGTTGTTAAGCATATTCCGATTCCTTTTTCTTCTATGAGTAAAATGCTTAATAGGGAAATAATTGATTTGAAGGAAAGATATCAAAAAGAACATGATAGAACTATTCAGGAGAGAGTTAGGCAGGATTATGAGTCTTTAGAGGCTTTTGTTCAAATGCTTGCTTCTACTCAATCTAAGATATTTGATTTTCAAATGCATGTTATGATTACTGCTGATACTAAAGAGGAATTAGAGAATAAGAAGATGCAGGTAAGGAATTATTTGGATTCTATGGGTATGAGGGGGATACCTATGATGTTTGAACAGGAAAAGGTTTTGAAGTCTATGCTTCCTATATTTCCTAAACAAGATATTGAGGATAGGGTTGGGGTTCCGATTCCAGCACCTACTATTGCTGCGATGTATCCTTTTGTGTTTGATAGTATTAAGGATCCAGGGTCTGCAACTCTTCTTGGTGTAGATTTTTCTGGAGGTGTGGTTTTATTTAATCAGTTTTTATATCAAACTAAGAAGGAATATAATAGAAATAATGCGAATGTGATTATTTTAGGTACTTCTGGATCTGGTAAGTCTACGGCTGCTAAGTTATTATTAAGAACTCATATTAGGAATAATTGTAAGATTATTGCAATTGATCCTGAGGGTGAACTTGAGGAGATGACTAAAAATTATGGTGGTGATTTTATTGATTTAGGTAAAGGTGGTGCTTATGGTTTAATTAATCCTTTGGAAGTAATTATGGATGCTGATGAGGATGAGTTAAAGGATGGTGCTGGTTATTCTGTTTTAACTAGAACTTTACAGTCTATTAAGGCTTTTATGAAGTATTATTATCCTTCTATTGAGGATGATGTTTTACAGATGTTTAGTGAGGTTTGTCAAGAAACTTATAAGAGGTTTAATATTGATTTTAATACTGATTTTAGTAATTTTAAGTCAGAGGATTTTCCTACTTTTGATGATGTTTATTCGACTATTAAGGGTAAGTTATTGTCTATGCCTGAGGCAACTAGGGAAAAAGATGTAATGGAGAGGTTAGAGTTAAGAGTTAGACCGTTTATTGGTGAACTTAGATATTATTTTAATGGTCATACTTCTTTAAAGGCTGATAGTAATTTTATAGTGTTTAATATTAGGGAACTTATGAATAGTGATGCTAATATAAGAAATGCTTTATTCTTTAATGTTTTAAAGTATGCTTGGGGTTTATGTTTAGATAAATCAAATAATACGATTATGTATGTTGATGAGGCTCATGTGCTTCTTGGTGCTGAGAATGAACTTGGTGCTGAGTTCTTGGCTCAGGTTCAAAGAAGAAGTCGTAAGTATAATACGGGTACTATAATTATTACGCAACAGCCTACTGATTTCGCAGCTGCTAAGGTATTTGTTCATGGTAAGGCGATATTTGATAATGCTTCATATTATTTGGTTATGGGGCTAAGAAAACAGGCTGTTGAGGATTTGGCTAAGTTAATTGATTTAAACGATAATGAAAAGGATAGTATTAAGACTTATAGTCAGGGGGAGGCTTTGTTTGTTTGTGGTAATAGGAGAATGAGAATTAATGTTATACTTACTCAAGAGGAATTAGATTCTTTTGGAGCAGGTGGAGGATTGTAATTTAAGAAGGTGTTTAGATTGAAAAAAGTGATAGTTAAATATATGAAAGTTATAAGGGAAATGATATTTTTAATATCACTTTTTTTGATAACTATGACAAGGGTTGATGCTGTTGGGTATAATTATTCTAGTTTTAAGTGGGAAGATTTTGTAGAACAGTATCAAGATTATTGGACTAGTACTTGTGAATTGGAAGAAGATTCTGGTAAGTGTGTTGAACAGACGTTGAAGACTCAAAAGAAGTTTTTTAAGAAGTTATATAAGATGCTTGCTAGTTATGAGAGAAGTGGATTATATATTAAGGATGAAATTATTGTTGGTACTTTGTACTATGGTCTTAGTCCGGATGCGTTTAGGGATGATAATGCTTTTTATATAAAATGGTTTGAGAAGAATGCTTATGATTTTGAAGCTGAGGATGATAATATATCTATTGATGATGATGATGGGGTTTCTATTCTTGATGAGGCTAATTCGATTAAATTGTTAATAAAAGCTATGGTGGGGTATGAGGCTACTTGTTCTAGGTTTGATAGTGCTTCTTATCAGGTTGTTGATGGTGAGAACATTCCTTATTGTAATCAAGGTAATTTGGTTAAGAATAGTGATGGTTCTTTTAGTTGTAAGAGTTTAATATCAACTAGTATGGTGAATTATGGTGAAAGAATTTTAAATAGTATTGGGATACTTAGTTATTTTGGTATTAGAAGTAATAAGAGTCAAGAGTGTATAGATGCTGGTGGTACTTATTCTGTTGCTTCTAAGAAGACAGTTAATGAAAGTGTTTATTGGAGTTTTTTAGAGGAGAGTAATTATTTTGATACTAAACCTCATTTTGCTTATAGGTTTGCTCATATAATAGAAGGTACTGAGTATGAAAGTATGGAAGAGTTAGATGATGCGATGGATAGTAATGATGATGTATATAATAAATATCATGATGAGGTTGTTGCTGAGAGAAGAGAAATAATATTAGAGATAAAGGAGTGTTTGGATTTGTTTAATCAGGAGCATCCTGAGAATGCGGTTTATTTTAGTAGTATATCTAATACTTATTATTATCCGATTGGGTCTAGTGAGATAGAAGAGGTTAATGGTAAGAGGTTTGCTAAGGGAACTCCGGTTGATTCTTATATTGTTAAGGATTATAATCCTGGTACTAATGATGGTATTGATATTGGTTCTTTTAGTGAGAATACTAATATAATTGCTATAAAGGATGGGGTTGTTTCTAAGGTTATAAATAGTTGTAGTGTTGGTGATAAGAAGTGTGGTTCTGGTTATGGTAATATGGTTACTATATCTCACTCGGATGGTACTTATTCAACTTATGCTTATTTAAGTAGTGTAGATGTTTCTGAGGGACAGAGTGTAAGTCAAGGTGAGGTTATTGGTGTTATGGGTCAAACTGGTTCTGCTAGTGATTTGTCGTTGCATTTTGAAATTAAAATTTCAACGGGAGCAAGGGTTAATCCGAATACGTATGTATCTAGTAGTAATCCGAGACCTGCGTCTACTTCTGTTAGTACGGTTGTTGGTGGAACGAATACGGAATCTGTTTGTTTGACTTTGAAACAGAGTGGTGCTTCTTCGGCTGGTATTGCTGGTATTATGGCTAATATTAATTATGAGAGTGGTTTTAATCCGATGAATTTGGAAAATTCTTATGAGGCTAAGCTTGGGTATACTGATCAAACGTATACTACTGCGGTTGATTTAGGTACTTATAGTAATTTTGTTAATGATTCTGCTGGTTATGGTTTGTGTCAATGGACTTATTATACTAGGAAAAAGAATTTACTTAGTAAGGCAACGGAACAAGGTGTTTCTATTGGTGATACTGGGGTGCAGATTAGTTTTTTGTTACAGGAGTTACAGGCTGGTTATACTAGTTTGTATAATGCGATTATGTCTGGTAGTGATTCTGTTTCTTCTATTGCATCTAGTTTTTGTCATAATTTTGAGAATCCTTATGATCATAGTCAGTGTGATTCTACTAGGGTTAGTAGTGCTCTTGGGTATTATTCTTATGTAGAGGGTGGATGTAAATAGGATGAAAAAGAAAGAGAATGTTATTTTGTTGTTTATTTTTGTTATTCTTATTGTTTTGCTTTTTATTGTTGTTAATAAAAGTAGTGTTGATAGTTCTAGTTCTAATGATAAAGAGGAGATTAAGTTAGTTATTGATTATAATAAGTTTTATACTATAGAGAGTTGTGCTAATAGGTTTTATTCTAGTTTAGGTAGTGGGAATGTTTCTAATATTAATAGTTTATTGGATGTTAGTTATGGTAAAGAGTTTATTAATCAATATATTGATAGGAATGTTTATATTAAGGTTAATGAGATGTATTATTTAGATAATAATTATTATTTGAAGGGATATGTTTATGAGGAACTAGTTAATGGTATAGATAAATTAAATGAAGAGTATTTGTTAATTAAATTGGATAGTAGTGAGAAGTTATTTAGTGTTGTACCTTTGTTAAAAGTAGAATATGAAGAGGTTGTTAATGGATAATAGGAAAGATAATAGGAAAGTTATATTGATAAGTGTATTATTAATATTAATGTCTTTGGTATTTGGGATTATATATCAAGTTAATAGGGATGATTTATCGTTAGGTAAAGAGGAATATTTTCATAATTATGAAGTTAATGAGGTACAGAATATATATGTTTCTTTGAGAGAGGTTGCTAATAAGTATTTAGCTGATTTTGTAACTGGGGTTGTGTATTATCCTGAGGATGTTTATGATATGTTGTATTCTAAGGATGAGTATAGTAGTTATAAAGATTTTGTATATATGTTAAATAGGATGAAGACGATTGGTTTTTTAGAGGCTAAGGTGGAAAGTTATTCTGAGGGAGTAATTGATGGTAAAAGAAGTATTTATGTTATTGATAAGGCTGGTAATTCTTTTGTGTTTGTAGAGGATAGTATAAATAATTATAAGGTAATAATAAAATAGGAGGAATTAGTTATGGGAAAGGGTAATAATGCTTATGATAAATTTAGTAAGAATAATTTTAAAAATAGTACTTTAAATAATACTAGATATAATAGGAATACTTTCCCTAGGTATAATTTAAATTATAATAATCAAAATGTTGATGAAGATGTAGAAGATGAAACTGTTACTGATATGGCAGTTAAAACTGCTGGGAAGGTTGCTGCAACTAGTGCTTTTGGTAGTTTAGGTGGTTATGCTTATGATGTTGTAAGTAGTACTGAGGTTGGTAAGAGGTTTATTAAGAAAACTAGTAAGAAGGTTAAGTTGTATTTGTATGTTGGTATTGGTTTTGTTTTGTTGTTTATTCTTTTAGCGGTGTTTATGGTGTTGTTTATTGATGCTACTATGAGTAATATTTTGAATTTTACTAATTGGAATTTTGGTTCTTCTTCTGGTTCTAGTGAGGTTATTGATAGTAGTAGTAATTTTTCTTCTAGTGATAGTAGTTCTATTAAAGATAATACGTTGTTATCTCTTATTGGTGAAGATGGTATTAGTAAATTAGAAAGTGATATTGGTTCTGTAGTTATTAATAGTTGTAGTGGTAGGAATGTTGCTAGTGTTGCTGTTAAGTTGATTGATGGTTTAAATGAATATGGTTATAGGGTTCCTTATAGTTCTTATAATAAGATTAATCAGGATGTGGTAATTGATTCTAATTGGGGTGGTAGTTTTACTGAGGATGAGGTTGAGTATGTTTATGGTTTTAACAGTTATACTTTTCTTGGATGGTTGTTTACTAATTCTAAAGTAAATAGGATTGTTCCTATAGATGAGATTATTAATGTGGGTCAGATAACGTCTGTATCTGAGGTTGTTCCTGGTGATATTGTATTAAATGATGATAAGGTTTTGCTTGTTATTCAGAATGTTGGATCGTCTATTACTGTTGCTGAGGCAAGTGGTGATGGATTAAAGTATGGTGAGTATAAGAGTTCTGATCTTACTGGGTATGTTGCTGTAGGTATGAATAATTATTATTCAAATAATTGTTCTGTTTGAAATATGGTAAGTTATATTATATAATATATAAAGAAAGAGGGAAACTAGTATGAAGTTTAGAATATCTCCTAAGGATTTTGTAATGTTGGTTGTTTATAGTATATTTTTGTTAATATTATGTTCACTTAGTGTTATGAATTTTACATCGTTGATAGATGAAAATAAGTTTTTTGGACTTAACTTTTTTGCAGGGTTTGTTCCACCTTATTTGTTTGCTACTTTAATCGTGTTTGTAGCCGTGTTTGTGGTTATATTGCTTAGTGTTAGTTCTTATATATTTGAGAAGGAAAAAGGTCCTGGGATTGGGCTTAAAATAGGTGATAAGGAAGAAAAAGGTTATTCGAGATGGTTAAAGGAAAGTGAGATAAAGAAGTTTAAGGATGTTGTTAAGATAGATATTAAGTCAGGAGAGGCTGATGGTGCTGGTATTCCGCTTATTAATGATGGTAAGACAATGTATGTTGATAATAGTGAGAATCATACTTTGGTAATAGGTGCGACTGGTAGTGGTAAGAGTACTTGTTTGGTTAATGCTCAGATTGAAAGTATTGCTAGGGCAGGTGAGAGTTTAATTGTAACTGATCCTAAGGGTGAACTTTATGGGGATCATTCTGAGATGTTAAGGAGTAAAGGGTATAATATAGTTGTATTAAATTTTAGGGAACCTAGTATGGGTAATGCTTGGAATCCTTTGGCTCTTCCTTATGATTATTATAAAAAAGGTAATGTGGATAAGGCGATTGAGTTATTGGAGGATGTTGCTTCAAATATATTGTATGATCCTAATAATAAATCTGATCCTTTTTGGGAGAAGAGTGCGGCTGATTATTTTAGTGGATTAACTCTTGGGTTATTTCAGGATGCTAAAGAGGAAGAAATTAATTTAAAGTCAATTAATTATATGGCTAATGCGGGGGAAGAGAATTTTGCATCTAGTAATTATATTAAAGAGTATTTTAATTTAAAGGGTGAGAAGGATGCTGCTTATGTATTTGCATCTAATACGATAAATACTGCTAATGAGACTAAGCAAGGGATTTTATCTGTGTTTAGGGAAAAGATAAGGAAGTTTGCTTCTCGTGAACAGTTGTCTGAGATGTTGTCTTATAGTGATTTTGATATTCATGAAATAGGTGTTAAGAAGACGGCTGTGTTTATTGTAGTTCATGATGAGAAAACTACTTATCATAGTTTAGCTACTATATTTTTAAAACAGGTGTATGAGACTTTAATATCTGTTGCTCAGAAGACTGAGAATAGGAAGTTACCTTACAGAGTTAACTTTATATTGGATGAGTTTGCTAATATGCCTCCGATAAAGGATATTTCTACTATGGTAACTGCTGCTAGATCAAGGAAGATAAGGTTTACTATAATTGTTCAGAATTTTTCTCAGTTGAATGATGTTTATGGTAAGGAGATAGCTGAAACAATAAGAAGTAATTGTGCTAATATTGTGTTTATTATGACTAATGAGTTATCTGCTTTGGAAGAGATAAGTAAGTTGTGTGGTGAGGTTAAGTCTAAGGAGAAAGAGAAGACTGCGTCTGTACCGTTGATAACTGTATCTGATTTACAGAAGTTGAAACAGAATGAGGTTATAATATTAAAGCAAAGGTTGAATCCTTTTAAGGTTAAGTTGACTCCAAGTTATAAGATAGATTGGGGAGATGTTGAGTATGGAAAAGGAAAGTTTGCCCTAAGAACTCAGAAGGAAGTAGAGTTGTTTGATGTTAAAGAGTTTGTTAAGACTGAAAAGAGGAAGAAATTATTTGATAATGTAGATAATGTGAATAATAATATGAATCCGAATAAAGGGGTTCCGATAGGTAATATATTTGAGGGAATGCCTAATAGGCCGAATAATATGTTTGGTATGCCTTTACCTGATTCTAGACCTAACGGGCAGGTAAGTCCTGGGTTTGATATTGATAGTTTGGTTAAACGTATTGATGAGAGGATAGCTGAACTTGAGAAGGAAGAGGAATTAGAGAAGGAGAAACAGAGTAATAATAAGGTAGAGGAATTTGAGAAGTTAGATGCTACTGTGGTTGAGAAGTTTGATGATTTCTTTAAGCAGAATGATATAAAGATTAAACCTGAATCAAAAGTGATAGTTGATAATGATAGTGTTGTTGTAGATAATATTGATGATGAATATTTTGATGATTTTTTTGAGGAAGATGATAAATAAAAGTTGGAAACAACTTTTTTTGTTTTGAAAAATAAGTATAAAATAATTTGCAAATTAATGCAAAAATACGAACAAATGTTTGAGATTGACAGACGGGGGGGTGGTGCTATAATTTTCTTAGAGTAGGAG
>CAZTEJ010000006.1:0-25165 GCA_964612605.1 uncultured Clostridium sp. | reverse complement strand
ACTTAAACGCCGAAGATAGTTATTTGCAAAAATAGGTAGTTGCCAATTTTTTTTTGCTTTAATTTTTAATTAAAATGTAAAGTAATATTTACAAATAATATATAGTACAATATAATGATAATAGGTGATAGAAAATGGATTATAAAGTTACATCAAGAAGTATTTATGATACAATGGAATTGGCAGAAAATATTGAATCAGAAAAATTTCCAGGAATGGTAATTTGTTTAGACGGAGAATTAGGAAGTGGAAAAACAGTTTTTGTAAAAGGATTTGCAAAATCATTAGGGATAACAGAAACAATAACAAGTCCAACATTCAATTTAATTAAAGAATACCAATCAGGAGAAATGCCATTATATCATATGGATGTTTATAGATTAGAAGGAAAATGTGAAACAATCGGATTTGATGACTATTTCAATAAAGATGGAATATGTATTATCGAATGGTCAGATATGATTTGCGATTGCTTGCCAGAAGAAAGATTACAAATTGATTTCAAACTAATAGACGAAAACACAAGAATACTAGTATTAAAACCATATGGACAAAAATACATAGATTTAGTTGAATCAATAATATAATTAATGCTAAAAAGCATTATTTTTTTTAGAAATATGATGTATAATATAGTAAATTGAAAGGAGTACCATAAATGAATAAATTATTTATAAGTACCTATAATGAAAATATTATAATCGGATTAATTAAAGATGATAAATTAATCCAAGAATTAAAACAAGAAACATACAAAAGCCATAGTGAATATATAGTTCCAATGATAAACCAAATCATTACAAATAACAACATAACATTACAAGACCTATCAGAAATAATAGTCGTAAACGGACCAGGTTCCTTTACCGGAACAAGATTAGGCGTAACAGACGCTAAAATGCTTGCATATACACTAAACATTCCAATCAAAACAATAACAAGCATCGAAGCCATCGCACTTACAAAAGAAGAAAAAGACAAAATAATTCAAATTACAGACAGTAAAGGAAAATATATTGGAATATTTGAAAATAATACTTTAAAAAATGAAATAATTTATTTAAAAAATATAGATACAAATAAATACCTTGAAAATTATAATTATAAAATATACACCAATGATGAAATAGAACTATCTAAACTAATACCCCATCTAGACAAATTACAATATACAAACGTTCATAAAGCAAATCCAATATACGTTAAAACCATAGAGGCCTTAAATGATAAATAAAATCCAACCAGAAGATATAGACGAAATATACCAAATAGGACAATTAATAAATCCAAACTTTAAACAATTATACAATTTAAATGAACTATCACAAAATGATATAATTTACATATATAAAGATTCAAACATAATAAAAGGATTTTTACATATATATAACGGAATAGATATTATAGATATCATAAATATAGTAGTAAAGCCAGAACATCAAAATAACCATATAGGTACAAAACTTCTAACCCATCTTATTAATAACCATCCAAATAAAAAAATAATGTTAGAAGTAAAAACAACAAACACAATCGCAATCAACCTATATCAAAAATTCAACTTCAAACAAATAAACACTAGAAAACAATACTACAAAGATAAAACAGATGCAATTATAATGGAAAGGAACTAAACAAAATGAAAGATATATACATATTAGCAATAGAATCATCATGCGACGAAACCAGTATGTCAATAATAAAAAACGGACAAGAAGAAATAGCAACCACAATATTTACCCAAATGAATACCCATGCAAAATTCGGAGGAGTAGTACCAGAAATAGCTAGCAGAATGCATACAGAAAGCATAACAATCGTATTAGAAGACTTATTAACCAAATCAAACATCAAAATAGACAAAATAGATGCAATCGCAGTAACATACGGACCAGGACTATTAGGAAGTCTTTTAGTTGGAATAGAAGCCGCAAAAATACTTTCACTAGTCTACAACAAACCATTAATAAAAGTACATCATATAGCAGGACACATCTACGCAAACAACCTTGTAAAAAAAATGGAATACCCCTTACTCGCACTAGTAGTAAGCGGAGGACATACCGAATTAGTACTAATGGAAGACGACTATAAATTTAAAGTACTAGCAAAAACCCTAGACGATGCAATAGGAGAAGTATATGATAAAGTAGCTAGAATACTAGATCTGCCCTATCCAGGCGGACCAAATATAGAAAAATATGCACAACAAGGAAAACCAACATATAACCTACCAATTCCAATGAATAACAACGAATTAAACTTCTCATTTAGTGGACTAAAAAGCGCCATAATAAACCTAGCCCACAACGAAAAACAAAGAGGAAACGAAATAAGAAAATACGACTTAGCAAATTCATTCCAAACCATTGCAGTAGACGAACTAATCAGAAAAACAAAACAAGTACTAGACCAAACACCTATAAAAAGATTAATTATCGCCGGAGGAGTATCAGCAAATAAATACCTACGTCAAGAATTTGAAAAACTATGCAAAGAAAAAAATATCGAACTAACAGTTCCCCCAATAAAATATTGCACAGACAACGCAGCCATGATCGGATGCGCAGCATACCCAATCTATTTAAAACAAGAATTCACAAACTACACACTTAATGCAGAAAGCACCCTAGAACTTTTCTAGTTGAAACAATTCAAACAATATAGTAAAATAAAAGAGATGAATATGAAAAATAAAGAAAAAGACATCAAATTCTATATGCTAGTGATATCAGCAATACTTATCCCAGTATTAATATCACTATTCTATATATTATTATTGTCAAAGTAAATAATAACCCCAAATAAGGGTTTTTATTTTCATAAAAATTTTGTATAATATAAAAGAAAAAGAGGTGAAACCATGAAATTACTAATAAACCTAATTGCAGGATTATTCTTCCTAATAGGAGTAATAATAGCAACTATAAAACCAAATAATAAAAACCTAACAAACTTTAGTATATCCACCGCATTCATAGTACTAATATACTTATTATTATTTGACATCCTACCAGAGACAATCGAACTATTCGAAAATCACAACAAAATATATATAATACTAGGAATACTATTCGGATTACTAATACTAATAATACTAGAAAAATTAATACCACACCATGATCATTACAAAGAAATAAATCACCACGAAAATCATCTAAGCCATATAGGAATAATGACATCACTCGCACTAATAATCCATAACTTAGTAGAAGGAATGAGCATTTACGCAATAACATCAACAAACCTAAAAGCCGGTTTAATATGCGTTATAGGAGTAGGACTACATAATATTCCATTTGGAATCGAAATAACTACACTATTAAATCAAGAAAAAAAATCAAAAAAATGGATTTACATAACCCTACTAACAATATCAACATTTATAGGAGGACTAATAATCTCATTATTTGAACAATACCTAACAAATATTATAATCGGATTATTACTAAGCATTTCAATAGGAATGATAATATACTTAATACTATTTGAACTATTAATCGAACTAAAAGAAAATTTTACAAAACAAAGCATATACGGTATCATAACAGGAATAATCCTAATGATAATAAGCAGTTTAATATAAGAAAGAAGGAAAAAAACAATGGGAAGAGCATACGAAGTAAGAAAAGCAAGTATTCAAAAAACAGGAGCAATGAAAGCAAAATTATATAGCAACTACGCCAAAGAAATATACCTAGCAGCAAAAGGAAATCCAGAAATAGAAACAAACATCCATCTAAAAAGAGTAGTAGAAAAAGCAAAAAAAGAACAAGTACCAAGTGATATTATAAACAGAGCAATAGATAAAGCAAAAGGATCAGGAGGAGAAGACTACCAAGAAGTAGTTTACGAAGGATTCGGCCCCGGCAACAGTACATTTATAATTAAAACATTAACCGACAACGTTAATAGAACAGTAAGTTTCGTAAGAACCGCCTTCGGAAAAGTAAACAAACAACTAGGAGTAACAAACTCAGTATCATACAACTACGATTACCTAGGTATAATAACATTCAAAAGTAATAAAGAAGAAGAAATATTTGAAGAAATATTAAACCAAGGAATCGAAATAATAGATTTTGAAAACGAAAACGGAGAAATAACAATATCATGTAATCCAACAAACTTTAACGACGTTAAAGACATAGTAGAAAAAATAGAACCAAAAGTTGAATACATATTTGACGAAGTAGGAATGTTTGCAAAAGATGAAATAACCCTAACAGGAGAAAATAAAGAACTATACGATAGATTATATAACATGTTAGAAGAAATAGACGACGTAACCGCAATATATACCAACGTCAAACATTAATAAAATGAAAAAATTAAATATAATATATGAAGATAAATCATTACTAGTAATAGATAAACCGTCAGGAATACTAACAATATCAACAGACAAAGAAAAAGAAAAAACACTATACCATGAAGTATACGAATATCTTCACAAAAAAAATCAAAAAGTATTCATCGTAAACAGACTAGACAAATCAACCTCAGGACTAATCATCTTTGCAAAAAATCCAGAAACAAAAACCATCCTCCAAAACAATTGGGATAAAGTAACAAGAAAATACTATGCAATAGTTACAGGAACAATAAAAGAAAAAGGAAAAATAGAACAATATCTAACAGAAGGAAAAGATTTAAAAACATACATAACAAACAACAAAACAAAAGGAAAAAAAGCAATAACCATATATAACCCATTAATAAATAAAAATACATATACACTATTAGATATAGAAATAAAAACCGGAAGAAAAAATCAAATAAGAGTTGGATTATCAAATATTAATCACCCAATCATAGGAGATAAAAAATATAATTCCAAAAAAAATCCAATCGGACGACTAGGACTACACAGCTATTATCTAGAATTTACCCACCCAAAAACAAATCAAAAAATAATATTACAAACAAAACTACCAAAAGAATTCGAAAAAATATTTAAATAAAAAGATATCATCCTAAAGAGATATCCAAAACCATCATAACAATAAAACCAATAATTAAATAAAGAGCCATAAGTTCTTTATTTTTTTGCATCATAACCTCAGGAATCAGTTCCGTAATTATAACATATATCATCGAACCAGCAGCTAAAGCAAGAAACAAAGGAAGTAAAATAGGATACCTTAAAGCAATCAAAACCCCAATAACCCCACCAACAGGTTCAACAACCGCACTAAGACCACCAATTACAAAAGATTTAAATTTAGAATAACCATTACTATATAAAGGAAAACTAACCGCACATCCCTCAGGAAAATTTTGAATACCAATTCCAATAGCCAAAGAAATCGCACCCATTATCCCCATAGAACTATCAAAAAACACACTGGCAAACGCAACCCCAATAGCCATACCTTCAGGAAAATTATGAATAATCATAGAAATAACAAAATTCAAATTTACTTTATTATCAAAATTCTTTTTCTTATACCAAATATCAAACCAATAAATAAACAAAGAACCAATAATAAATCCACAAGATAACAAAACACTCGCATTACACCCTAACCCCACAGCACTATCTAAAGCAGGAATAATCAAAGAAAAAATAGAAGAAGCAAGCATAATTCCAGCAGAAACACTATTAAAAACATATACAATACTATCATTAATTCTTCTAACCAAAAAAACACAACTAGCACCCATAACCGTTAGAATTAAAGTAAAACAACAAGCAATAAACGCCTGATAAATTGGATTTAAACTAATAAAAAAATCTACCATACTATATAATATGATAGACTAAATAAATTGTTAATTATTAACCTCCATAATAACAGGAATAATCAAAGGCCTTCTTCCAGTCAACTCATTAATAAACGGAAATAACTCCAATATAATTTGATTCTTCAAATCAACATAATTATAATTACTCTTCAAAGCACTTCTAACAACATTAGTAACCTTTTCTTCAATATTCTTTATCAAATTCGCATTCTCATTAACCAAAATAAATCCCCTCGTAGTAATATTAGGCTTAATAACAAGCTCTCTATTCTTAACATCAACGTTAATAATAACACATAAAATACCCTCACGACTCATAAACTGCCTATCCCTAATAACAGTAGATCCAATATTACCAATCCTAGAACCATCAACATACACATCACCAGCTTGAATACGTTTACCAATTCTAGCACCATCCTTAGTAAGCTCTACACAATCACCATTCTTACAAATAAATATATTATCCTTAGGAATTCCACATAAATTACCCAAATCACCATGAGTCTTTAACATTCTATATTCACCATGAACAGGCATAAAATATTGAGGTTTAACCAACCTAAGCATCCACTTAAGTTCCTCCTGCTTAGCATGACCAGAAGTATGAATATCAGATAATTCAGAATTAGTATAAACCTTAACCCCCTTTAAATACAACTTATTAATAATCTTATTAATAGAAGCCTTATTACCAGGAATTGGACTAGAAGAAAAAACAACAATATCATCAGGAAGCAAAGAAATTTGCTTATGAGTCCCATTCGCAATCCTAGAAAGAGCAGCCAAAGGTTCACCTTGAGAACCAGTACATAAAATACATATCTGATTAGACTTTAAATCCTTAGCCTCATTCGCATCAATAAAAATAGTCTTATCAGTAATTAAATTATTTTTAATTGCAATCTCCTTCGCATTCTCCATAGACCTACCAAAAGTAACAATCTTTCTGTTATTTCTTCTACAAGTCTCAACAATATGCTTAATTCTATAAATATTAGAAGCAAACGTAGCAATAATAATCCTTGAAGTATTAAGAGAAAACACATCATTCAAAGCCTCATCAACCATAGACTCACTATTAGAATATCCCGGATTACACGCATTCGTACTATCAGATAAAAGAATCTTAACCCCCTCATCCCCAAGTTTTGCAATTTTATGAATTTCAGCAACCGGACCAATCGGAGTCAAATCAAACTTAAAATCTCCAGTCTCAAAAATAGTCCCATTCGGAGTCTTTATAACAACAGCATAACTACCAGGAATAGAGTGAGTAGTACCAACAAAAGAAATCTCCATATACTTAAACTTAAGAACAGTATCACTATTAAACTCAACCAAATTATTATAAGAAATATTTCTATCCTCAAACTTCTTAACAATTAAATCACAAGCAATCTTAGATGCATAAATTACAGGAACACAAACATTCTGTAATAAAAACGTAATACCACCAATATGATCCTCATGACCATGAGTAATAATTAAAGCCTTAATCTTATCCTGGTTACTCTTCAAATAAGAAATATCCTGAATAACATAATCAATACCAAGTAACTCAGTTTCAGGAAACATAACCCCAGCATCAATTATAACAATCTCATCCTTATGCTCAATAACATACATATTCTTTCCAACTTCACCTAATCCACCCAAAGCAAATATAGATGTAACTTCTTCATTTTTCATAAATTCATTCCTCCTTAAAAAATATTAAAGTTCATATCGCTTACTCATTATAATATATTTTTCCTATTTTGTCCACTATCACATTTTTAAAAAAAATATCAAATAAAAAAAGAAAACACAAACTTTTTCGTGTATATATATAAGTAGAAGGAGGAAAAATGAAAACAATAATACACATACCCATAATGATACCATAACAAAAAAATATAATATCACTAATACAATTAAAATAATAACGAGGAGGAAAAACAATGAAATTATTAATAATAATTCTTACAATGATATTACCATTAAAAACAAAAGCAAATGAAAAAATATACACAGATTATATCCTAACAGAACAAAATGTAGAAACCTACAAACAAGAAACAGATTACATAAAAAGAGAAGAAATAACACTATATAACACCTACACCCTAGAAAAAATAGATGAAGGATATCAAATCCCTAACGAAACAAATAAACACCTTATAAAAGACGAACAAGACTACATAACAGATAAATACTACACTGAGACAAAAGTAGATGAAAACCAAGTCCAATATTCATACTTGAAAACACTTAAAAACTACGAAGTATACGAAATATATTTTAGACATATACCAACATATGAAACCTTAGACGATAGAATAGAATACATTAAAATATATGATAAAGATACATTAATACTAGAAATATCCCAAATAGAGCCATCTTCTAAAAGTATAACTTACTTTATTCCAAAAACCAAAGTCTTAGATCTAAGAATAGAAACAAAATACAAAGACGATGCAATTAATAAGCAGTTTGATGGATACATTTTATTAATTGGTTCTAACTTAAACGTAGAAAGTTCGTTCCGATTAGAAAAAACACAAAAAAATAATATAGTTATCCAACAATACTTACTAGAAGAAGACTTTAATAAACTATCAGAACAAATCACATGGGAACACGATACTAATTGGCATTATCCTAACCTAGTAGGTTATAAAAAAACAGATACAAAATACCACTACTACAGTTATAAAAAAACATATCTAAACAACTATACTAATACAATATCAGATGACTATAATATAGATTACAAAGATTCAAAAACATATTATAACTATTACACAAGATACTATTATGTATTATCAGACAAAATAGATATAAATAACATAAATAACATAATACTAGATACAAACGCAAATAAAGACAATATAAATATAACATATAAAGAAAATGACAATAATTATCTAGTTGAAATAGAATATCTAAATACAAAAGTTTATAAACTATATCAAAAAGAAACAATAAAACAAAATAACCCAACAACAACTAAAACAACAAGTATTAAAGTAGTTAACCTCTCATCATCAAAACAAACAACAAAGAAAATAGAACAGCAACAAACAAAAGAAAATACTAAAATAAACTATACATATATGATATTATTATTACCACTAACACTTTTACTTTACACTATTTACTATCATAAAAAGAAATAGATTGTCGAATATATTTTCTCCAAATAAAAACTAAAGTATATTAAGCTTGAAAGGAGAAAAACATGGAACAAGAAATAATTATTAAATACGAATCATTAATATACAAAATAGCAAAAAAATTCTATAACGTAGAACTAAGTGATCTATACCAAGCAGGATGTATCGGACTAATAAAAGCATATAGAAATTACGATATAAAATCTAACTCAAACTTCATAAACTTTGCTTATATGTATATATTTGGAGAAATGTATAACCTAGTAAACAATTCAAAAGATATTAAACTAACCAAAGAATACTTAAAACTATCCAAATTAATAACACAAACAATAAACAACATACAAGAAACAACAGGTAAAACCCCATCAATATCAGAACTAGCAAACTATCTTGATTTAGACAAAAACACAATTATAGAAATACTAGAACTAACCAAAGAAATAGTTAGTTTAGATTCAAAAATAGATGACAATAATATTTCTTATATAGATACCATTGGAAAAACAACTAATATAGACGATTTAATACTAATAAAAGAATCATTAACCAAATTAGACAATTTAGAAAAACAAATAATAATAAACAGATATTTTAATGATTTAACCCAACAAGAAACAGCCACACTCTTAGGACTATCCCAAGTCAAAGTATCTAGATTAGAACAAAAAAGCAAACAAAAAATAAAAGAGTATATAATATCATAATTTGATTAAAATAATACTGTGATAACATGAATAAAAATGAATATTTAAAAATAGTAAAAAAACACACCCCAAAAGAAAATAACAAAAAAGATTATCTCTTATCCTTCCTATCAGGAGGCACAATCGCAGCAATATCAGAAACAATAAGATTAATGTTAATAACTAAATACAAATTAACAAACGATGAAGCAATATCATATGTTTTAATAATAATAATTACTTTATCATCAATTCTAACCTCAACCGGAAAATTTGATGACATCATATCAAAATTCAAATCAGGAATAATAATACCTATCTCCGGTTTCTCCCACAGTGTTACATCAACAATATTAGATTACAAACACGATGGACTAATAACCGGAATAGGATCAAATATATTCAAACTCGCTGGAAGCGTAATCCTATATGCAATAATAAGCGGATTTATATTCGGAATAATAAAGGTGATAATAAATGTTTAATTTTAAAGATATTTATATAAATAACTACTATACAATAGTAAGTAACAAAGAAGCCAAAGGAAATATCAAAAACCCTAATAAAATAATAAACGATTATTATTATGGAGAAAAAACACCATACAAAGCAGAAATTAAAATGATAGAAGAAGTACTATATAATCTAAATACCCCAGAAATACTAATAACATCAAACCTAGAAAATCAACTAGGAACCTCAAACATATCATTAAAAGAAAAAAACATCCCATACATCGGAATATACAGTGCCTGCGCATCATTCGTAGCAGATATAATAACAATATCAACATACCTAATGAATACAACACTAAATACCGGAGCAGTAATAATAAGTTCCCATAACTTAAACGCAGAAAAACAATTCAGATTCCCAGTAGAATACGGATCCCCAAAAATAAAAAGAAGTACCCAAACCGCAACCTGTGCTATCGGAATCAATATAACTAAAACCCCATCAAACATCAAAATAATAAACGGAACCATCGGAACAGTAGTTGATTCATATATAAAAGATACATACAACATGGGAGCCGTAATGGCAAGAAGTGCATACAAAACCCTAAAAGAACATCTTAAAAATACAAACACAACAACAAAAGACTACGATCTTATCCTAACAGGAGATCTAGGCAAAGTAGGAACAAATATCCTAAAAGAATTACTACAAAAAGATAAAATCAAACTAAATAACCACATAGACGCAGGAAGTATACTATATAAAGACAAAGAAATAAGCGGAGCAAGTGGACCTGCTTGTTTACCATTAATACTATTTTATAATATTATAAACAATAAAAAATATCATAAAATACTTTTACTAGCAACAGGTTCACTACATAGTCCAGAAATGGTTAATCAAAAAGAAACAATACCAGCAATAACCCACGCATTAACAATAGAGGTGACTAAATGACAATAATATATTCATTTCTTTACTGCGGAATAATATGCTTAATAAGTCAAATAATACTAAACAATACCAAACTAACATACGGACATATTACAAGCCTATTCGTTGTTATAGGAGCAATACTAAGTACATTCGGAATATACGATAAAATATCCAAAATAATCGGAGTAGGAGCAAACATCCCAATAATATCCTTCGGAAATACAATCACAACAAGCGTTTACGAAGGATACATCACAAACGGTCCCCTAGGACTCTTTACAAATCTACTAACCGGAGTTTCCCTCGGAATATCATACACTATAATAATCTCATTTATTATAATGATACTATCAAAACCAAAAGATTAAAATAGCAAATTTGTTTGCTATTTTACTTTCTCTATGCTATATTGTTAATATAAGAGAAGGTAGGTTGAAAAAAGTGATAACAAATAATACACTTATAATTTTAATAATAATAGCTATTTTAATATATATAATAACCCAAATAGAACTATGGTTACTATTTAAAAAATTTAATAAAAAAGGAATACTAAGCCTAATCCCAATATGTAATACATGGATACTCCTAACAATATCCGGATTACCAGGATGGTTACAATTTATTCCAGTAGCGAATATCATTGGACTAATAATAATGCCATTTATGATAGCCAAAAAAGTAAACAAAACCCCATTACTAGGACTACTATGTTTAATTGCACCAAATATCTATTATTTAATAATAATTCTATCAAAAGAACCAAAACAAGAAACAACCCCAAAAGAAGAATTCAAACAAGAACCAAAACAAGAAGAATTCATAGAACAACCACCACTTAACCTAGAAGAACAAAAAATAACAGAAAAAACAAACACAAATAACGCTTACATAAACATAAAACAAGAACAAGAAAATAATAAAATAATAGATGAAGATATTACCAACATCTTTGAAACCCCACTAGTACTCCCAGAAAAACAAACAATAAAAGAAATAGACAAACTAGACACATTAACAGAACTAAAAATAGAAGATATAAACAAACCATTAAATTCAGGAGAACCACTAATCCCAACACTAGAAGAACTAACAAATACCCAAGAACCACCAATAGAAACAATAGACCAAGATATCCTAGAAGAAACAGTCGAACTTCCCAAAATGGCAAATGAAGAAATAAACGCCGGAATCAAAGCAACCAAAAAATGTACAAACTGTGGCTTCGAAAACACATACTCATCAAAAACATGCTCATTATGTGGAGAACCACTAATTTAAAACTTAAAAACTAAGAAAGAGATAGAACCCAAACTATCTTTTTTAATTGAATAAAATATAAAAATAATGTATATTTATATAGGAGAGTGACAAAAAAATGATTAAACTATATACAGGACCAATGTTTAGCGGAAAATCATATGAATTATTAAAAGAATACGAAAAAAAATATCATAAAGATAAAATACTTATGTTCAAACCAAAAATAGACACAAGAGACTATGGCGTAATCAGAACCAGAAACAACAAAGAAGTCCCAGCGATCCTTATTAATAATCTAGATCAAATATACGATTACCTTACAGATAATATAAAAACAATATTTATAGACGAAGCAAACTTCCTAGAAGGAAACATAGAAGTACTAATAGACCTATCAATAGATAAAGATTTAGATATATATATAGCCGGACTAAACCTAACAAGCGAATTAAAACCATTTGGCCTAATGCCACAAATAATGGCAATATCAGACCAAATAATATATCTATACGCATCATGCAACAACTGCAACAGAGAAGCAAACTACACCTACTACAACGGAGATAAAACAAACGATATCCTAGTAGGAAACGACAACTACACCGCACTATGTACAAAATGTTTAAGAAAAATAAGAACACAACATAATTAGACAAATTTCCTCCATAAAACATAATAACATAACAACAAAAGGAGGAAAAATGAAAGTAAAAGTATTTGACGAATCCCATGAAAAAGACCTAGAAATATCTATTAACAATTTTCTTCAAACAATCCAAGAACTAATAGATATCAAATACAGTGTTGCCATAACCGCTTATGGAGAAGAACAAATATACTGCTTTACAGCAATGATAATATATAGAAGTGAAAGTGATTAAAAATGAAAAAAAATAGTTTTATAACAGGAACAATCATATCAACAATATCAATAATAATAGTAAAAATGATGGGAATGCTATACGTAATCCCCTTCTACGACATAGTAGGCACCAAAGGAGGCGCCCTATACAGCTATGCATACCAACTATATCTATTATTCCTAGGAATATCATCAGCAGGAATCCCAAACGCAATAAGCAAAGTAATAACAGAATACAATTCCCTAGGAAAACAAGAAGCCAAAAAAAGAGCATACTACGTAGGTAAAAAAATAATAACCTACATAAGCATAGCCGCATTCTTTCTCCTATTCATATTCGCAGAAGAACTAGCAACACTTTACCTAGGAAAAATAACCGGAGGAAACACAACCCAAGACGCCGCATTCGTAATAAGATGCGTCTCATTCGCAATACTAATAATCCCACACCTAAGCGTAACCAAAGGATACCTCCAAGGACACCAAGTATACTCACCATCAGGAGTAGCAAACCTAATAGAACAAGTAGTAAGAATATTCATAATACTAGCAGGATCATACCTAGCATACAAAGTATTTAATACAACCCTAACAGTAGCAGTAGGAATAGCAGTATCCGGAGCATTCTTCGGAGGACTACTAGCATACCTATATCTAAAAACAAAAATAAAAAAATATCAAAACGAATTAGATCTAAATAAAAACTTTGAAAAAGACAACATAACCAACAAAGAAATAACCAAAAAAATAATAAGCTACGCAATCCCATTCGTAATAATAAACATAATAAACAACATCTACAGTATTACAGATTCAGTACTAATACTAAACACATTAACATCCCTAGGATACGCAGCAGAAGAAGTCGAATTCATCGCAAGCTGCATCTCAACCTGGGCATCAAAAATATGCATGATAGTAAACTCAATTGCAACCGGAATGATAACATCATTAATCCCATCCATCGTAGAAGCATACACAACCAAAGACCTAAAATCACTATCAAAAAGAATAAACGAAGCAATACAAATATCCATATACGTATCCCTTCCAATGACAATTGGAATATCCCTACTAGCAACCCCAATATGGACAATATTCTACAACACAAACCCATACGGAGGATCAATCCTAAAACTAATCATCTTCTGCGCATTACTAGGAAACCTATCAATGATAGTATCATCAACCCTACAAGGAATGAATAAATTCAAATACGTTTACATAACAAACATCATCGGAACCCTACTAAACGCCATACTAGACGTCCCATTCATGATACTATTTAACAAAATAGGCATACCAGCCTACTACGGAGCAACAACCGCATCACTAATAAGTTACGCCCTATCAATCATAGTTGGACTAAAACTTATTAACAAAGAAAAAAACATAAGCTATAAACAATCAATAATTACAACATTAAAAACACTAATACCAGCTATAACAATGGCACTAATACTTATAATAATAAACAAACTATTACCACTTAACCCATATAACAAACTAGACTCATTACTCATCATAACAATCAACACAATCCTAGGAGCAATAATATATATTTATATATCAATAAAACTAAATCTATTAAAAGAAGTCTTCGGAGAAGACTACCTAAACAAAATAACAAAAAAACTTACCAAAGGTAAGCCAAAGAAAAACTAAACCATATACATATTATTATTAGAACTATAATCACTATCATAATTCAAAGAAGAATCACCCTCAAGCTTATTAAGCCTAGATTCAATTCTATTCAATCTTCTTTCAATCTTAGATAACCTAGAATCAATATCAGAATACATATTATTATTCATCCCATAAGATTCATCCTGATAATTCATCGCAGGACCAGCATAAAACTGATTACTCGCACTCACAGCCTGATTAGACATCCCATTAACACCAATAGGCCCATAACCATATCCAGAAAAGAAAGAATTACGATCCTTTTTCATGTTTCACCTCTAAAATAATATATGTATAAAAATAAAAAAGTTTAATAAAGGAGTAAAAAAATGAGATTAAGAAATGTAAAAAATGCAAAAGAAATAATAGATTCAAACGAACTAGTAATAACAAATAACATATTTACACCAGAAAAACCATTACACATAGAAATAGGATGCGGTAAAGGAACATTCATCATCGAAAAAGCCAAACAAAATCCAAACATCAATTTCATAGGAATAGAAAAATACGAATCAGTACTCATACGCGCACTACAAAAAATAGAAGACCTACCAACAAACCTTAGATTCATGTGCATAGACGCCAAAACACTTCCAAACTACTTCAACCACAACATAGACACAATATACCTAAACTTCTCAGATCCATGGCCAAAAACCAAACACGCCAAAAGAAGACTAACAAGCCCAGTATTTCTCAATATATATAATCAAATATCAAACAACCAAATAAATATAAAAATGAAAACAGACAACAAAAACCTATTTGCATACTCAATTCAAACATTCAATAACAACAACTATTATATAAAAGACATATCACTAGATCTACCACAAGACTACGAAAACAACATAATGACAGAATATGAACAAAAATTCAGAAAACAAAACATAACAATAAATTACATAAACGTAACGAAAGAGGTAACCTATGAAAAATAAACAAGGATTCACACTAGTCGAATTACTAGCAGTACTAGTTATAATATCACTACTAATGGTACTAGTAGTACCACAAGTTCAAAAAATATCATACAATTCAAAAATAAAACTATGCAACACCAAAATAGATCTAACAATAAACGCATTAAACACCTGGAGCGAAAATAATCCAAACTGCTTTACAAACGAAACAGGATGTAATATATTATCAAACTGTACAACAACAGATAACAAAACAACATGCGAAACAACATTTGATTTAATCGCTCAAAAAGGAATAATATCATACGACGAAGATAACAATGTAATAAACCCAATAACCAACAAAGGAATGAATAACCATGAAATAACAGTAACCTATAACCAATCAAACAAAACAGCAAATACCCAAATAAATACAACAAATATATGTTCAAAAAATATAGAAGATATATACGTAGATCCAGAAAATAAAACAACCACAACTACTAGAACTACAACAACAAGTACTACTACTACAAAACCAACTACAACAACTACCACAACAACAAAACCAACTACCACAACGACTACTACAACAAAACCAACTACCACAACGACTACTACAACCAAAAAAACAACCACCACCACAACTACTACAACCAAAAAAACAACTACAACCACTAAAAAAATTGTAGTAACAGATAATCTACTAACAACATATATCAAAGCACAATATAATAATAACGATGGCGTTATAAAAGACGATTATAACAATCTAAGATATGTAGGAGAAGACCCTAATAATTATATTACATTTAATAATGAATCATACAGAATAATAGGCATTTTTGATGAAGGAATTAAAATAATAAGAGAAACCAAGATAGGAAGTGGTTCATGGGCTTCAAATGGTCTCAACAATTGGGTAGAATCAAGTTTGAATGAAAAATTAAATGAAACATATTATAACACTTTAAGCACAACATCAAAATCACAAATTCAAGAAGTAACATGGCACCTAGGAGGATGGAGTACATCTAAAGTAAGTGCAAAAGAAATGTATCAATACGAAAGAGGTTCAACAGTATATACAGGAAGACCAACAGAATGGACAGGAAATATCGCATTAATATATCCAAGTGATTACGGATATGCAAGCAATGCAGAAGCATGCTTAAACAATTTAAACCAATGTTATGCTTCAAAAGATGTAAACTGGTTATTTAATGATAGCGGTATTTGGTCAATAACACCTTATTCCGAGAATGACAACAGTGTATTCTATGTATTTGGAAGTGGAACAGTTAGTAACTCTTCTAGTCCGGTAAATTATTATTCAGTTGGTTTCCGTCCAACCCTATACCTTAAATCAAACATCAAAATAACCTCAGGTACCGGAACCTCAGCATCCCCATTCCAAGTGAGTTTATAAAAACTCACTTTTTTCATATAATTCGACAAACTTTACCTCCCTTTCATAGTACTATAATAACGGTGATAAAAAATGACAATATACATAGACCTTATAATCTTAATAAACTTCATAATAGACTTCATATTACTTCTATCAACAGCCAAACTCCTCAAAAGAAATTTTAAAATAAAAAATATACTACTATCATCACTCATTGGAAGTATCTCAACAATCCTACTATTTATAATAACAAATCAATTCCAAATAACACTTTACAAACTCCTAACCAGCATCATAATGATACTAATCACATTTAAATACAACAACTTCAACTACTTCAAAGATAACCTAATCTATCTTTATATCTTATCAATAACCCTAGGAGGAACAATATACTTACTAAGCAACACAATAACCCTTAACCATAACGGACTCATATTTACCCCAAACGGATTAAAAATAAACATATATATACTTCTAATAATATCCCCAATAATACTATACAAATACATAACAAAACAACAACATCTAACAACCGAATACCAAAACTACTACAACGTAGAAATACACTACAACAATAAAATAATAAAAGAAACCGGATTCCTTGACACGGGAAATAACCTAAAAGATCCCTACTTCCATAAACCAATAATCCTAATAAACCAAACACTTATAAAAGACCACATAAAAACATTCTTAGTACCATACTACACCGTAAACAACAAAGACCTCCTAGAAGTATTTACCCCACAAAAAATACTAATAAACAACCATAAAACAAAACCAACCCTAATCGGATTAACAGACGTAAACATAAACGGAATAAAAATAATACTAAATAAGGAGAGCATATGAAAAAAATTATAAACATAATATTTAAAATATTAAAAATAGATAACAGTTTACTATTCCTAGGAAGTACAGACATACTTCCACCACCTCTAACCAAAGAAGAAGAACTACAAGAAATAATAAAAAGCAAAGAAGGAAACCTCCAAGCCAGAAACAAACTAATCGAACACAACCTAAGACTAGTCGTTTTCATATCCAAAAAATACGAAAGCACAGGATACGACCTCGAAGACCTAGTATCAATTGGTACAATCGGACTAATCAAAGGAATAGAAACATACAAACCAGACAAAAACATTAGACTAGCCACCTACGCCAGCCGTTGCATCGCAAACGAAATATTAATGTATATCCGAAAAAACAAAAAAAGAAAGACAGAAGTAAGCCTAGAAGATGCAATAAACTACGACCTCGAAGGAAACGAACTCCATCTCGAAGACATCCTCGGAACAGACGAAAACATCATATTCAATGAATTTTCTAATAAACTAGATAAAGACATATTAAAAAAAGAACTATACAAACTAAACGAAAGAGAAAAACAAATAATAATACTTAGATACGGCCTAGAAGGAAGCGACGAATATACCCAAAAAGAAGTAGCTAACTTACTAGGAATAAGTCAATCATATATATCAAGAATAGAGAAAAAAATCATAAGAAAACTCCAAACAGCCTACGAAATAAAATGAATAAAAAAACTAAAAAATCCCCACAATTATAGTAGGAGATTTTTTATGGGAAAATATAAAGTAGAAATAACCGGAATAAATACCAACAAATTAAAAGTATTAAAAAACGAAGAAACAATCGAACTCTTTAAACAGTATCAAAACGGCAACAAACAAGCCAAAGAAGAAATAATAAACGGAAATCTGAAACTAGTACTAAGCATCATCAAACACTACAACACAGGAAAATTCGATATGAACGACCTCTTCCAAATAGGAACAATCGGACTAATAAAAGCCGTAGACAACTTCAGCTTAGACTACAACGTCAGATTCTGCACCTACGCCGTACCACTTATTCTAGGAGAAGTAAAAAAATTCATCAGAGAATCAAGCATAGTAAGAATATCCAGAAGCATAAAAGACAACGCATATCAAATCCTAAAATACAAAGAAGAATACCTAATCAAACACGGAACCGAACCATCATCAAAACAAATATGCAAACACCTAAACATCACCCAGTACGACTATTCACTCGCACTAGAATCACTTATAGAACCAATCTCATTATCAGAACCAATCTACAACGATGGAGGAGACACAATCTACCTCGAAGACCAACTCTCAAACCAAAAAGACGAAATCGATAACCAAGACACAATCTCACTCCAAACCGCTCTTAAAAAAATAAACACAAGAGAAAGAAACGTATTATACTCAAGATACATCTACGGAAAAACCCAACTAGAAATAGCAGCCGACCTAGGCGTATCACAAGCCCAAGTATCTAGAATAGAAAAATCAGCTATAACCAACATGAAAAAATACCTAAAATAAAACATACAATTATAATGGTGATAAAAATGCTAATTTCAGATCTACAAAACAAAGACATAATAAACCAAAACACAGGAGTTAACCTAGGAAAAATAATAGACCTAGACATAACCGAACAAGGACAAATAAATTACCTTGTAGTAGGTTCATTAAAAATGATAAAAAAATTTACCGGAAACGAATACAAAATAAAATACAGCAATATTACCAAAATAGGAACAGACGTTATACTTGTAGATTTATAATAAAAAAGGTATAATAAAAACGTGATATTATGAAAAAAAAAGAAATAATACTTATTACAATACTAATATCTATAGATCAAATAACCAAATACCTAATAGATACAAACCTAACCCTAAACAAATCATACCAAATAATAAAAGGATTCTTTAACATAACAAGCGCCCACAACTACGGAGCCGCATTCAGCATCCTAACAGGTAATACATTACTATTAATACTAGTATCAATCATAACACTATATTATTTATACAAATACCTAAAACAAACAAACAAACTATACAAATACCTTTTATTTTCAGGTATAATAGGAAATCTAATCGATAGATTATTTCTAGGATACGTAAGAGATTTCCTAGACTTTAAAATAATAAATTACAACTATCCAATATTCAATATAAGCGATATATTTATATGCATAGGAATAATCTTAATGATAATAGAAGAAGTAAAGGAAGATAAAAATGGAAGTACAAACACAAGACATAGGAAAAAGAATAGATAAATACCTAACAGAACAACTAGACTACTCAAGAACAATAATTCAAAAAATGCTAGAAGAAAACAAAATAACAGTAAACAACACCAAAGTAAAACCAAGCTACAAACTAGAAGAAAACGATGCCATCCAAATACTAGAAGAGTACAAAGAAGAAAACACCCTAACCGGAGAAAACATCCCCCTAGACATAGTTTACGAAGACAAAGACCTATTAATAATAAACAAACCAAGCGGCATGGTAGTGCATCCAGGAAACGGAAACAAAACCCACACCCTAGTAAACGCATTAATTGGATACACAAGCAACCTAAGCACAACACAAGACGAATTCCGTCCCGGAATAGTCCATAGAATAGACAAAGATACCAGCGGACTAATAGTCATAGCCAAAAACAACAAAACCCACGAACTCTTAGCAGAAATGTTCAAAAACAAAACAATCAATAGATACTACATAGCCCTAGTAATCGGACAAATCCCCGTAAACGAAGGAATAATAGACGCCCCAATCGGCCGAGAACCAAACGAAAGAAAACGCTACACTGTAACCAAAAACAACAGCAAAACCGCAATAACCCATTTCAAAGTACTAAAAAGATACAAAGGATACACACTAATAAAACTAAAACTATCAACAGGAAGAACCCATCAAATCAGAGTACATATGAAATACATTGGATACCCAATCTACAACGACCCAGTCTATACAAACTCAAAATGTACCCCATTCGGACAATTCCTTCACTCAAAAGAGATAGACTTCATCCACCCAATAACAAACAAACAAATCCAAATAGAAGCACCACTCCCCAAAGAATTCCAAGACTTTATTAGTTCCCTAACTAGTATAGAATAAACATAAACATTAAACTAATAAATACAACAACGTTATAAATACAAACAGGAATAGATAATTTACCATAACAATTATCTATTCTTTTACTTTCAACATAAACAAACACCGAACTACACACAATCACACTATATATAATAATACTCAAAACCAAATCATTAAACCCAAAGAAAAATATTCCAAACACCTGAGTAAAAATATAATTAATAATCAAAACAAACAAATAATTACTATTCAAATCATAATCCATAAATAACTTATAAAAGGAGAAAACACTACAAAAACAAACCACAAACCAACCAATAACATAATAAACATAACTAATATCAAAAATATAATTAAAAGTAGTTAAATACCCAACATCAATCGGACAAACAACCAAAGAAAAATTCCATAACAAACACAAAAAAATAATAAAACCTATCTTTCTTATCATAAAATCTTCCCCTTTACTAAAATCTATATTTGTTATAAAATAATATATGAAATTGAGGAAAGAAATATGAACAAATTAATAGAGCAAAAAGAAGAAATAATAATGAAATTACTACATTACTTTATAATGGAAGAAAACTACGAACCAATGATAGTTAACGGCGTAAAAAACGAAATATGGTTAGAAAACCTAGATGCCAAATACAAAATCATAAGAATAAATTCAAACTATATTCACAACAACGAACAATTCCAAATAGATAATTACAAAATAAAAAACATAACCAAACAAATCAAGAAAAAAACCTTCACATTTAATGTTAAAACATTAAATGTATTACTAGATGTAGGCGAAAACGTTAATATAAACAATGCTAAAAACATAGACAACTACGTAATAAACGACTACAAAGATATCAGAAAAGACAACAACCTAGGAGGAATATTTCCAAAACTAAAAACCACAACACTAAAAACAAACAACCCAGTAGAATCATTCATCAACATAACAACAGATATAAACAACAAAAGCAAAGAAGACAACGAAAGACTAGAAAACATCTTTGCCCCTAAAAAAATAATAGTAACATACATACTAATCGCATTAAATATATTAGTCTTTATCCTAACATACCTAAACATACCACTATTCCTTAAACTAATACTAGATCCAACCAAAGTAAAACAAGGAGAACTATACAGACTAATAACCGCAACATTTATGCATGCCAACATCTTCCATTTAATTACAAACATGTATACACTATACATTCTAGGAAAACAAATAGAAACATTCCTAGGAAAATACAAATTCACACTAATATATCTAGTATCCGGATTAACAGGATCCTTATTATCATGCATCCTAACCAATAACTACTCCCTAGGCGCATCAGGAGCAATCTTCGGAATATTCGGATGCCTACTATACTTCGGATTTCACTATAGAATATACTTCGGAACCGTTATCCTAAAAGAAATAATTCCAATAATAATCATAAACCTACTAATCGGATTTACCCTAACCGGAGTAGACAACGCTGCCCACATAGGCGGACTAATCGGAGGACTATTCACAACCATCGCCCTAGGAATAGATACCAAAACAACAAAAGCAAGCAAAATCAACGGAACCATAACCCTAATACTATACGTACTATTCCTATCATACATACTGTTTACATTTTAAAATGTAAACTTTTTTAAAAACAATTTAAAGAAACAAAAAAATATGATAACCTGATTATAGGTGATAAAAATGAAAATAACTAAAGTTGAAAAATACGGAAAATACTACGAAAACCTAGTAGACGAAAACGAAAGAAAAAGACAAAAAGCCCAAATTGCCTCCATAGCCAGCCTAGGAGGAGCAACCCTACTAGCCGGGCTAAGTGCAACCAATATTATAAACACAGGTAACGCAGACTTCCTAACCGTTGCAAGAGACGTAATCCTATCCCTAGCAACCGCTTACTCAGGACTACTAGTCAACGCATCATTTACAGAACTAACAACAAGAGAAAACAAGAAAAAAGACTACCAAATCCTAACACACTGCTTAAAAACAAACGATGGAGAAATGATGACCCAATTTCTACAAACAAAATACCCAGGACTTTATACAGCAATAGAAAATAATATAAAAAATCAAATGATAGAAGGAATGACAAAATAATATGGAAGATAAATTTATTTTAACCCTAGAAGACAACAACAAATACCTAGTAATAAGTAAAACAATATACAACGGAATTACCTACTGTTACATAGGAAAACTAGACGACAACACCCAATATCACTTTGCCCAAATAGTAAACGATAACATCGAACTAATAACAGACCAAAACCTAATAAACGAACTAACACCACTATTAGTAGATAACATATAATTCCTTTATAGGAATTTTTTTAAAAGAGGAATAATATGAAAGATATATACAATTACATAGAAAATAATAAAAATAAAACAATAACCCAAATGCCATGGAATACCCTAGATAACCTAATATGCACAACCATATCATACCTAATACTCGAAACCAAAAAAGAACCCCAAACCATCCAAAACTACTATAACTACATAACAACAAACAAAGAAAAAATAATCACCAGCTTTCCAATTAAAAAAGCATACGAAATACTAGAGCAAATAACCAGAACCAATAGATACAAAAATATAATAATAAAAAACATAATAAGAAAACTAGACAAAACAATCGAATTTGCAGCCATAACATACGAAATAGAAGACCTAACCATAATCTCATTTAAAGGATCAGACAACTCACTAATAAGTTGGATAGAAAACCTAAAACTAACATACCTATACCCAACAAATACCCAAAAAGAAGCAATAAACTACCTAAACCAAACCAAAGCAAATAAAATATACCTAAACGGACACTCCAAAGGAGGACACCTAGCCATAATAAGCGCTATAGACGCAAGCAAAGAAATAAAAAACAAAATAATAGAAATAGATAACTTCGATGGACCAGGACTAAGAAAAGAAGAATACCAAACAACTAAATACCAACAAATCCTTCCCAAAATAAAAAACATCCTCCCAAAAGACTCATACATAGGTTCCCTAATGTATAACGATAACTATACCTACATAAATACCAACACATTCGGAATAAGAGTCCATTACCCATACTACTGGATATTCGAAAAAACAAACGAAACAAAACTAAGTCAAAAACTACACAACTTAACAACCATTGAACTAGAAAAACTAGACAAACAACAAACAACAAATACCCTAAACGAAATAATATCCAATATACCAACAAACAATAACTTCGATATCAAAGAAATATACGAAACAATAATAAATCTTAACAACATAGATCCCCAAACCAAACAACACCTATTAAAAATAATAAATATAATAAAAGAAGAACTAATAAAAAGATAGAAGCCAAAAACTTCTATCTTAATAATTTCTATATAAACCAGTTATCTTTCCAATAATAACATATCCCTTATCCAATACATCATCATTAAATTTACCTATAGATAATTCATTATCATTATTCATAAATACAATCAAATCATTATCCTTAACAACATTAACTCTTTTAACAATAATCACATCATCATATTTAATATCAAAATCTAAATAATCATCAGTAACCCTAAAAGCATAAACATTCTTCTTAGCAGGTGCAATCTCAACTGGAATACTAAATAACTTCTTAGGTTTATCAAGTTCAATTAAAACATTCTTCTTACAATTCATACTAACAAAAGGAACCTTAATAACCTCAATCTTTTTATTAAGAAATTCATTCTCACATAAAACCTCTAAAGTTCTAAACTTTCCCTTTCCCTTAGTAATCATCCCTTTTTTCTGTAACTGAGCCAAATGAGAATGAACAGTAGCCGGACTAGATAATCCAAGCCCATTACAAATCTCCCTAACAGTAGGTGCATAACCATACTTAACAACATATTTCTTTATAAATTGTAAAACCTCAGTTTGTTTCTTAGTTAATTTTTCAGCCATCTTTTCCTCCCTCAAACGTATACTACCATAACAAACATTAAAAGTCAAACAATTGTTTAAGAAATTTAATATATTTATAAAAAATAACTTAAAAAATATCCCTCTTATCAAAAAAGTATGCTATAATAACTAACG
>CAZTEJ010000005.1:0-29357 GCA_964612605.1 uncultured Clostridium sp. | reverse complement strand
AAATGCTAATATGTATACTGAAAAAAATAAAAAATAAAAATTATCGTTCAAATCAAACTAATGTAGATTGATATTCTTTTCAAATTTTGTTATCATTAACATGATGAAAGCAAACTTTATTTTGATATTGGATGGCTTAATTGCTTTCAATAACGTAATGGAGGTGTTATTATGTGATAATGCTTGAATATTGAATTAAGCTATAAATATAAAATGGAGGGATTTATGAAAAAAAGTTTATTATTATTAGCTTTAATTAGCGGATTATTGTTTTGTGGAAATAATTCAGTTAATGCTTTAGAAGATACAAAAACTTATACATACAATAATAAAAATGTGACTGGAAAAATATTAAAATCACAGCTGTGTTCTTCTACAATTGGAGATGTTACATTTCCTGAATCATTGATTGCTGGAAATGTGGATATTGAACTATATTGCGTTTATTCAAATCGTGATGCTGTTTTACAAGAAATAAATGAAAAATATACTAAAACTCTTAATTTTGTTAAGACTAATTATGATATTATTGAAGATTTAAATAATGATAATTGGCAAGAATATAGAAACGCTATGATAAATGTATCAGTTGACTATCCCAATGTTGATAGTGTAATATTATATGAAATTGCTACAATTGATGCTGCATTTGATATTTATGAAAACAATGAAATTAATAATCAAATTATATCACTTGTTGAACAATATAATATTCTATCATTTTCAATAACTAATTCGAATAGCACGTTAGAAGAAGAACTTGATTCAATTATCCCAAGTTATTCTGAAAATTTTGGGACATTTAAAAAAATACAAACTAAAGTTGGTTCCACGCTTAATGTAACTAAAGCTACCGAATATGCAATAAGACATGCAACTAGTAGAAATAGTAATTACCACTCATTTACAAATGGTGATTGTACAAATTTTGTGTCACAAATTCTCGAATATAGTGGTGTTCAACAAGTTGTTTATGAAAGTGAACATTCTGGTTGGTGGCATACCAATAACAAAATTTTAGGTGTAATCGATAATCATAAACATTCAAGATCCTGGACAGTGGCTGATACATTTTCAAGATATATGGGTGTTACTGTTAATACCACTGATATTGTTTCATGGGCAAAAGGATTAAGTGAAGGTGATTTTATAGCTCTAGATAAAACAAATGACGGTTCTTGGGATCATATGGGATACGTTACAAAAACAGCGTCTACTAATAATTTTGTTGTAGAAGATCCAATTAATATGGTATGCTATAATATACCGGATATAAAAATCGCTCAACATACTAGTGATTATCACGAATGGTTATCTACATCAACTAATGGCTGGGAAACTTATTATAGAACAGGGGCATACGGAAGAATTCGTGGATAACATATAAAATATATATCATAGAAAGGGTGATAAAACATAAAAAAACTATTTAGTTATATTTTTAAATTTGTAATTAGTTATATTGTTTCAGTACTTTTTACCTTAGGATTTTTCTACTTAATGAGTTGGTATAGTTTTGGAACATTTCCTACAAAAGTAGTATTAATAAGAATTATAATATTTTCTGTTTTTTTAGAAGTTTTATTTATTTTAGCGTTTATTATATTTAATAAACATAGAGTAAATAATTTAAATAAATAAAAATATATTTACGAATACCGACAAGTGATACTTGTCGGTATAATGTTAATCACATCAATTATTATATAATGGTGCAAATGAAAAAATTAAGAAAAATTTAAAGTACTTCTTCATCAAAAATAATTGAAAGAATTGATACTAATAAAAGGTGTACAAAATTAACATGTACAAAGTTAAACTTGATATTATTATCCAAATTTGGTACAATTTATTTACGTAAAAGAACTTTATAAGAAAAGAAAGAAGGAAAAAACAATGAGTAAAATAAAAATTTTTGGTATGGGCGGATTAGATGAGAACGGAAAAAATACCTATATAGTAGAAGTAGATAAAAAAATATTTGTATTCGATGCCGGATTAAAATACGCAAACGATTCAAATTTCGGAATAGATTACATACTTCCAGATTACAAATACCTAATAGATAATAGAAAAAGAATCGCAGGAGTGTTCATAACCCATGCCCATCCAGAAAGCTACGGAGGAGTATCAGATTTAATAAAAAATATTCCAGAAATAAAAGTATACGCATTAAAATATACAATAAATCAAATGCTATTAGACGGAATTAGTGAAAAAAATCTAAACACCCTACAAGCACACCACAAAGTAAACTTCGGAAGAGATACAAGTATCTTCCCAATCAACGTAAACCATTCCGTACCAGATAGCTGTATGTATATATTAAATACCCCAGACGGAGCAATAGTTTACACAGGAGACTTCATAATAGACCCATCCATGATGGGAGCATACCATATGGACTTAGGCAAAATAGCCTACGTCGGAAAACAAGGAGTGCTCGCACTCCTAGGAGAATCATCATTCTCAGAAAATATTGGACACACAAGCCCAAACCATCATCTATCATCATTCTTTAAAAAAACAATTTATAAAGCCGAAGGAAGAATAATCTTTAGCGTATTACCAGCACATCTATATACAATAGAAGGAATATTTAACGCAGCAAAAAATTCCCACAGAAAAGTAGTAGTAATGGGTAAAAAACTACAAAATATTATTAACATGGCTATTAAAGAAAAATATTTAGACGTAAACGAAGGACAAATAGGAGACCTATCCAACGTTAACGACAGTAATTCAATCTTATTAATAAGCGATGATAGATCAAACGCCTATTCAATGTTAAATAGAATAATATCCGGTAATGATAAATTTATAAAACTAGAACCAACAGACACAGTATGTTTTGCAGAACCAAAATACGATGAAAACGAAAAAACATTTGTTAAAATAGAAAATGAACTAGCTATAATGGGAATAAACACAATAAGTATTCCAAAAGAAAAAGGTATTAGTCTTCACGCATCAAGCGAAGATATAATGATAATGTTAGATCTATTAAAACCACAATACTATATGCCAGTTAAAGGAGAGTACCGTTACATGGTAAGAAACGCAGATCTAGCAACCAACCTTGGTTATAACAAAGATAATATTATCCTAAAACAAAACGGAGATATAGTTAATATAGATAATAAAAAATTACTAGACAAATACGAACATATTAATATAGATGATATATTAATAGATGGAAATTCAATAGAAGATGTAGGAGATTTAGTATTAAAAGATAGAGAAGTACTAAGCGAAAACGGAATCGTATTAGTAAGTGCAACTTTATCTAAGAAAGATAAAAAAATAATAGTAGGTCCAGAAATAACCACCAGAGGATTTATCTACGTTAAAGACTCCAAAGAAATGATAGACGAAATAAAAAGAATCTCAACAGAAGTAATAGAAAATAATACTACAAATAGATATATAGATTTCAATAACATAAAAAATGAAATAAGAGAAAGATTAGGAAAATATTTCTACGTAGAAACAGAATGCAAACCAATGATAATTGCTGTCATACAAGAAATATAAAAATGGGACCTTAATTTTACTATTGATAAAATCCCATTTTTTTTTTATAATTAAATTATAGAGATTATTAAAATAATTTTTATATAGAAAGTGGAGGATTTTTATGAACATTATTGTATCTTCCATTTTATGTCTTTTAATTGGATGCTTAACCGGTGCAGCAATATCTGCGTACTCTGGATTTACTGCCGGAAAAAGAGCAAATAAAATTTTAGATGATGCAAAAAAAGAAGTAGAAAAACAAAAAAGAAATAGCTTAATAGAACTAAAAGAAGAAAAATTTAAGTTACAACAAGCTACAGATCGTGAAATTAAAGAAAGAAAAAGTGAAGTAAAAGCATCAGAAGATAGATTATTACAAAGAGAACAATCTCTTGACAAAAGAGAAGAACTATTACAAAACAGAGATAATTTATTAGAAGAAAAAGATAAAAATTTAAGTGCTATGCAAAAAGCAATTCAAGAAAAAGAAGTTAAAATGGATGAACTTCTTAAAGAAGAAATTGAAAAATTAGAAACTATTGCAAAACTATCAAGAGAAAAAGCACACGATTTAATAATGCAACGTGTAGAACAAACAATGGATAAAGAAATATCAGAATACATTAAAGATAGAGAATCAGAAGCAAAACTAGAAGTAGACAAAAAAGCTAAAAATCTATTAGTTAACTCAATGGAAAAATACGCAAACGACGTAACAACAATCCAAACTGTTACTACAATTAGTTTACCAAACGATGAAATGAAAGGTAGATTAATAGGTAGAGAAGGAAGAAATATCAGAACCCTAGAAGCAGTTACCGGAGTAGATCTACTTATAGACGATACACCAGAAGCAATATCAATCTCATCATTCGATCCATTAAGAAGAGAAATTGCAAAACAAACCATAGAAACACTAGTAAAAGACGGTAGAATACATCCAACTAGAATCGAAGAAATATACGACAAAATATCTCGAGATATGAACGCAAGAATTACCGAAATGGGTAACGATACCATAAGAGAACTAGGAATAACAAAAGTAAATTCAGACCTAGTTAATATAATTGGTAAACTAAACTTCAGAACAAGTTACGGACAAAACGCCCTACAACATTCAAAAGAAGTATCATATCTTTGTGGAATAATGGCAGCCGAACTAGGAGAAAACGTTAACCTTGCCAAAAGAGCCGGACTATTACACGATATAGGAAAAGCAATAGACTTTGAAATGGAAGGTTCACACGTAGAAATAGGAGCAGACCTAGCTAAAAAATACGGTGAAAACTCTATAGTAATTAATGCAATAGAATCACATCACGGAGATAAAGAAGCAACAAACGTTATATCAGTACTAGTTAAAGTAGCAGACACAATGTCAGCAGCTAGACCAGGTGCTAGAAACGATACTATGGAAAACTATATTAAGAGATTAGAAGATTTAGAAAATATAGGAAATAGTTTCAAAGGTGTAGATAAAACCTATGCAATGCAAGCAGGTAGAGAACTAAGAGTAATCGTAAAACCAGAAGACGTTGACGATATTACCTCAGTTAAAATTGCAAGAGAAATAAAAGAAAAAATCGAAAAAGAAATGCAATACCCAGGAACTATTAAAATAACCGTAATAAGAGAAACAAGAGTACAAGAAGAAGCAAAATAAAAACTTCTTCTTTTTTATAATAAAAAAATCCACAAAACGTGGATAAATTATTTAGAAGCTTTTTTTAATGTTTTTGCTTCTCTAGCAGTTAATCTAACTTTTACTCCATTAATAGTATATGTTTGTAAATTAGGTTTTTGTCTGCTATTTGTTTTATTATTAGCATGAGAGCTTAATTTAACAGATAAAGGTTTCTTATTAGAAATTTTCTTAGCCATTTTTCTTCCTCCTTAATTAAATTCCTTTAAATCTTATCATTTATATTAACTAAAGTCAATTATTTTATAGATTGATTTTTAATTTTCTTCATAAAATTCAATTTATTACAATACTTCCTCAACAAAAAGTTGAATAAATGTTTGCTTTTTTATGATATATATGCTATAATTAAAACGTATTCAGGAAAGAGGGTTTTGAAATATGAAAAAAATTATGAATATACTATTTACATTTTTAGTAGGTGTTATATCATTTTTTGGTATAACAAACAATGTTTTAGCCGATGCACCTAAAACATTTAAAACAAAAGAACCAGTAATCCTAGAAGATTACATAGAAGGTGCACCAAAAGTTCATTTTAAAGAACTAGACAACGGAGTTTGGGTATATTGCCAAAACGAAGTATTAGTATATCAAGGTGGATATACTATGAAAGTACACAGTAAAATAGATGAAGGATACATTTACATCCTTGAAAACAAACCAAATACAGGAGATAAAAACAAAGACTATTATGCAATGCAAATTGCAATATGGTGGTACGAAGACTTATTAAACAATAATAATGCTAATATATCAAACGAAGTTAAAACAAACATGATAAAACAAGTTAATACAGATAAATACATCAGAATTATATATAACTTAGTTAACGGAGCTAATAACTACAAACAAAATAAAAATATTAATATAGAATTTAATACAGAAACAACAAAATTTAACTTAGTTAATGGATACTATATTTCAGAAGAAATAACACTAACATATACAGGAGAAAACGTTACAATAAAATTAAATAACGCACCAACAAATACACAAGTAGTAGATAAACAAACAACTAACGGAAAAGTAACATTTAAAGTAAAATTTCCAGAAACAAGTGTAGAAAACGGAAAAACAATATCACTTAACCTAGAAGCAACAGTTAATAAAAATATCAAAAAAGTTTATAACTACTTCTTCAGTGATGAATGGCAAAAAATTGTTTATGGAGAAATATTTACAGACGAAGTTACCCAAACAGCAAACAAAACACTATCACTAACAACAAATGTTAAAGAATATGAAGTTAAAATTAGTAAAACAGATATAACAGGAGATAAAGAAATACCTGGAGCAACATTAAATTTAAAAGGAGATAACAATACAAATTTAACATGGATAAGTACTAACGAATCACATAAAGTAGTACTAAAACCAGGATATTATACTTTAACCGAAACAATCGCACCAAAAGGTTATATACTAAGCAAAGAAACAATCGAATTTAAACTAGATGAATCAGGTAATATTTACCAAAAAAATACAAACGGTGAATATAGCAAAGTTGATAAAATTAAAATGATTAATGAAGTAAAACCTACTATTAACATTAGTAAATTAGATAGTAAAACTAATAACTATGTTAGCGGAGCAACATTAAATATAAAGAATAATAAGGGAGAAATAATTGCTTCTTATGTTACAACAAACGAATCAAAATACATCGCATTAGACGAAGGATATTATACATTAGAAGAAGTATCCGCACCAGATGGATATAATCTAAATACAACACCAATCGAATTTAAAATAGATGCAGATGGAAACTTATATGTTAAAAACACAAATAATGAATACGTTAAATCAAATGGAATTATACTATATAACGAACCAGTAGAAGTTATAGTTCCAAACGTTCCAAAAACAGATTTATCAAGCACATTAACATATATAATCGGATTTATTACTTTAGCATCCGGAGCAATTATATTAATTAAAAGTGGCAAGAAATGTTAAAATAATAATAGGAGTAATAATAATAACAATTGGACTAGTCTTAATTTCAAGTAATTACTATTTGAAATTAAAACACGAAGTTTTTGATGAAATGAATAAACTTTACTACGAACAAACAGTTTTAGTAAAAGAATTACCAGAAGAAATAACAGAAGCAGAAATAACAGAAGATATTAAACAAGAACAGCCAGAACAAGAAGAACCAACTACAACAACCAAAATAGAAACATACATTGGATATATAAACATACCAAAAATTAACCTCAATAGGGGATTCTACGATTATAATTCAAAATTAAATAACGTTAATAAAAATATATACGTACATCCAAATTCAACATATCCAAATACATCTGGTAATAATCTAATACTTGCATCACATTCAGGAACAAGTTCAATATCATATTTTAAAAATTTATATAAATTAGAACTAAACGATGATATTTATATTAATTATAACAATACACAATATCACTACAAAATAAAAAACATATATACAGTTCCAAAAGACGGAACAGTCGCATTAAGAATTAATGAAAAAATTAGTACAGTTTCATTAATAACATGCACCAAAAACGATAAAACTACACAAACAGTATATATTTGTGAGTTAGTACAAGAATAAAAAGGGAAAGAGGAGATGAAAGATGGTAGAACTATCTTTATTAGAAAAGATTAAAACTATATTCAGTTTAATATTTTCTTCATCTCTTTTTTTAATTCTCTTACTAGGAATAATAGTTACAATTATTGATATAACTTATATATCAAAAAAATCAAAAAAAGTAAAATTACTATATACAATAATAACTATTGCTGTAATAACTATATTATCAATATCCTATCTAGAAGAATTATTAAATATTATTAATATAATAAATAAAAATATAGTTAATCTAATTAATTTTCCATCCTTACTACAATACATAACTATAACTCTTATATCAATATTAATAATGCTAACAAGCATCATTAACAAAAAAACAAACAATATAATCAAAAGAATTAACATAGGAGTAATAATATCAGATATCTTTATATTCTTTCTTATACTAGATCAAATCTCAAAAAACAACATAGATATATCAAGCAAAATAGATATATACTCCCACAAAAACCTTATGGTATTATTCGAAGTAAGCATACTAATATTCATCCTATGGATAGCTGGATTAATAATATACAAAATATGTAAAACACTAATTAACAAAAAAGAAGAACCAGAAGAAATAGAACTACCAAAAAGAAGAGAAGACGGAAAAATAATCAACCTCTACGAAGAACCAGAAATGCCAAAAACCATAGAAGAACTAAGGAAAAATACCAAAGTAGAAATAAACAAAGAAGAACTAATAGACGGGGTATTTACCCTAGAAGAATATAGAGAAATAAACAAATTACTAAAAAAATTAAAAGCCGATAAATAAATATCGACTTTTATTTAATTAACTTAGCATGAACAACCAATCTTTCCTTAGTCCCATTAGAACAAGTACTCAAAGTAAGAATCTTCGTATCCTCATCATAATCCTCATTAAAATCATAAATACTTCTCTCAGTAATCATCTTCAAAAACTCTAACTTCTCATCCGGAGAAGAAAAATTAGCAACCAAATAATCATTCGTCTTAGGTAATTTATATATAGATATTATTTTCCACTTCAAATTACTTTCCAAAGTATTCAAAGTAATAATCTGATTATTAGTTTTCATATACCAAGAACTATTCAAAGCATACCTTAACGTACCAAACATCTTTTGATTAGCCAAATTATGACCATATATAATCGTATTATCAGACAAATCACTATAATTATTACGATAATCCATAAATATCCAACCATGTCTATTCTTATTCTGATAATAATCCCTATTCAAATAATAATCATTATCAGTATATTGAACAACCGGATAATCAATATTCGTATTATTAACCGTTAACCATCCAACCGTATCCTTATTAATATCTAATAATTTCTCAAACACCTTCTCATACTTAATATCATAAATCCCAGTTGTAGTAGTAGTTTCAGTAATCTTATCAACATCCTCCTCATTAGGTTTAATAAATATCAAATCATCATCATTATTTACAGGGGTATCACTACTCGAAACATCCTCCAACAACTTATTTAAATCATTCTCTATAGTATCATACTTATTACTATCAACAAAATTTCTATACAAATTAACACTAACCATTAAACAAATAACAACAATAACAAACACCAAAGAATACTTTATAATATTTAAATTAAGTTGCCTAAATATATTTTTCTCTTTATATTCCTTACTATAATCAATTTTAAAATCAATCCCATTACTAAATATAAAATCCTCATTAACCTTTTTAAACCTAGAAACATACCCAACAACATCACTTAAATTAACACTATCTTCCTTAAAAACAATTCTAATATTATTTAAATTATTATCCTTAATTCCCTTAACAATATAATTAAACAACTTCTTATCAAAAAACTTAAATACAATACATCTTAAATACTTATTAACCTGAATAAAAGAATCAAAATCATAATAATCCCTATCACTAAACTCCTCAATAACAATTTCCTTCTTATAAAACATATCAGAATAATTATTAATCTTATTACCAATCATAAAATTACTAATAAATAAAACCTCATTCCTCATATCAATTTCTAAATTATTATTAATATCAAGTCTTTCAAGCAAATAAGGAGGAATATCATATAAATTAATATACTTTAAATACTTATTATTAAGAAGTTCTAAAAACTCACCATAACATAACGATTCATCATAATCAATATATAAATTACTTATCCTACTTAAACAATTAATTAACCTAAGAACAACCAAAGTACAATTCTTATTCTTAATCCTAACACTATCAATATTATTTTTAAGAGTAATAACATGCAAAAAAGAAGATACCAACTCAATATTCATACCAATATACTTATCACTAAAATAAATCTCCCTAGTGTTAATCACATTCGTATTATTAAGATTCTCCTTAATATCCTTATTAACTAAATCAACAATAATAAAATTTTTACTAATTTTAAACTCAATCTTATTCATATAATAATGATAACACAAACTATTAATTATTTAAAGTTAATTTATTCTACCAATTTTAATATTTATTTGATAGAATATTTGTAGTTAAGGAAGTGCAATAAAATGAAACTAAAAAACAGTTACTTTTATACATTAAGAGAAAATGTAAAAGACGAAGATTCAATAAGTGGAAATCTACTAGTAAGATCCGGAATGATAAAAAAAGTATCAAGTGGAATCTATATGTTTCTACCCCTAGGACTAAAAACACTAGATAATATCAAAAAAATAATTAAAGAAGAAATGGACAACACCGGAGCCCAAGAACTACTAATGCCAAGCCTAATACCAGAAGAAATATACGATACATGCGGAAGAAACGAAGCAATGGGAAACTCAATGTTCCATCTAAAAGACAGATACAACAAACCATACGTACTAGGACCAACCCACGAAGAACTATTCACAATCGCAGCCAAATCAATGGTAAAAAGCTACAAAGATATGCCATTTACAATCTATCAAGATGCACCTAAATACAGAGACGAAGCCCGTCCAAGATACGGACTAATAAGAGTAAGAGAATTCTTTATGAAAGACGCCTATTCATTCGACAAAGACGAAGAAGGATTAAACATATCATACAACAAAATGTACAATGCATATCAAAAAATATTTGATAGATGCAATATAAACTATAGAATAGTAAAAGCAGATACAGGAGTAATGGGAGGAAGTCTTTCCGAAGAATTCCAAGCAATAACCGATATAGGAGAAGACATAGTCGTACTATGCGATAACTGTTCCTACTCATCAAACCTAGAAATAGCAACAACAAAACTAAAAAACCAAAACGAAATAGAACAAGCTATAGAACTAGTAGAAACCCCAAATAAACAAACCATAGAAGAAGTATCAAACTATCTAAACATAGACCCAAAACAAACCGTAAAAGCTATATTGTTAAATGTGAATAATGAACCAGTCGCATTCTTCCTAAGAGGAGATCGTAACCTAAACGAATCAAAAGTATGTAAACTATTAAATATAAAAGAAATAAACTTTGCAGACGACAATTTAATATCCAAAACAAACGCCGTAGCAGGCTATACCGGACCAATTAACCTAACCGGATGCAAAATAATTATAGACGAAGAAATACTTACAATGAAAAACTTCGTAACAGGAGCTAATAAAGCAGGATATCACTATATCAATACAAACATAAAAGACTTCAAATACGATATCTCATCAGATATCAAAGAAGTACTAGAAAACGATATATGCCCAAACTGTGGAGGAAAACTATACTTCAAAAAAGGAATTGAAATAGGAAATACCTTTAAATTAGGAACAAAATACTCAGAAAAACTAGGACTAACCTACCTAGATGAGAATAACAAAACAAACCCAGTCGTAATGGGATGTTACGGTATAGGACCAGGTAGAGTCCTAGCATCAATAGTAGAACAAAATAACGATGAAAAAGGAATCATATTCCCATTATCAATCGCACCATTTAAAGTAGCAATAGCTGCACTTAACACCAAAGACGAAACATGTATGAAAGCAGCAAACAAACTATATGACGAACTAAACAAACTTAACATAGATACACTACTAGATGATAGAGACGAAAGACCTGGAGTTAAATTTAATGATTTAGATTTAATAGGTATCCCCATTAGAGTTACCATAGGTAAAAAAATAAATGAAGGAATAGTTGAATTTAAATTAAGAAATAACACTACTGCAATAGACCTACCATTAAATGAAGTTACTAACTACATAAAGGAATATATCAATGAAAATAAATGATAAAACAAGAACAATAATAGCAATAATAATCTCATTTATTACAATGATAATCGGATACATACTAGCATATAATTTATATAGAGTAGTAATGAAATAACTATCCCAAACATAAAATGTAAAGGTGATTATAATTGGAAGAATTTGATTTTGATAAAGTAAAGAAAAAAACAAAAGTAGATAAAGAAACAATTATAGAACTAGCCCAAATGGTTAATAAAAACGGATTAAAAGACGAAAAAACATTAAGAAAAGTAATAAACAAATTAAGTCTAGCAACCGGAAAAGAAGTATCAAAAGATTTAGAAAACAAAATAATAGATACCATAAAAGAAGATAAAATACCTAACAATATTCAAAATATGTTTTAAAGTTTTACAATTTAAAAGTAAAACTTTTATTTTACTATTTATTTACTATTTATACATTGTAAAGTAATGACAAATAAATAAACATTTGCTATAATTAACTTGTGATAAATATGAAAAATATATATGATATAAGTTATAACAATTTAGAAGAAGAAATACTTAAACTAGGTGAAAAAAAATATAGAACAAGTCAAATATGGGAATGGCTTTACATTAAAAAAGTAACCTCATTTGATGAAATGAAAAACCTTAACAAAGAACTAATTGAAAAATTAAAAAACAATTTTTCTTTTAACTATATCAAAATCAAAAGAAAACAAGAAAGTAATTTAACAAACAAATATCTCTTTGAACTACTAGATGGAAACTATATCGAAGCAGTACTAATGAAACACGATTATGGAACAAGCATATGCGTATCAAGTCAAGTAGGATGTAATATGGGATGTACCTTCTGCGAAAGCGGAAGATTAAAAAAAGTAAGAAATCTTTTTACATACGAAATAGTTGAACAATTAATACTAATAGAAAAAGAAATAAACAAAAGAATCGACAGTGTCGTAATAATGGGAATAGGAGAACCATTTGATAACTACGATAACATAATCGAATTTATCAAAATAATTAACCATCCCAAAGGATTACAAATAGGAGCAAGACACATAACCGTATCAACATGTGGTTTAATACCTAAAATAAAAGAATTTAGCAACCTAGACTTACAAGTAAATCTAGCAATAAGCCTACACGCAAGTAACGATACATTAAGAAGTAAAATAATGAAAATAAACAAAGCTTATCCTTTAGATAATTTAATCAAATGTTTAAAAGAATATATCAAAAAAACTAATAGACGAGTTACTATAGAATATGTTATGCTAAAAGGGGTAAACGATAAAGAAGAAAACGCAATTGAACTAGCAAAACTACTAAAAGGAATGAACATATACGTAAATCTAATCCCCTACAACGAAACAAGTCACATAGAGTATAAACGAACACCAAAAGAAGATATAATGAAATTTTACGATACATTAAAGAAAAACAATATAAATACAACAATAAGAAAAGAATTTGGAAGCAACATAGACGCCGCATGCGGACAACTAAGAGCAAAAGAGGTGAATAACAAATGAAATCATTTTATTTAACAGATACCGGAAGAGTAAGAAGTCATAACGAAGATTCAGTAACAATAGTTAAAAACGCAAACAACGAACACCTAATGATAGTAGCCGACGGAATGGGAGGACACCGTGCCGGAGAAATAGCATCCAGTATGGTAGTAACCCAAATAGGTACCCGTTTTAGCAATTTATCAACAATAGGTTCCAAAATGGATGCAGTAAAATGGCTAAAAGAAAACGTAGAAGAAGTAAATCTAAATATTTTAAAATACGGAGAAGAACATCCAGAATCTATGGGACTAGGAACAACAACCGTAATGGCATTATTAACAAACGAATTTCTAATCTTTGTTAATATAGGAGACTCATCAGGATACGTTCTAAAAAACAAAAAACTACACAAAATAACAAAAGAACATACCCTAGTAAACTTCTTAGTAGAAACCGGAGAACTAACCGAAGAAGAAGCAAAAAACCATCCCAAGAAAAACGTACTCATGAAAGCGTTAGGAGTAAGTGAAAAACAAGAATTAGATATATTTGACGTAGATCCAAACGTAGAATCAATCATCTTAGCAAGCGATGGATTAACAAATATGTTAACAATGGAACAAATCGAAAAAGTATTAAACGAAGAAGAATTAAAAGACGAAGATAAATTAATTAAGTTAATAAAGAAGTGTAATGCAAGAGGGGGAACAGATAACATTTCAATAGCTTATCTAGTAAAGGATAGTGGTGAAAGTGATAACTAAAGGACAAAAAATAAACGATAGATATCAAATAGTAAAAACAATAGGAGAAGGAGGAATGGCTAACGTCTACCTAGCGTTTGATACAATTCTAGAAAGAAACGTAGCCGTAAAAGTATTAAGAGGAGATTTAGCAAACGACGAAAAATTCGTAAGACGTTTTCAAAGAGAAGCCCTATCAGCAAGTAGCTTATCCCATCCAAACATAGTCGAAGTATACGACGTTGGAGAAGACAACGGAGTATACTATATAGTTATGGAATATATCGAAGGAAAACATCTAAAACAACTAATTAAAAAAAGAGGAAAACTAACCCTAAACGAAGTAATAGACATAATGCTACAAGTAACAGACGGAATAGCATGCGCACACGATTCATACATAATACATAGAGATATCAAACCACAAAACATCATGATATTAGATAGCGGAATAGTTAAAATAACAGACTTCGGAATAGCGATGGCCCTAAACTCAACCCAACTAACCCAAACAAACTCAGTAATGGGAAGCGTACACTACTTACCACCAGAACAAGCATCCGGAAAAGGATCAACAATCCAAAGCGATATCTATTCAAGTGGAATACTAATGTACGAACTACTAACAGGAAACCTTCCATTCAAAGGAGATAACGCAGTAGAAATTGCACTCAAACACCTAAAAGAACCACTACCAAGTATCAAAAAAGAACTCCCAGACCTACCGCAAGCAGTAGAAAACATTATCCTAAAAGCATGCGCCAAAAATCCTAAAAATAGATATACAGACGCCAGAAGCATGAACGAAGACTTAAGAACATGCATCCAAGCATCACGAGCAAATGAACCAAAATACGTATACAAATATCCAGAATTCGACGAAGAAAACATTATAAAAAAAGAAAAAGAAATAGAAAAAACAATCGAACTCAATAACACAAACGAACCAGAAGTAAAAGTAAAAAAAATAACAACCGAAGAACTAGAAACCAAAAAAGAAAACAAAACACTACTAATACTAGGAGCCGTATTCGCTGGACTAGCAGTAATCTCAGTAGCCGTAGTTGGACTACTTCTGCTCCTTCCAGGAGGAGGAGAACTACAAGTCCCAGACGTATCAGGAAAAACCGTAGACGAAGCAGTTAAAATACTAAACGATTCAGGACTTAAAGTATCAGCCGAAAACAAATACGCACAAAGCGAAGAAATAACCGAAGGAGACGTTGTAAAAACCGATCCATCCAGCGGAAGAACCGTAAAAAAAGGAGCCGAAATAACAATTTACGTATCACAAGGAACCGAAACCACTGAACTAGAAGACTACATCGGACAAGAAGTTAACGGAGTAAAAGCAATATTAGAGAAAGTAAACAAACTATTTGTTATAGTACAAGAAGACGTTGTAGAAAATCCTTCAAAATACGAAGAAGGAATTATTATAAACCAAGAACCTGCCAAAGGAACAAAAGTTAAACCAGGAGATACCATAACCCTACACATTCCAAAAATTGGAGGAGTATATCCTGACTTTACAACCGGAGAATACTCACTAGCAGATATCCAATCATGGTGTGAAAGATATAGCATAAAAGTTAAAGAAGAATACATCCAAGATAATAGCTACGAACCAGGTTCAATAGTTAAACAAAGCAAAGAACCGGGAACTCCAGTATATAGCGGCATGAGTATTACTATAACTATAGCAGAAGAAGAGACAGAGATAAATGGAGAATAAAATAAAAGGAAAAATAATCAGAATAATAAGTAATTTATGTACAGTAGAAGATGATAACCATAATCTTTACAATTGCAAACCAAGAGGTAAATTTTATATTCAAAATAAAACCCCATTAGTAGGCGATAACGTTATAATAGACAAAACAAATAATTACATCCTAGAAATACTAGATAGAAAAAATTCATTAAAAAGACCTCAAATAGCCAATGTAGATATATGTTTAATAGTAACAAGCGTTAAAGAACCAAATTTAAATCTCTACATGTTAGATAAACTATTAACATTAATAACTTATAATAATATAACCCCAGTCATATGCTTTAGTAAAATAGATTTATTAACCAAAGAAGAACAAAAAGAATTTAATATAATCTACGATTACTATAATAATATCGGAATAAAAACAATAACAAACACCGAAATAGATAAACTAAATAATATAATTCAAAATAAAGTAATCGTATTAACTGGACAAAGCGGAGCAGGAAAATCAAGTTTATTAAATAAACTTGATCCCTCTCTTAAACTAGAAACAAACGAAATAAGCAAAGCCCTAGGAAGAGGAAAACACACAACAAGACATACAGAAACATTTAAATACAATAACGCTTATATATCAGATACACCTGGATTCAGTAGTTTAGACTTAAACGAAATAACAAAAGATAAAATAAAAGATACCTTTATAGAATTCAAAAACGATTGCAAATATAGAGATTGTAACCATATAAAAGAAAACGGTTGCGAAGTAAAAAGAAAAGTAGAAGAAAATATAATACTAAAATCAAGATATGATAATTATGTAAAGTTGGTGAATGAAATTGAAAATATGCGCATCATATTTAAAAAGTAAATACAATTTATCTACCACAATAGATAAATTAAATAATTCATTATGTGATTATATCCACATTGACGTAATGGATGGAGAATTTGTAAACAACAAAACCTATGATATAAACACCATAATAAATTCATTTAGAATGAATAACAAACCATTAGATGTACATCTAATGGTAAAAAACGTAAAAAAATACATAATTGAGTATGCAGATTTATTACCAGAATACATTACATTTCATCTAGAAATAGACGAAGACATAAACGAAATAATAGATATAATACACAGTTATAATATCAAATGCGGAATAAGTATCAAACCAAATACAGATATAAACAAATTAAAACCATACCTAGACAAAATAGATTTAATACTAATAATGAGTGTAGAACCAGGAAAAGGTGGACAAACATTTATTCCTAGTACAATAGATAAACTAAAAAAATTAAGAAAAATAAATAAAAAAATTATAATATCCGTAGACGGAGGAATAAATAACGAAACCATAAAAGACATAAAAAAATACATAGATATGGCAGTAAGCGGATCATATATATGTATGAAAGAAGACTATAACCAACAAATAATAAACCTAAAAAATAGCTAAAAACGCTATTTTTTATTATACTCAGAAATTAAATAATTAGTTATATTCTCCCAAGCATCATTCCAAGAAGAACCTAACTTAATAATATTATTAAGATTAAGTACCTCATCAGATATATCCCTATTATGATAAGAAGGAAATAAAATCCTAACAGCAGTCTCATTAAGCAAATTAGGTAACCTATCATCAATTTGAATATCCCCCTTAAACAAATGCTTAGCCCCAGTAAAAATAAAATTATTAGGATCCAAAAACGGTAAATACTTAACCAAAAAATTATACTTATCAACAAATAATTTACCAGAATTATTAGAATCAAAAGGATTAATACAAGCAGAACAAATATAAATATCAAAATAATCATTTAATTTTCTAATAGATTCAATTGCTCCAGGAATAAAAACCGGATTCTCATACATATTCCTTCCAACCAAAAATTTATTAAACTCCTCAAATCTCTCCTTAGGTATTACATACCTATCAATATAATATTCATTAAAATCATCAATAACATAATTGGTACCCAAAAACTCATTAACCGCATCCAAATACCCAGAAAAACAAATAACCTCATCAACATCAAGCAAAATACTTTTTCTTATCATAAAAAACCTAACCTCTCTTAACAATAGTTTAATAAAACTTTAAATCTAAATCAATAAAAAAATAACATATTAAAATATTTACTTTAAAATTTATTCTTATTGTGATATTATTATTTTAGGAGAGAGTATGATGAAAATATTTAAAAATAAAAACATATTATTTAGTATAATCGTATTATTTATTATTGGACTTATGATTGGTATGTTTTTTTTAATAAGTAGTGATAAAAATGATAATAATGATATAAATGATAACAATACAACTACCACCACAACAACCAAAAAAGTTAACATAGTTGATGAAAACACCAAAAGCAGACCCTACGCAGTAATGATAAACAACGTAGACGGAGCAAGAAAACTCCAATCCGGATTACAAGACGCCTATATAATATACGAAATGATGGTAGAAGGAGGAATTACAAGATACCTAGCCCTATTCCTAGACAGTAACACCGAAAGAATCGGTTCAATCAGAAGCGCAAGACACTACTACCTAGACTACGCCTTAGAAAACGATGCAATATACGTACATCATGGATACAGTCCCCAATCCAAAACCGATTGGACAAACCTAAACGTTGATAGAATAGAAGTAAGCGAAAACCTTACCGGTTGGAGAGATAAAACAGCAAGCAAAACCTACGAATATACTTTATTTACAAATATAGAAAAATTAAATAAAGGACTAACCAACAAAAGAACAGAAAGAAAAAATGATTTACTACTTAACTATAGTGCCGATGAAATAGACCTAAGCACTATGGAAAATTCCATCACCGCCACCAGTATTGATATAAATTACTCAAGCGGAACTAAAAACAAATATATTTATGATGAAGAAAACAAAGTATATCTTAGAAGTGTTAACGGAAAAGAACAACTAGACTACGTTACAAATAAACAATTAACAGTTAAAAACATCATAGTTTACAACGTTAAATATTCCAACATAGAAGGAGATACCTATGGTAGAAAAACAATTGATAACATAGGTAGTGGAAACGGTTATTATATAAGTAATGGTTATGCTGTCCCTATTACTTGGACAAAAAGTAGTAGAAGTTCACAAACTATTTATAAATATATGGATGGAAAGGAAATTACAGTTAATGACGGTAATACCTTTATCCAAATCCAACCTAGTGGACAAGCATTAAATATTGCTTAATAAGAATAAATAAAGGAGGAAAATATTATGGATTTTATACAAAACAACAGTTTATTAGTTATTACTATTATTGCTTTCATCATATTTGCAGTTATAGGTTATATAGTTGATAGCAAAAAAAATAACGGTAATAAAAAAGAAAAAGAAATTCTTACTGAAGAAATTAAAGTGGAGAATACTACTAATAAAAATGAAAAAGAAGTTGATCTAAATAACTTAACTAAATAAAGGAAGTGAAACATATGAAAAAAATATTATACTTAACAGTTATATTTATAGGATTGATAACAAACGTCTATGCTATAGAATATACACAAGAAGATATAATTAATCGAATTGATATCGCAAGTAACAAAATGAACGATTTATTAGGAGATTGTACAACTTACATTAACAATAACAAAGAAGGAATAAAATCATTAATAGATCGTGAATTTGTAGAAAACTTTAACGAATCTAATTTCGAATCATCAATCAATTTAGTTATTACAGAACTAAGAAGTAACGGTTACAACAACTCAGCTTTAGAACTAGAAACATTAAAACCAAAACTAATTGATAATTACAACTACTATAAAGAAACAATTAAAATAACCAAAGAATACCTAGAAACCCATAGTGATTCAGGCGTTACAGGAAACCTAGATATCTTTATAAAAATTAGAGAACTATTTAAAAACAATAAAAATAAAATTACTACCCTAGGAAGTAAATATTATAATATTGGTTTTGAAAAAGTAAAAGACAATTTAGATAAAGTTAGTTTTAAAGATGCAGTAGATAAATTTGATTACATTTTTGAACTAGATATAGTTAATAAAATATTTGAAGAGTCAGAAGAATATATGTCATTATATAATAGTTATCACCTAGAAGACTACGAAGACGTTTTCAAAGATTATCTAAGAAGTTATTACAATACATTAAAAAATGACTATAACGAACTATATGACATATTAGAAGAAAGATATCAAAAAAGTTTAGATAATAAAATTCAAATAATTGTAGATGATACAGATTTAACTAACAACGAAAGTATTACAAATAGAAATAAAAAATTATATGATTTAATAGACGAAATAGATTACGTCAGCAGTATTCTAACCAATAGATTTTCAGAAATTAATTCAAAAATAAGTATAAATTCAATTAAAAAATATACAAAATCTTATCAAGAAGATATAATTGATAGATTAGATGACGCTAGTTCATATGTTGCAACATACATTATAGACAACATTATAGTAAGCTTAAAAGATACTAAATATTCAAATATACTATACGTTAACAATGATAAAGAATATATTATATACTCAGGAACAGATCTAAGTCTTAATATTATCGATAAATTAATTGCTAATTATGGTAATTTAATAGGAAGTAAACTATATAATGGTAATATAGGAACAGGAAGTTACTTATACGTTATGAGCGATAATTTAGTACTAAAAGAATATCTATTTATAGTTAAAGGAGACGTAAACCCATCAGGAAAATTAGACATATCAGACGTTGTTAAAATGGCAAATAAAATGTTTGATAAAACAACACTAAACAACAATGAATTTATAGCAGCAGATATGAACGACGATAACAAAATAGATATCACAGACATAGTCTTACTATGTAACAAATTATTTGGATAGGAGAATCAATATGAAAAAAATAAATAAAATCATTATATTTGTACTTATGCTAATGCTAAGTACAAATGTATATGCAGCAAGTGGAAGTACCAGCATAAGCGGTACAAACACAGTAAAAGTTGGAAAAACAACCAAAATATATATAAAATTAAATTCAAGCGATTTAATCGAAGGAGTAGACGTAGAATATCAAGCAACAGGAAACATAACAGTTACAAACGCTACAATAAACAGCGGATTAACAAAAATGGGACAAAACGGAAATAGATATATCCTATATGCACCAAGTCCATTAAACAGCGGAAGTACAATCCTAACCCTAACAGTAAAAGGAACCAAAGAAGGAACCGGAACAATAACAGTTAATAAAATGGAAGCAACCGTAAGCGGAACAACCGTAAACGGAGGAACTAAAAGCTATAACATAACAGTTAATCCAGCTAAAACAGAAGCAGAAATAGAAGCCGAAGAAGAAGCAAAGAAAAAAGCAGAAGAACAACAAAAGAAAGAAGAAGAAGAATACCAAAAAGCATTAACAGAAGCAACTAAACTAGTTGAAGCAGCAGAAAAATCATTAAACCACGATGACTACGAAAGCGCATTAAGTGCCGTAAATAACCTAAAAGATGGCGAAGACAAAACTAAATTATTAGATAGACTAGATGAAGTTAAATTTAGTATCGAAGTAAACAAAGCAGCCTTAGAAAAATGTAACACTACAGATAATACCTGCAATTGCAAAGATACATCATGTGTTAAATGGATGATACTTAGTTTAATCCTATTCATTGGACTATTATCAGAAAGCGCTTACTTATTATTTAAGAAAAATTAGATTACTATAGAAATATAGTAATTTTTCTTATATCGAACATATAGTTGTATTTTATTAGAAAATATGGTAATATATTACCTAATTAAGGGGGATTTATATGACAAGAGAAGAATTATTAGAAACAAAACAAAAATTATTAAAATTAAGTGGATACGCAACAATAGATAGACCATGGATTGTTAATTATAATCAAGATGAACTAGGAAAAGATATTCCAAAAAGAACAGTATTTCAAGAAGTTTATAATAACAATTATTCTTTTCCAAAAGATTTAGCCTTAGAATTTTTTGGAAGTAAAATAAATTATTCAGATTTTTTTAAAAACATTGAAACAACAGCTAAATCATTTCAGGAGTATGGAATAAAAAAAGGAGACTTCGTTACAATTTGTGCAGCAGGAATTCCAGAAACAGTTTACTCATTCTATGCATTATCAAAATTAGGTGCAGTAGCTAATATGATAGCGCCTCATTTTGAAAAAAAAGATTTAATTGAAAGAATTAGTGATTGTGAAAGCGATATATTAATAATAATGGACGAATTTTATCCAGAATTAAAAGAAGCAATAAAAAATTCAAGAATAAAAAATATAATTATTCTTCCAACATTAAATTCATCAATATTAAGATTTATTACTAAAACATACAAATTAGATAATTATAGTAAAGAAATATATTGGAATCAATTTATCAAAGATGGAAAAAAAAGAGAAACAAGCCCAACAATTCCATATGAAAAAGATTTACCATTAACAATGGTATATTCAAGTGGCACAACAGGAGCATCCAAGGGAATACTACTATCAAATGATAGCTTTCAAAATTCAATACAATCATACCCAGCATCTGGAGTTGATATATCAAGAGGACAAAAATTTTATCAAATTATCCCACCCTGGTATTCAACCGGATTAAGCACATCAATACATTTACCATTATCATATGGTACATCTATATTTATGGATCCAAGATTCAAAAGAGATATATTTGTCAAAAATATTATCAAAGCAAAACCAAATTACTGTGTTGCTCCAACAAGCATGTATGAAGGATTCCTAGATGAAAGATTAGTAAAAAATAAAGACTTATCATTTTTCAATTATCCTTTTGAAGGAGGAGAACCACTTAGTAATGAAGTTGCTACTAAAATAGAAGAAGTATTTAAAAAACATGGAAACGAATCACCATTAAGAGTAGCCTATGGTCAATGTGAATGTGGTGCAGCAATAACAACCCAAACTCAAAAAGCAGATAGTGCAAGAGGAACCGTTGGAATCCCGTTACCTGGAGTTATAATTGGAATTTTTGATGATAATTTTAATGAATTACCTTATTACGAAAGAGGACAAATTTTAGCAAATACTCCATGTAGTATGTTAGGATATTACAAAAATGAAAAAGCAACAACAGATTATTTCCATTTTGATAAAACAGGTAAAAAATGGAATTGTACAGGAGATATTGGATATATTGATGAAAATGGTAATTTATTTGTTCAAGGTAGAGCCTCTGATTATTCAATAATAAATGAAGAAAAAATCTACAATTTTGATATTGAGAATATTATAATTGAATTAGATGAAGTTAAAATATGTGATGTATTAGAGTATGATAATGAAGGCCAAAAAGAATTAGCAGTACATATAATTTTTAATAAAGAAATTCAAAAAAATATAGAAACAAATAAAGATTATTTGGAAGAAATATTATACAGTATCCAACATTATATTTATGAAAAAACTAATAATGAAAATATGGTTCCATATAGATTTAAAATTAGAGAATCATTTCCATATGCTAAATCTGGTAAAGGAGATGTTGTAAAATTAAAACAAGAAAAAGATGAATTTATTGTAATTAATAAATTTATTAATAAAAGTAAAACAAAAAAGTTATCTCGATAAAGAGATAATTTTTTTGTATTATACAATAAGTAAATGTAAAGGATTAAATCCAAAGGCCTTTGGGAAACACTCCTCATCATTGGTTACCATCTTGACAAAATACAAATTAAATTATAGAATTAATGATAGGTAAGAGGTGTATAAATAGTGGAAGATAAATTATATCTTAATCCAAATGAGATATTAAGACATGAATTTAAAATTGATGCTAGGGGTTATCGTATGCAAGAAGTTGATAAATACTTAGATATGGTAATTAGAGATTATACTGAATTACTTAAAGAAATAAGAGTATTAGAAATAGAAAACAAAAACCTTAGAGAAGATAATCGTAAACTACAAACAGAGTATCGTAAACTTAGAGATACAATAGAAGCAACAGACAACACTACTACAAATAACAATACAGATGTACTAAGAAGATTATCCAATCTAGAAAAAATAGTATATGGTAGAGAATAATATTTTAGACAAACGCTGCATATAATATGTAGAGGAAAGTCCATGCTCACAAGATCTGAGACGATCTTAAGTGTTCACGCTAAGGGAAAAAATAACCTTAGGTAGTTAATAACTAACGGCTTCGAAATAACCTGTCAAATGGTTAGATTAGATATAAAAGTGCCAAAGAGACGAGCTTATTTGGAAACAAATAAGGTGGAACGTGGTAAACCCCGTGAGTGAGAAACCCAAATTATGGTAGGGGAGTTTTAAATTACAAAATGAAGTAATTTAAGAATCGAAAGATAGATAAATGTTTGTCACCTCATTAGAGGTACAGAACATGGCTTATTAAATATTATTTTTTATATATAAAAGGAGTGAATTATTATAATAGAAATAGGAGAAGTACTTAAAAGTACCAGAGAAGCATCAGGATTAAGTTTAGAAGAAGTATCAAGTGATATAAACATAAGTGAAATCAATTTAACACAAATCGAAGAAGGAAACATAGGATCATTTAAAGATTTATTTGAACTAAAAAATATGTTAAGCAGTTACTCAAAATACTTAGGACTAAATTCCTCAGAAGTTATGGATGAATTTAACGAATTCATGTTTGAAAAAACAAGTAAATTACAAATAAAAAAAATAGAAGAAGCAGTAAGAGAAGAAAGAAAAGAAGAAGCAAAAAACCAAGAAATAGCATCACCTTACACAAGAGTTGCACCACTAAAAAGCAACAAAAGCTTCGTAATAACAATTATAATAGTTATGATACTAGTAGTACTAGCAATACTATGGAGTATTAAACAAGTTACAGTCGGATTCATAATCTAAGAGGAGGAAATAAATATGAACTTACCAAATAAAATTACCGTAGGTAGAATCATTTTAAGCATAATAATATTAATAATAATGATGTTCCCATTCTACGATATGGGAATAACAGAAACAAACTACTTAGTAATGGGAAAAGTTACTACAAGTTTAAAATACATAGTATGTGGAGTACTATTTATAATCGCATCAATAACAGACTTCCTAGACGGAAATATAGCTAGAAAAAACAACATAGTTACAGATTTCGGTAAAGTCATGGACGCCATAGCAGATAAAATACTAGTAAACGGAGTACTAATAATAATGGCATGTAACGGAGTACTTCCAGTTATAGTACCAGTAGTAATAATACTAAGAGATACATTTGTAGATTCAATAAAAATGATAGCCGGATCCAAAGGCGGAAAAGCCGTAGGCGCAAGCATATGGGGAAAACTAAAGACAATCTGCATGATGATCGGATTAACACTAATCTTCTTTTCAAACCTACCATTCGAACTATTCGGATTCAGTTTAGGATATTACCTAGTACTAATAGCCTGCGTATTATCAATCTATTCAGGAATTATGTACTTTGTTGCTAACAAAAAATATTTGTTAAAAGATATGTAATAAAGAGATAAAACATCTCTTTATTTTAATTTTTAAAATCTCCAATTTTAAAAATCTGTCGAACATTTATTCGAACATTTTTGTTGACATTTGATAATATATTAGATACAATTAACTTGTGAAAGAAATAGGAGGAATATGTTTATGAAAACAACAGAAGAAAAAGACAAAGATAAAGCATTAGAACAAGTTCTTGCTGATATCGAAAAACAATTTGGTAAAGGAGCTATTATGAAACTAGGTAGTTCAGAACACATGGAAATCGACGTTACCTCAACAGGATCATTATCACTAGATATTGCCCTAGGAGTAGGTGGATTTCCCAAAGGAAGAATTATCGAAATATATGGACCTGAATCATCTGGAAAAACAACAATCGCACTTCATGCAATAGCAGAAGTGCAAAAAAACGGAGGAAGAGCCGCATTTATTGATGCAGAACACGCATTAGATCCAGTATATGCAAAAAAACTAGGAGTTAATATCAACGAACTACTACTAAGCCAACCAGACACCGGAGAACAAGCACTAGAAATATGCGATGCCCTAGTAAAAAGCAACGCCATAGATATAGTTGTAATCGACAGTGTTGCAGCCCTAGTACCACAAGCAGAAATAGACGGAGAAATGGGCGATAGCCACGTCGGACTACAAGCTAGACTTATGAGCCAAGCACTAAGAAAACTAAGCGGAACAATGAATAAAACAAAAACAACAGCTATATTCATCAACCAATTAAGAGAAAAAGTTGGAGTAATGTTCGGAAACCCCGAAACAACCCCAGGAGGAAGAGCACTTAAATTCTATTCAACAATCAGACTAGATATAAGACGTGGAGAACAAATTAAAATGGGAGATGCAGTCATCGGTAATAAAACCAATATAAAAGTAGTAAAAAACAAAGTAGCACCACCATTTAGAACAGCAACAGTAGATATTATGTACGGAGAAGGCGTAAGTAAAACCGGAGAAGTTATAGACCTAGCCAGTGAAAATAATATAATTCAAAAATCAGGAGCATGGTTTAGCTATAAAGGAGAAAAAATTGGACAAGGAAGAGAAAATGTTAAACAATTTTTAAAAATGAATCCTGATCTTTTAGAAGAAATAGAAAACCAGGTAAGAGAAAACTATAATATATCAAATAAAAAAGATATAGCATAAATATGAAAAGAATTTAGATTTATAAATCCTTTTTATATATTCTTAATTTAAACAAAATTATAAATTATTTCCAAAAGATATCAAAAAACATAAGTTTTGGAAAAATATTTCCAAAACTTAATTTTATAGTAAACTTAATATATAATTATAACTGAGGTGGAAAATATGATAGAAAGAATGGAATATCTTGATAAATTAAAAAGATTTAAAGATAAAGATTTAATAAAAGTGGTTACAGGAATAAGAAGATGTGGTAAATCTACATTATTTGAATTATATATAAATTATTTAAAAGAAATAGTTATAAAAGAAGAACAAATAATAAAAATTAATCTTGAAGATGCAGATTTCAATTTTACAAATTATAAACAACTATACGATTATGTAAATAAAAAAATAGATTCAAATAAAAAATATTATGTATTCTTAGATGAAGTACAAAATGTTCCTATGTTTCAAAAAGCCGTTGATAGTCTATACATAAAGAAAAATGTTGATGTATATATAACAGGTTCAAATGCCTATATGTTATCAGGAGAATTAGCAACATTACTCTCAGGAAGATATATAGAAATAAAAATGTTACCGTTATCTTTTAAAGAATAATTAAGTGCCTTTAATAATTTAGATAAAAGTCAATATGATTATTTCTTAGATTATATGAAAAACGGTGGTATGCCAGGTAATATACCAATACTTCAAGATAATCTTAATGACTTAGATATATACCTAGAAGGAACATTTACAACAATAGTTTATAAAGATATAATTACAAGAAATAATATAACAGATAAAATGTTATTGGAAAGAATATTAAAGTTTATATTTGATAGTATAGGTAGTCCAATATCAACAAAAAAAATAAGCGATACATTAACAAGTAAAGGATTATCTACAAGTAACCATACAGTTGAAAATTATATATCTGCTTTTTTAGAAAGCTTTTTAATATATAAAGCCAAAAGATTTGATGTTAAGGGAAAAAACATATTAGCTAGAGATTATAAATATTATGTTGTAGATCAAGGGTTAAGAAGTTATTTATTAGGGAAAAAAGCAGATAGTGATATGGGACATATATTAGAAAATATAGTATACCTTGAACTATTAAGAAGAGGATATAAAGTATATGTTGGAAAAGTAGATGAATTAGAAATAGATTTTGTAGCAGAAAATAGAGAAGGATTAAAATACTTTCAAGTAGCGTTAACAGTTAGAGATGAAAAAGTATTAGATCGAGAATTAAAATCTTTACAAAAAACCGGAGATCATTATCCAAAGTATCTTATAACGTTAGATATGGATATAGAAGCAGATTACAATGGAATAACAAAAATCAATGTAGTTGATTGGTTGTTAAATAAATAATAGAAAAATATCTATTAATAATTAGTTATATATAAAATTTATAAAAAATATTATCTCTAATATAGAGATATGTTTTATTAATTTAAATTACTATTAAATTTCTAGGTGCATTCTAGGTGCATTCTAGGTGCATTTTTTATTAAAATGTAGTATAATCTTATTGGAGAGTGATAAAATGTTAGATTTTTTAGAAGATGCAAGAAATGAGTTTAAAGAAGTTTTAAATGATAAGTTAGAAAAAGAAGTTGTTGGATTTTTAAATGCTAATGGTGGAAATATTTATATAGGTGTAGATGATAATGGTTATGTAACTGGATTAACTGACAATATTGATGAATTACAATTGAAAATAAAAGATAGAATAAAAAATAATATTTTACCTGCAACATTAGGACTCTTTGATATAGAAATTAAAGAATATGATGATAAGAAATATTTACATATTATTGTTGCAAGTGGAAATGAGAAACCTTATTACTTAAAAAAATATGGTATGACAGGTGATGGATGCTTTATAAGAGTTGGTAGTTCTTGTGATCATTTAAGTGAAAAACAAATTGAAGAATTATATGCTAGTAGAACAAAAACATCACTAAAAACTATTGTTTCTCCTACACAAGACTTAACTTTTTCACAATTAAAAATTTACTATGAAGAAAAGAAATATAAAATAAATGATAATTTTTTAAGACAATTAGGACTTGTAATGGATGATGGTCGATATAATTATCTTGCATATCTTCTAGCAGATAATAATGATATTTCTATTAAAGTAGCAACGTATTCAGGAAATGATGCTTATGATTTAATAGAGAATGAAGAATATGGATATTGTTGTTTAATTAAAGCTTGTAAGAATGTAATTAATAAATTTGAACAAATAAATAAAACATTTACTAAGATAACAAGTGAAAATAGACGTGAAGTAAAACTATTTGAACTTATCCCGGCAAAAGAAGCTATCACGAACGCATTCGTGCATACGCTTTGGGAGAGAGAATACCCACCAAAGTTTGAAATATTTAATGATCATATATCAATATCTTCAACTGGTGGCTTACCACTTAATGTAACAAAAAATGACTTTTTAAAAGGCTTTTCCGCACCTACACATCCTGAATTAATGAGGGTATTTAAAGATTTAGATTTAGTAGAACAATTAGGTACAGGAATAATAAGAATATTAAAATCTTATGATAAAGATGTTTATGAATTTAGTGATAATTTTATAAGAGTAAACTTTAATTTTAAATCATCAGAAAGTTTATCAAATATACCAAAAGCAGTAACTTCAAATGTTAATTATGTATT
>CAZTEJ010000004.1:0-33519 GCA_964612605.1 uncultured Clostridium sp. | reverse complement strand
TTATAGTGAAGATAGACCAACAACATGGCAAGGAAATATTGCACTTATGTATCCATCAGACTATGGATATGCAAGTACGGATAGTACATGTAGAGGTAATTTATATAACTGTGATAATGATACAAACAGAAGCAATAACTGGTTATATACCTCAAAAGGAACAGGAAGCAGTAACTATGATGAATGGTTATTGTCGCCGAATTCGGTCAAATCCAGCCATGTGTTCCGTGGGGGTTCGAGCGGGTTTGTCAATGTCAGCAGCAGCAGCTACTACAGCGTGAGCAACTCCTGGGCTGTCCGCCCTTCCCTTTACCTCTCACTAGACATCCTAAAAGTATCAGGTAATGGTACATCAGAACAACCATACATTATTGAATAATTTAATATATTATATTTACTAATATTAATATGGTTATTAAATGTATTATTCTTGATTTATAGAATATACTATAGTTTAAAGTATCGTTTAAGATACTTTTTATTTGGGTTATTATTGATAAGCCACTAAAACTTAGTAATATGCTTGTATATATTATTTTTCTTTTATAGGTTATATTTATATTATTTATTAAGTTTAATCCGTTTGTTAGTTCTAATATTCCGGTTATTAATGGATGTTTTATTGGTAATATGTTTGTTATTATATTAAATAATGTTATTATTCCTAAGATATTTATTAATGTGTTTATTGTATTATTTATACTATTTATTATGTTAAAGTTTTGTATTTTATAGTTATTATTCTTTTTAATTATTTTATAGTTTCTATTTATTAATCCTACAAGGATGTTACATAGTATATTTAGTATTATGATTGTAATTGAATCTTTTAGTTTAAGATAATTTGTTAATGATATTATTAGTAGGGGATTATAGTTTATACATATAGATAGTAGTTTTATGGCTTCTTCTTTTGTTATATAGTTATTGTTAAGTAAATCTTTTATGTATTTAGAATTAGATGGTGTTCCGCTTATTGTTGACATTATAAATGGGTATATTGATATTTTACTTAGGTTAAATAGTTTAGAAAATATTAGTCCTAGGGTGTTTGTTAATATGTTTATTATATTTGTACTTAATATGTAATCGCTTAATATCATTATTGGGAATATACTTGGAAATATTGAGTTATTAAATAGATTAATTGATGATAATACGCTTGTTACTATTATAGTTCTTTTATAGTAAATTAAGTATAGTAAAAATAAAGTTATAGTTATTTTAAAAATATTCTTCATATATTCTCCTATTTAGTGATATAATAGATTATATGGAAAAGATAAAAAATGAATTTAAAAAAATAATTAATTATATACGTAATAATTTTTATGAATTAATCTTCTTAATTATATTATTATGTTTTACTTTTTATGATACTGGTTATAGTGTTTATAAACCTGGTGGTATTATTGATTTAAGTAGTCGTATTAGTGGGGATAATATTAATACTTCAAGTGGTAGTTTAAATATGGCTTATGTTGGTTATAAGAAGGGTTATGCTCCTGTTTATTTAATTGCTAAGTTAATTCCTAGTTGGGAATTAGTTAAGAATAGTGATATTACAATAGAGGGAGAAGAGTTAAAGGATACTTTGTTAAGGGATAAGTTAGATTATAAGGTTTCTATTAATAATGCGATTTATTCGGCTTTTAAAGAGTCTGGTAAGGATTTTGAGGTAATTGATGAAGAGTTTTATGTTTATTATTTAACTGAGGAGTGTAATAGTGATTTAAAGGTAGGAGATAGGATTGTTTCTTATGATAATAATGAGTTTATTGATTTAGATACTTTTAAAGTTTATGTTAATAGTAAGAATATTGATGATAGAATAAGTGTTAAATATATTAGAGATGGTAAAGAGTATGATGGTTATTTTACTGTCTATGATGAAGATAATAGTAAGTATGTAGGTGTTAGTATTGTTAATATTTATGATATTAAGAGTGATTATAATATTAATATTAAGACTAAGAGTAATGAATCTGGTCCTTCGGCTGGGTTGATGATGAGTTTATCTGTTTATAGTGCGATTAGTGATATTGATATAATAAAGGGTAGAAAGATTGTTGGTAGTAGTACGATTGACAGGGAAGGTAATGTTGGTGCGATTGGGGGAGTTAATTTTAAGCTTGCTTCTGCTGTTAAGGAAGATGCGGATATATTTATATGTAGTTTAGATAATTATGATGAGGTAATGGATGAGATGAATAGTAATGATTATGATATTGAGATAATAAGTGTATCTACGTTAAATGAGGCTATAGATAAATTAAAGTAAATAATATTAGAATATAGGAAATTAGGGGGAGTTAATTTTGGAAAATAAGATAGAAACAATTTCAAATTTATTTGAAGGAAATGAAATAAGAAGTATTTGGGATAGTGAAAAAGAAGATTATTATTTTAGTGTTGTTGATGTGATTGGTGTTTTAACAGATAGTAATAATCCAAAAAATTACTGGAATATGCTTAAGGCGAGAATGACAGAGAAAGAACAAAGTGAACTGTCCACAAAATGTGTACGTTTGAAATTAAAAGCAAGAGATGGTAAATTAAGATTGACTGATACTTTAGATACTAAGGGAATTCTTAGGTTGATTGAATCAATACCGAGTCCAAAGGCGGAGCCTTTTAAATTATGGCTTGCTAATTTAGGAAGTGAAAGGATTGATGAGGTTTTTAATCCAGAACTTGCTGTTAATAGGGCAGTGGAATATTATAGAAGTAAAGGGTATTCTGATGAATGGATAAAGGCAAGGTTAAATGGGATTGTTGATAGATTTAAACTTACTGATGTTTGGAAAGATGGTGGAATAACTAAACCTGTAGAATATGCTTTACTTACGAATGAGATTTATAAAGGTTGGTCTGGAATGAAGGCTAGTGAATATAAGGATTATAAGGGTTTAAGGAAAGAAAGTTTAAGAGATAATATGACTGATATTGAAGTTGCTTTAACAAATATAGGTGAAATAGCTGCTAGGGATATTGCAAGAGTAGAGAAACCACAGGGGTTAAGAGAAAATATGAATGTTGCTAAACGTGGTGGTGGTGTTGCAAAAGGTGCAAGAGATTTATATGAGAAAGAAACGAAGATGTCTGCTATTTCAAAAGATAATTCTCTTGGATATAAATATATAAATGAAAATAAAGAAATAGATAATAAGGAGTAAATAATGAGAGATAAATTTTATGATTATTTAATGAATGGATTATCTGAATATGATGCTAAGTATTTACTTACTTATGATTATGCTATGGTACTTTCTTTGGATAATAATTTAAGTGCTTATTTTGCAAATGATTGGATTTATTTTGTAGAATATCCAATTATAAAGAATGATTATGAAACTCCTTTAGAGGTATTAGAAAGTGAGATAATACTTTGTGGTTGTGAGGCTGGTATAATGTATGAGAATGTTAATGGTGTATTTAAAGAAATAGCGTTTATTGATAAGAGTTATTAGTTATTAATAACTTTTTTAAATTTTTAAATTCTATTTCTTTTTATTTTGGTAAAAATGATATATAATATTTTTTAGGGTGGTTACTATGAAAAGGTCAGAAGTTAATTATGATGAATTAAGTCCAATGATGAAGCAATATATGGATATTAAAAAAGATTATGAAGATACTTTATTGTTTTATCGTATTGGTGATTTTTATGAATTGTTTTTTGAAGATGGTATTACTGCTTCTCATGAGCTTGAACTTACTTTAACTGGGAAAAATGCTGGTCTTAGTGAAAGGGTTCCTATGTGTGGTGTTCCTCATCATTCTGTTAAACCTTATCTTGAAAAGGCTGTTAGGAAGGGGTTTAAGGTTGCTATTTGTGAACAGGTTGAGGATCCTAAGAAGACTAAGGGTATGGTTAAGAGAGAGGTTATTAATGTTGTTTCTAGGGGAACTTTAGTTGATTTGGATTTTCTTGATTCTTTTGATTTTAATTATGTTTCCTCGTTATTAGATTTGAAGTATTCTTATTTGCTTACTTATGCGGATATATCTACTGGTGATATTTATTCTGAGTTTATTACTTATGATGATGATAAATTAATTAATAAGTTACTTAAGTTAAATATTAAAGAGTTAATTGTTAGGAATGATTTTAATAGTAATATTATTAATATAGTTAAGAATTATAATATCAGTGTTAATTATAGTAATGATTTATATGAAGATAATATTGATTTGTTTAATAATATATTGGATGAAAGGGTTATTTGTGGGGTTAAGCATTTATTTTATTATTTAGTTGTTAAGGAATTAAAAGATATTAGTTTATTTAGCAGGGTTAAGATTGTTGATAGTAATGAGTATTTAAATTTGAATATTCATACTGTTAGGAATTTAGAATTATTTGAGACTTTAAGATTAAAAGAAAGAGAGTATTCTTTGATATGGTTTTTAGATAAGTGTAAGACTTCTATGGGGTCTAGGACTTTAAAGTTATGGGTATCTAATCCTTTAAGAGATGAGAGTAAGATTAATGAGAGATTAGATATAATAGAAAAGTTAAATAATGAGTTTATTTTAAGAACTGATTTAATTAAGTATTTGTATGAGATATATGATTTAGAAAGGTTATGTGGTAAGTTAACTTGTGGTTCTTTTAATGCTAGGGATGCTTTGCAAATAAGAAATAGTTTGAAGATGTTACCTTTTATTAATGATTGTTTGGATAAGATTGGTATTGATATTAGGTTAAATATTCATGATGATATTTATAATTTATTAAATAATGGAATTTATGAAGAACCTCCTATTTCTTTAAAAGAGGGTTATTTAATTAAAGATGGTTATAATAAAGAGTTAGATGAATTAAAGGAGATAAGAAAGGGTGGTAAGGAGTTTATTAGTTCTTTAGAAAAAGAAGAGAAGGAAAGAACTGGTATTCAGAATTTGAAGGTTGGATACAATAAAGTTTTTGGTTATTATATTGAAATAAGTAAGGGACAGGCTGCTAGGGTTAAGGATGAGTTTGGTTGGGAAAGGAAGCAAACTTTGTCTAATGGTGAAAGGTTTATTTCTCCTATTTTGAAGGAGAAAGAGGCTTTGATATTAAATGCGGAGGAAAGGATTATTGAACTTGAGTATAGTTTGTTTAATGAGATTAAAGATAAGTTAAAAGAAGAGATTATTAAGTTAAAGGATACTGCTAATATTATTGGTATAGTTGATGCTCTTTGTTCTTTGTCTATTGTATCTGAAAAAGAGAAGTTGGTTAGGCCTAGGTTTAATCATGATAGGTTAATTGATATTAAAAATGGATTTCATCCGGTTATTAATATTGTTAATAAGGGTGAGTATGTTAAGAATGATATTTATATGGATGATAAAGTTAATACTTTGCTTATAACTGGTCCTAATATGAGTGGTAAGTCAACTTATATGAGGCAGTTAGCAATAATTATTATAATGGCTCAGATGGGTTCTTTTGTACCTGCTGATAGTGCGAATGTTTGTATTTTTGATGCTATATATACAAGGATTGGGGCTTCTGATGATTTGGTTAGTGGTGAATCGACTTTTATGGTTGAGATGAAGGAAAGCAAGAGTGCGATTGTTAGTGCGACTAAGGATTCGTTAATTTTGTTTGATGAACTTGGTAGAGGTACTGCAACGTATGATGGAATGAGTTTGGCTGGTGCTATATTGAAGTATGTTACTAAAAATATTGGATGTAAGACTTTGTTTAGTACTCATTATCATGAGTTGACTTCGTTATCTAGTGAATATGGTTCAATTAAGAATGTTCATGTTAGTGCAACTCTTGATAATAATAAGTTAATATTTTTACATAAGGTTAAGGATGGTGCGATTGATAAGAGTTATGGTATTCATGTTGCTGATTTAGCTGGTCTTCCTAAGGAGATAATTGATGATGCAAGTGTTATGCTTAGTGAGTATGAAACTGATTCTAAACCTAGGAAAAATAAGCAAATGGAGTTTGTTTTTGAGGAAGAAAAGAGGGATGTTTTGAAGGAGGAAATTGATAAGATTGATCCTTTAAATATGACTCCTATGGAGGCTCTTAATAAGTTGTTTGAATTAAAAAGTAAAGTAAAGGATGGGAGATAGTTTATGTATTATAAGTTAGAGTTTAAAGATATTTATTATTGGAAATTAGTTAATAGGGAAAATAGAATGTTTTTTGTTAAGGATTATTTGGATAAATCTTTTGGTTTGTATATTAGTCCTTTGAATATTGTGGAAAATGATATTGAATATTGGTATGATGTTATTACTAATAAAATAATTAAGATTAAGAAGACTTATAGGGGGATTGAGCTTATTCATAGTTCTTATGTTTTACCTTATATATCTTTTAATAAAGTTGACAGTGTTAATGTTGATGATTTTAAGTTATATGAGGATATGGCTGATTCTTTAATTGATAATAGTTTTTATTGTGATTTGTTATCTAATATGTATGATATAGATGAAATTCCTTTTGATGTAATAAAAGAAGAAGAGGATAAGAAATTAAGGTTAAGATATATTAAGTAAAAGATAATGATTGGTATAATTTTTCTTTTTAATAACTTTATTTTCTCTTTTTTTTAAAGTATAATAATGAACATAGGTGATGATTTGATGGACGATAAGTTAATAAGATTTTTTAATAAAATAGGTTATAATTATAGTGATGAATTTAATAATTCTGTGGTTACTAAGGTTGTTGTGAATAAGAGAAAAGAAACTTGGGAAGTAAATATTAAGTCTGATAGTATTATTAGTCCAGATTCTATTATTTCTTTAAGAAATATATGTAAGAATGGATTAGAGGATGTTAGTGAAATAACTATTAAGATGGAGTATCCTAATATTTGTGATGATGATATTTTAGTTTATTTTGATTATTTTTTAAAGAAAAAAGTTGAGGATAATGTTTCTTTAAGTAGTATATTAGATAATGAGTTTAAGGTAATTGATAATAGAATAGATGTTGAAGTTATATCTAAGATGGAAGCTAATTTAATTGAGTCTTATAATGAGGAATTTGGAAAATTTTTAGTTGATTTTGGGTTATATGAAATTGAACTTAATCCGGTTATTAATGATGAGAAAAGAAAGCAGATTAAAGAGGAGATATTAAACTCTAAGGTAGATGTAATAGTTAATAGGGAACCTGAATATAAAATAATTATGGGTGAGGAGATTAAGAGTAAAAAGATTACTTTGATTAAAGATATTATTGCTGAGGAGAATAATGTTAGTGTTGAGGCTTATATATTTGGTATAGAGGAGTTTATTTCTAATAAGAGTAATTTTAAGATATTGACTGTTAAGATAAGTGATAAAACTGATAGTATTCTTGCTAAGATATTTACTAGGGAAGATGATGAATTTAATAAGTATAAGAGTAATTTAAAAGAGGGGAAATGGTATGCTTTTAGAGGTTATGTTAAGAATGATCAGTATGCGAGGGATTTAGTTTTAAATATAAGAGATATTCAGGAGATTCCTAGTAAGGATATATTGTTTAATGATGATGCTGAGGTTAAAAGGGTTGAACTTCATGCTCATACTATGATGAGTCAGATGGACGCTGTTACTAAGTTTGATTTGGATAAACATACTTCGGAGCTTGTTAGTAATGCGATTAAATTTGGATATAAGGGTGTTGCGATTACTGATCATGGTGGATGTCAGGCTTTTCCGATTTGTTATGAGATAATTAAGAATTATAATAAGGGAAAGGAGCCTAAGGATAGGTTTAAAGGTATTTATGGTACTGAACTTGTACTTGTTGATGATGAGTTGTTTATTACTTTTAATCCGAGTGATGATAGTTTAAGGGATTCAACTTATGTGGTATTTGATACGGAAACGACTGGTTTTAATGCTGGTGGAGAGGATCAGATGATTGAAATTGGTGCGGTTAAGTTGTTAAATGGAAAAGTAATAGATAGATTTGATGAGTTTATTAATCCTGGTAGACCTTTACCTCAAAAGATTGTTGATTTAACTTGTATTACTGATGAGGACTTAAAAGATGCTGATAGTGAAGAGAATGTTACTAGAAGATTCTTGGAATGGGTTGGTAATTGTCCTATGATAGCGCATAATGCGAAGTTTGATATTTCTTTTATTGATATGGCTTGTAGGAAATATAATTTAGGTGAGTTTAATAATACGGTTATAGATACTTTGCAGTTATCAAGGGCTTTGGATCCTGATTTAACTAGGCATAGTTTGTCAGCTTTGGTTAAGAGGTATGAGGTTCCTTGGAATGAGGATGCTCATCATAGGGCTGATTATGATGCTGAGGGTACTGCTTATGTTTATGATAGGATGTTGAAGAGAATTCCTTCTACTTTTAAAACTATAAATGATTTGGAGAAATTACTTTCTAAGGAGAATATTTTTAAGTTTGGTACTACTTATCATATTAATATATTGGTATTGAATCAAAAAGGGTTAAAGAATTTATTTAATATTGTTTCTTTAGCTAATACGACTTATTTTTATAAGACTCCTAGAATTCCTAGAAGTGTGTTAAACACCTTGAGGGATGGTTTGTTAATTGGTAGTGGTTGTTATGATTCTGAAATATTTAGAGAGGCTAGAAGGAAGGATAAAGAGGAGTTAACTAATTTAATTAATTTTTATGATTATGTTGAGGTTCAACCGTTAGATGTTTATTCTCATTTGTTAGATACTGGTGAGATAGCTAGTACTGCTGAATTAATTGGTAATATTACTAAGATAGTTGATGCGGTTAAGGATGCTGGTAAGATTATGGTTGCTACTGGGGATGTTCATCATTTTTATAAAGAAGATAAAATATATAGGACTATAATTGTTAATACTAAGGCTAATTTTGGTAAGCATCATTTGGCTAAATCAAATATTAAAGATATACCTTCGCAGCATTTTAGAACTACTAATGAAATGCTTGAGAATTTTAATTTTTTAGATAAAGATACTGCTTACGAGATTGTTGTAACTAACACTAATAAGATATGTGATATGATAGAGGAAATAGAGGTTATTCCTGATACTGGTGGTACTCCGTTTTCTCCTAGGGTTAAGGCTGATGATGGTAAGACTTATTTGGATTGCCCTAGGGTGGTAACTGATTTGGTTTATGATAGGGCTACGTCTTGGTATGGTGATCCTTTACCTTTGTTAATTGAGGAAAGAATTGCTAAGGAGTTATATGGTGATAAGTTATATCAGGTTTGTAGGGAGAATATATTAAAGACTCATAGTGAAGATGAAGATAATTTGAAAGAATTAATTTTTAATGATGTTCATAATGTAATATTAAAGGGTGTAGATGCGGTTAAAGATTTAGTTAGAAATAATATTAAAGAGCATGAGGCTGAACTTTCTGATGAGGAGATAGAAGTTAAGTTAAAGAAATCTTTAGGTGGAGTAATTGGTGCTGGATTTGATCCTATTTATTTAATTGCGCAAAGGTTAGTTAAACATTCTAATGATGAAGGATTTTTAGTTGGGTCTAGAGGTTCGGTTGGTTCTTCTTTTGTTGCAACTATGATGGGAATAACTGAAGTAAATTCGTTAGCGGCGCATTATAGATGTTTGAAATGTAAGAAGAGTATTTTTAATGATGATGATGGTAATCCTTTGGGGGCAAAGTATTCTTGTGGAATTGATTTACCTCCTAAGGTATGTCCGAATTGTGGAGAGGAAATGTTTAGAGATGGTCATGATATTCCTTTTGAAACGTTTCTTGGGTTTAATGCTGATAAGGTTCCGGATATTGATTTGAATTTTTCTGATTTAAATCAGGCTAGTGCGCACGAGTATACTAAGGTATTGTTTGGCGTTGATAATGTTTATAGGGCTGGTACTATTGGTACGGTGGCTGAAAAAACTGCGTTTGGTTTTACTAAGGCTTATGCTGAGGAGAAAGGTTTACAAATGAGGGATGCTGAGGTTGAAAGGCTTGCTAAGGGATTAACTGGTGTTAAAAGAACTACTGGTCAGCACCCTGGAGGTATTGTTGTTGTTCCTGATTATAAGGATGTTTCTGATTTTACTCCTTTTCAATATCCTGCTGAGGATGTTACTAGTGCTTGGAGAACAACTCACTTTGGTTATCATTCTATTGAGGAATGTTTGCTTAAGTTAGATATATTAGGTCATACTGATCCTACTCAGCTTAGAATTATTCAGGAACAGACTGGGATGGATGTTAGTAAGATACCTTTAACTGATAAGGAAACAATGAGTATATTTTCTTCTACTGATGCGTTAGGGGTAACTAATGAGCAAATTCATGCTTTAACTGGAACTCTTGGTATTCCTGAGTTTGGTACTAATTTTACTATTGGAATGGTTGATGAGATTAAACCTAAAACTTTTGCGGAACTTGTAAAGATTGCTGGTTTATCTCATGGTACTGATGTATGGCTTGGTAATGCGAGGGATTTAATTATTAATAATGTTGTTCCTTTTAGCGAGGTAATAGGGTGTCGTGATGATATTATGGTTTATTTGATGTATCACGGGGTTGAACCTATTAAAGCGTTTAAGATAATGGAATTTGTTCGTAAAGGTAAGGCTTCTAAGCCTAAGGAGAAAGAGAATTGGGAAAATTTTAAGAAGATAATGCAGGATGCTAATATACCTGAATGGTTTATTGATTCGTGTTTTAAAATTAAATATATGTTCCCTAAGGCTCATGCTGCTGCATATGTTGTAAGTGCTTTTAGGATTGCTTGGATAAAGGTACATAAACCTGCTTATTTTTATTCGTCTTGGTTATCTTGTAAGGCGAATGACTTTGAAATAGAGACTATGATAAAGGGATATGATGCTATAAAGGCTAGAGTAGAGGAAATTCAAAATAAAGGTTTTGATGCCAGTGCGAAGGAGTTATCTTTACTTGAGTGTTTAAAGGTATGTTTAGAAGCAACTGCTAGGGGTATTAAATTTGATAAGATAGATTTATATAAGTCTGATTGGAAGGTATGGCAGGTATCTGAGGATGAGAAGACAATTATACCGTCATTTTTATCTGTTGATGGTTTAGGTGATACTGTTGCTAAGAATATTGTTTCTGAAAGAGATAAGGGGAAGTTTATAAGTATAGAGGAATTTCAATCAAGAACTAAGGTATCTCAAACTATTGTTGAGAAGTTAAAAGCAATAGATGTGTTATCAGGTATGCCTGAATCTAGTCAATTAAGTTTATTTGATTAGGATATAACTTTATTAATAGAAAAAACTCTATTGAAATAGAGTATGAAATATGATAATATGAATATGTAAGGAAGAACTTACATAAAATAAAAAAGGGAAGTTACTTAACATCTCAAAGTTGAGTACTTGCCACATAATTTGTGTGAAAGCACTTAATCTATTGAAAGATTGAGTGCTAATTTTTTTACTAGATTACTTTCTTTACCAAGGTAAAGATTAAAGCTAGTAATATAAAGATAATTAAATTTAATGAAAAAATCAATAAATCTTTTTTTGTTATCCTCATAGTATCGCCTCCCTCCCATAAAAATTAAGAAAGTGGCTGCACGAGGGCTGTTAAATAATTTCCTTAGGTATTAGTATAACTTATAATGAATATAAATGAAGTAGAAAAATATAAGAAATAATACGAACAAACGTTCGTAAACTTGACGGGGGGGCGACTTATGCTATAATTTCACTAGAGTAGGAGTGGAATTATTTTTATGAAAGAAAAATTAGGAAAAAATATGAAGATAACAATACTTGTAGTATGTATTATGTTAACCATAATAGGAGTAACATACTCCTTTATAGCACCACTTATAAGTGGTGTAGAAACTGAATCTACTATTAGTTTCAATAGTGGTATGATAAAGATAACGTATAATGGATCAAACGTTATAACAGGAGAGAATATTATACCTGGGTGGAGTGAAACTAAAGAGTTTACTGTAGTAGGTTCAAATAATACCAGTATTACTGATGAAGATATAATGGATTATCAAATTAAATTAGTAGTAGAAGAAAATACTTTTAGTGATGGAGCAATAAGATTTGAACTAACTGGAAGTAGTTCAAATGAATTAGATACATTATCTCCATTATTTGGAAAAGTCCCAACAGGTACTGGAGAAGTACTGCTAGGTACTGCTAGGTTTAATCAAGATGATAGTATCAAGAATGATGTAACTCATAGTTATAGTTTATTAATTGGTTTTCCAAATGATGAAAATAAATCACAAAATGAAGATATGAATAAATCATTTAAAGGTTATGTTGTTGTAGAAGAGGGAGAGTTACAAGACAATACAATGCTTGCAAGTGAATATATAGAAAAAGTATATAATGATTCATTTTATGGTATGAATATACTAAGATATGATGGAACAGAAGATAATAATTTAAGATATTATGGAGGTTCTGAAACAGATGTAGATGCAGTACCTAATTATATTTCATTTAATAATGAGTTATGGAGAATAATAGGCGTGTTTGAAACTGTTAATGCAGATACTGGAGAAAAAGAAAAATCATTAAAAATAATAAGAAGTAATGCTTTAGGAACTACTTCAACAATAGATAATTTAAATTCAAGTACTTATATAGGATATTCATGGGATACATCAGATTCAAGTATAAATAATGGACATGGAATAAATGAGTGGTCTCAGGCAGACTTAATGAATGAATTAAATGGAGATTATTTAAATACAGGTCTAACAACAAATCCAACATGGTATAATGGTTCCGGTAATACTCAAAATGCAGAATTTGATAAATCACAAGTTATAAAAGAAGAATATCAAAAGTATATAATGAATGCAGTGTGGTACCTAGGAGGTTGGTATACATCAATAGTAAGTGCAGCAAATATGTATAAATATGAAAGAGGAATAGGATCTACAGGAACAATAGGAGAAGCATATAATGTATATCAAAACGCATCAGATGGAGTAACAAGAACAACAGAATGGACAGGAAAAGTTGCACTTATGTATCCATCGGACTATGGATTTGCAAGTAATGATAGTACATATTTAAATAATTTATATAATTGGTATAATAATAATAGAAGTAATAATTGGTTGTATATATCAAAAGGAACAGGAAGATTGAATTACTCTGAATGGCTGTTAACCACATGGGACGGTGGGGTGAGTGAAGTGTTCTATCTGACTTCGATCGGCTATGTCTACGACCCCATCGACGACGTCTGTCTTACTAGCTACGGCCGTGGTGTGCGTCCGGTGCTGCATCTTAGCTCTGAGATCTTGATAGAATCAGGAGATGGCACAAGTTCTAACCCTTATACTATCTCATTATAAAAGAATTACTTATGCTTTAGTAATTCTTTTTCTATAAATTCTTTTAATATTATTTTTTTAACTTCTAACCAATTATTTGCTCTATATATATTATTTCCTTCTATATTTTGGTTATATGGTGTATCTATAATTATTACTGGTAGATATTTTCTTAATTCTTCTATATATTTTGGATTATCTTCGATAACGAATTTTGCTTTTATATCTAAACATTCTTTTACTTTATTTCCTCTTGAATGATATATCCCATTACATGGTAGGTTATTTTTATATATAAAGTTACATGTACTTATTTTCATTATATTACTTTCCATTGAATTTTCTTCAAATATTGATGTTCTTTTTGTTATATAATTTATATTAACTCCTAAGTCTTTTAATTCGTTTATTACTTTAATAGAATGTTCTCTTATAATATAGTTATTTATATATATTAATAATAATTTAAATACTAATATTTTTAATAATTTATCTTTAATTACTCCTGTATTATTTAAATTATTATTAAAAAATATTCTCATAAAATCCATATTTGTTATAGTTCCATCTATATCAAATGCTCCGATAATATTCATTTAAACTCACCCCTTTAAGTAAAACTTATTCTATTATAAATTTTTTAATATGTAAAGTTAAAAATGTAAATTAGTATAAATTATTAATATTATCTATATTTTTTATTTTAAATAATGTATAATTGTTTTAGAAATTAATTTGGAAGTGAGAGTAAATATGTTTGTTAATATTTTAAAAATTATTTATTATATATTGTTTTATTTTTCATTAGTATATAGTTTGTATTTTGCAATAAGTGGATTTGTTGGTTTGTTTAAGAAGAATAAATTAAATATTAAGAAGAGTAAGAAAAAGAATTTTTTTGCTATAATTATAGCTGCTAGAAATGAAGAACAAGTTATTGGGAATTTGATAGATAGTCTTAAAAAATTAGATTATCCTAAGGATAGGTATGGTATATTCGTTGTTCCTAATAATTGTACTGATAATACTAGTAAGGTTGCTTTGGATGCTGGGGCATCTGTTCTTGAGTGTAATATTCCTACTAAGACTAAAGGTGATGTTCTTAAGTTTGCTTTTAATGAGTTAAAAGATAATAAAGAGATCGATGCTTATTTAATATTTGATGCTGATAATGTTGTTCATAAGGATTATTTGAATAAAATGAATGATATTATTAATTCAGGTTATCGTGTTGCTCAAGGTTATAGGGATTCTAAGAATCCGAAGGATAACTGGATTAGTGGTAGTTATGCTATATTTTATTTGTTTCAAAATGTTTTCTTTAATAGATCTAGAATGGGATTTGATGCTTCTGCTTCTATTAATGGGACTGGGTTTATGATTAAGAAAGAAATTATTGATAAAGAAGGGTTTGAAACTTATACTTTAACTGAGGATGTTGAGTTTACTGGTCAATGTGCTCTTAGGAATGAACAGATTGCGTTTGTTGAGGATGCGATTACTTATGATGAATATCCTAATATATTTAAGGTTTCTTGGAAACAACGTAAGAGATGGAGTGCTGGTATTATTCAGTGTATGAAGAGATATAGTCCTAAGTTGTTATTGAATTATATTAAGACTGGTAATATTTCTAGTTTGGATATGGGGCTTGTTTATTTTGGACCTTTATTTCAAATTATTTCTGTTATTACTTTGTCTATGCTTATTGGTTTTAAGATTTTTGGGGTAGAGTTAACTGATATTTTTTCTTATTTCTTTGCTTATAATATTGTTTTCTTTGTTGTTATGCTTATATTTGGTTTGTCTATTGAAATTTTTGTTTTACTTTATAAGAATAAAACTATTAAGGGTATGTGGAGTAGTATTATTATGTTTTCTGTATTCTTGGTTAGTTGGATTCCAATTAATATAGTATGTTTTTTGAAAAAACATACTAAGTGGGAGGAAATTAAGCATACTAGAAGTATTTCTATTAATGAAATAAAATGACTTTAATTGGGTCATTTTTTTAAGCTTGAGGTCATTGATCCTATCATGCTTGATAGTGATAATACGATGTAATATATTAGGGTATTTATTGTGTATGTTTGTTTATAGAATAAACTTATAATTAATAGTGTTAATGATGTTATTGTTCCAAATATTAATCCGTGTAGATATTTCTTTTTATTTATTTTATTACTTAGTATGTATCCTGATATAAACATAACTATTATCATTGTTATTAGTATTATTAGATTGTTTGTTTTTATATTAAGTAGATTTGTTATGCTAAATGTAAATGACATTATAAGTATTGATATTAATGGTATGGGAAGTATTTTGATATAAGTTATAATATTATTTTTCAAAAAAATCACCTAATAGATATTATGTGATTTTTCTTATTTTATGCAAAGACTTGCACATTTTCCATATGTTCTTGATAGGTTGGATGCACCTAATTTGGTTCCGCCGTAGTATCTTACTACGGCTATTAAATGAGTTTTAAGGTTGTTTCTTTCTAAGTTATTTAAGAATGATATGGATATATTACCTGGTTCTTTATCGTCTGATTTTCCTGCTGTATTATTATAATAATAGGCATATGGGATGTGTCTATATCCTTTATTATCTTCTTTTAATTTGTTTATTATTATTTTAACTTCATCTTGGTTATCTATTTCGTATAGATAACCATAAAATTTAGATTTTTTTATTTCTATATAACTTGTATTTATTAATTTCATATCTCATCTTATTTATTATATCAATTTTTAGTTAATTATGCTATAGTTATTGTATAAGGATTTGGTAGTTTATGAGTAATTTAACTGATAAGATTTATATTATAAATAATATTATAGATAGTATTCTTAAGTATAATATATCTTTGGAATATAATAATAGTTTATTTAGTGATTATTATAATATAAATAATATATTAGATATTGTTTTAGATTTTTTTAATAATTATGATTATAATATGTATAATAGTTTACTTAATATGATAGATAATAAGAAAATTAAATTTTTATCTAAAGAGATTTATAGTGATGAAGAAAATTCTTATCGTAACTCAACTAAGGATGTTACGATAGTTGTAAGTAATACTTTAAGGGATGCTTTTTCTTTAATTCATGAGTTTTCTCATTTATATTATTTATCTAATAATAAGGTTATTAATGCTGAATTATTAGAGGTTATACCTATATATATGGAGTTTAAATTTAATGATTATTTAAAGAATAATAATATAATTGAAGAACATAATTTTAATTTTGTTTATAATAGAATAGTTAATGTTGGAATGGATAGTTTATATTTAGATTATATTTATTTAATTAAGAATAATTCTAAAGTTATGTTAATTAGAAATATTAATAAGAAATTATATTTAAGTAAAGTAAATGAATTATTGGATAGTTTAGGTAATGAGAAGAAAGAATTAATATTAAAATATCAAGATAAGTTTGAAGAACAAATTGATAATAATGGATTTTATCATTTTGATTTAGATTATAGATTTAGATATGTTCTTGCGTTATATTATGTTCCTTATATGGTTAAGTCTAATAATAGAGATTTATTGAATGAAATTAATAGTTTTATTATAAGTAAAGATAAATTTAATGGGATTGGTTTGAATGATTGTAAGGATGAATTTGATAAGTTGATTGGGAAAGTTTCTAATAAAGTATGTATTAAATCTTTTAATATTAATGAGATAGAGAGTTTTATTGATGATATGATTAATATATTTAAAGATAATAATATTAATATTGAGGATTGTACTAATAAAGAATATAATAAAGATATAAGTATTGATGAATCTTATGGTATTGTATTAGATTTTTTAGGGTATTTTGATCCTTCTTTGAAAGAGATGTTTCTTAATTCGAGAAGTGGATTTAGTAGTAATTTTATGTTTTTAAGTAAGGATATGGAACCTATTGATGATTTTTATCATAGTTGTGTTAAGTATGATGGTAATGGGGAAGCTAATGTAGTTGTTAGTAACTCTATTAAGGATGTTTTTGTTACTGTTCATGAGTTTATTCATTATGTTTATTTTGAAAAGAATTTTGAGATGAGTAGTTCTTTTAATAGTTTTCTTGAGTTTGGAACTCTTAGTATTGAATATTATGTATGGGATTATTTAAGGAATTATACTGAGTATGGTAATGAGGCTGATATTTATATGATTAATAGGTTTAATAATAATGTTACTAATTGTTATTTAAATAAGTATAGGTTTTTTTATAAAGGGTTATTGGATAAGTATAAGTATAAAGATAAGATTCAAGAGGTTATTGGGGATGAGATTTATAAGTTATCTGATGATTTAAAGAGTAATTTTATTAATAATAGGGATTTTTATTATTTGAATGTTGATTGTTCTTGTAATAGTTATGCTGATATATATAGTTCGATTAAGTATTCTTTTAGGTATATTTATGCTTCTTTTATTGCTCCTTATATTTATGAGGTTAATGATAAGAAAATGTTTGATAAAATATGTAGAATGTGGTTTAATAAAGATGATAAGATAATTGTAGATGGTAAGTTATTATATGAATATTATAATAAGTATCTTAGGTTATTTAATGAATTAAAGAAAGAGAGAAGGAATGGTTATGAAAAGTAATGTTGTTAAAGTATGTTTAGGGATTTTGGTTTTGGTAGTATTGTTTTTGGTTGTTAAGCCTTTAATTTTTAATAATAATGGTAAGGAAGTTGATCCTGTTAAGTTAATTAAAGAGTATTATAATAAAGATGATTTGAAAGTAGATTATGTTAGTTCTGTAGATAATTATAGTTATTATGTTGTTTTTGGTGATATTGGTGATAATAAGGAATATACTGTGGTTTCTTTTGAAAAGTTATATTCTAAAGTAGAAGAGTTATTTGATTTTACTTATTTATCTTATTCTACTAATGGTTCTGATTATACTAATGATGTATATAGAATTGATGATGGTAAGTTATATCTTATTGATAATAAGTGTGAAAGTTTAATAGATAAGGGGATAGGTGCTGAGGTTTTTGTTAATTTTAGTGTTATTAATTATGAGTTTATAAGAACTGGTTATGTTTATGCTGTTTATTATGAACCTGATAGTTATTGTTATAAGAAAGTATATAAAGCTTAGGGAAGTATTTTTAAGAATACTTTTTTCTTATAATTGTTCTGAGTAAATCGCTTGAATTAGTAATAAAATTATGATATTATGAATATGTAAGGAAGAACTTACATAAAATAAAAAAGGGAAGTTACTTAACACTCCAAAGTTGAGTACTTACCACATAAAATTTAGTAGAAGCACTTAATCTATTGAATTTAGATTGAGTGCCTTTTTTATTTATACTATATTACTTTCTTTACTAAAATAAAAAGTAAAGCAAATAATAAGAAGATTATAAGAATTAATGAAAAAATCAATAAATCTTTTTTAGTTATCCTCATAGTATCAGCCTCCTTTCACTGGAAAGGTGGCAAGCACTCAACTATTAAATAATTCCCTTAGGTATTAGTATAACTCATAATGAATTCAAATGCAATAGAAAAGATAAAGTAAAATACGAACAAACGTTCGGAGTTGACAGGTGGGGGGGCAATGCTATAATTTCTTAGAGTAGGAGAGGAAATTATAGTTTATGAAAAAAAATTTAATAAAAATACAAGTATAGTTATACTAGTAATATGTATTATGTTAACCATAATAGGAGTAGCATACTCTTATTTAGCACCACTTATAAGTGGTGTAGAAACAGAGTCTACTATTTCATTCAATAGTGGTATGATAAAGATAACATATCAAGGAAGTAATGTTATAACAGGAGAAAATATTATACCAGGATGGAGTGAAACTAAAGAGTTTACAGTAGTAGGAAGTAATAATACATCTATAACTCAAGAAGATATAATGGATTATGCAATTAAATTAGTAGTAGAAGAAAATACTTTTACAGATGGAGCAATAAGATTTGAACTAACTGGAAGTAGTTCAAATGATGCAGATACATTATCTCCATTATTTGGTAAAGTACCAACAGGTACTGGAGAAACCTTACTAGGAACTGCTAGATTTAATCAAGATGATAATATAAAAAATGATGTTACTCATACATATAGTTTAAGAATAGGTTTTCCGAATGATGAAAATAAAAATCAAAATGAAGATATGAATAAATCTTTTAGTGCCTATATAGTAGTTGAACAAGGAACATTACAAGACAATACAATGATTGCAAGTGAATATATAGAGAAAGTATATACTGATTCATTTAATGGGATGAATATACTAAGATATGATGAAACAGAAGATAATAATCTAAGATATTTCGGTTCTGGAACTAACGTAGATGATGTACCAAACTATGTATCATTTAATAATGAACTTTGGAGAATAATAGGAGTGTTTGATACTTATAATGCGGATACAGGTAATACTGAGAAAGCAGTTAAGATAATAAGAAATAATTACCTAGGAAGTGATTCAACCTTAGCAAATGTAACAAGTACATATTATACAGGTTATTCATGGGATACATCAGATTCAAGTATCAATGCTGGTAACGGAGTAAACGCATGGAATGATGCTGATTTAATGAAAGAATTAAATGGAGATTATTTAGATACAAGTTTAACAACAAATCAATTATGGTATAATGGAAGTGCGAATAATAAAGATGCACTATTTCAATATAAACAAAGAATAAGTGATGAATATCAACAATATATAATGAATGCCAGATGGTATTTAGGAGGGTATAATACATATAAAGTAAGTGCAACACATGGATATACATATGAAAGAGAAATTACATATAAACAAATACCAGGAGTAACGTGTACTAGTGCAACCAACTGTAATGATACAGTAACCAGAGCAGATTATATAGATAATTTAATAGGGCTAGCATATCCAAGTGATTTTGGTTTTGCTGCTAAAGATAATGGAAGTAGTAATTGTTCAAGTAATATGTATAATAGTACTAATTGTTCAAAAACATATAACTGGATGAGCAAAGATAAAAGTGAATGGACTATAAGTCATAAAGTGTCTTCCTGGTTTGCTTCTCATGTGTTTTATTGGCTTTCGTCCGGGTACCTCAGCAGTGAGTTTGTTCTCCACCGCAATGGCGTGCGTCCGGTGCTGTATCTTAGCTCTGACGTCATATTCACAGGTGGCAATGGTACTTCTTCTAATCCTTACATAATTCAATTATAATATTTTTCTTTTTATTTATTTAATTTTGTGTAATAATATTAGTAGTGATTAGTTATGTTTAAAGATGAATTAGAGTTGGTACCAAATAAACCTGGTAGTTATCAAATGTATGATAAGAATGATGTTGTTATTTATGTAGGTAAGGCAAAGAATTTAAAAAGGAGATTGAGTTCTTATTTTAATCGTGTCCATTCTGGTAAGACAGGGGAATTGGTTAAGAATATATCTTATTTTAAATATATTGTTACTAATACTGAGTTAGAGTCTTTTATATTGGAAATTAATTTAATTAAGAAGTATAATCCAAAATATAATATATTACTTAAGGATGATAAGAGTTATCCTTATATAGAATATACTAGTAAACCTTATCCTTCTTTAAAAGTGGTTAGATATTTGAAAGTTAAGAATAAAAAGGATAGGTATTTGTTTGGCCCTTATGTTAATGCTTATGCGGCTAGAAGGATAGTTAATTTGATTAATAGGTTATATCCTTTGAAGAAGTGTGATGGTATGCCTAAGGATGTTTGTCTTTATTATCATATTGGTGAATGTTTGGGGTATTGTAAGAAAGATATTGATCAAGATAGATTGGATGAGATGGAGAGGGAGATATTATCTTTTTTAAGAGGAAATGAGGATATTATTAAGAATAAGTTAAATGAAAAAATTGATATATATTCTGAGAATATGAATTATGAACTAGCTTTGGAACTTAAGAAGGAATTAGATTATATGAGTGTTGTTCTTGAAAAGCAGAGGGTTGAACTTAATCCAAGTGAGAATTTAGATGTTATTAATTATTCTTTTAATAATGGGTTTTTATCTTTACAGATTTTATTTATTAGAAATGGAAAGTTAATTGGGACTCATAGTGAGATTAATCCGGTTGTTAATGATTATTTGGAGGAACTTGAGTATTATATTGCTTTGTTTTATACTAAGAAAGAAATTCCTAAGGAGATTCTTATTGCTGATGATATTGATGATAATATATTAAGGGGTGTTATTGATACTAAGTTTGTTAAAGTAAGTAAGGGGATTAAGAAGAAGTTACTTGATATGGCTAAGGAGAATGCGGTAATTAATTTGAATAATAATTTTGAAAGATATCAGCAGAGATTAAATAGGTCTATGGGTGCGAATGATGAGTTATCTAGTCTTTTGGGTTTATCTATTAATAGGATTGATGTTTTTGATAATTCTAATTTGTTTGGTACTTATGCTGTTTCTGGTATGGTTGTGTTTGTTAATGGTAGTCCTGATAAGAGTAAGTATCGTAAGTATAAGATTATGGAAGATAAGAATGATGATTATAATACGATGAAGGAAGTTATTTATAGAAGGTATTATCATGGGTTAATTGATAATGATTTGCCGGAGTTAATTTTAGTTGATGGTGGTATTAATCAGATTAGGGCTTGTAAGGATGTTTTAGGTGATTTAAATCTTAATATAAAGGTTTGTGGATTAGTTAAGAATGATAAGCACCAGACTAATGATTTGATGGATGGTGATAGTTTAGAAATATATGATATTGATAGGACTTCTAATTTGTTTCATTATTTAACTAGGATGCAGGATGAGGTTCATAGGTTTACTATTAATTATCATAAACAGATAAGAAGTAAGGGGAGTATTCAAAGTTTACTTGATAATGTTCCTGGGATAGGTGATAAGAGAAGAAAAGAGTTAATAAAGAGGTTTGGTTCTGCTAAGAGGATAAAAGAGGCAAGTGTTGAGGAACTTAGTGAGATAATTCCTTTGAATATAGCTGAGAATTTAAAAAAATATCTTGAGAAGAATTTATAAAAAGCAAACAAATGGTTGCTTTTTATTTTTTACTATGTTATATTAAATGTTAATTAAAGGGAGGTTTTAGTATGTTTGATGAGGATTTTAAGAAGCTTGTTCAATTGGAGATATTTATTTATCATTGTTATTGTGATTTGTATGAATTAGAAAGTGATGGTAAGAAAGATAGTATTGATTATTCTAAAGGTGTTAGTAATTTAAATTATTTATTGAATAAAGAATTAGATATTATTAATAATAGTATTGGAAATGATATTAATAAATGTAAGGAATGGTTAATGTATGTTGGTTCTTTTAAGTATGAAGATGGTTATATTGATTTGATTAATAATAAGTTATCTGAACTTATAGGTAAAAGATTGTATGGGATTGTTAATAGTTGTTTTAATAAGTTACGTTTTAGTAGTCAGGAATCTTTTATGAATAGTGATTTTAATGTTGTTTCTTTTGGTATAGAGAAGTCTTGTGATGAAGTATTTAAATCTTTAAATTTTAATTATAAGATTAATTCTTTTTTAGAATTAGATTTTTTGAATTCGGTACTTTATTTTTTGAGTGATGATGTTGGTAATATGTTTTCTAATAAATTAATTAAGGCTAAGTATGATTTTATATTTATTCATAATGAATTAGAGCAATCTATGATTAAGAGTAGGTTTGAGGTTAATAAACAATTGTATTCTATTATTCAGATGTTTATTGATTGTAACGATATTTCTGATGATATGGTTTATAGTAAGATTGCAAGTTATTATTTAAATATTTTTTCTAATAATATTGATTATCTTGTATATCAAGATAGTGATTATTTAAGTGATAATTATGTATTTAATAAAGTGATTATGGATTGTTTTATTAAGAGTTCTTTAATTTATTTAAGGGAATCTGATTTATTAGAGATTAGAAATATAGTTGATGATGAGTATAATAGTTTTATTTATAATAAGTTATTATCTATATCTGATAAAATAAGTATTAATAATATAATTGAGGTATTTAACTCTATTGATGATGTTAAGAATAAAGTTAATGTCTTATCTTTAAAGTAAAAGAATCTGATTGAAGATTTTTTATGTTGAAATATTTTATTTAATTAAATATAATTAAGTTGGTGATTTAAGATGGAACATTTATATATTCATATTCCTTTTTGTAAGCATATTTGTTCATATTGTGATTTTTGTAAGTTATTAAAAATTGATAAGTTTATTGATGATTATTTAGATGGGTTAGAAAAAGAAATTAATGAGTATTATAATGGGGAGTTAATAAGCACTATTTATATTGGTGGGGGAACTCCTTCTTGTTTAAGTATTAAACAGTTAAATAGATTATTTAATATTATTAAGGTTATTAAATTGAATAAGGATTATGAATTTACTTTTGAGATTAATCCTGATGATATTACAGAGGAGTTAATTAATTTATTAGTTTTAAATAATGTTAATAGGGTAAGTATTGGTGTTGAATCTTTTGATATAGATAAATTGGGTTTTATGGAAAGAAGTTCTAATTATAAGGATATAAAAGATAAAATTGATATGATTAGGTTAAAGGGAATTAAGAATATTAATTTGGATTTAATTTATGGTATTCCTTTGGAAACTTTAAAGGTATTGAAGAATGATTTAAAATTATTGGTTAAATTAAAACCTACTCATATTAGTACTTATTCTTTAATGATTGAAAAACATACTAAGTTATATAATGAGGGGGTTGAGAATATATCTGGGCAGCTTGATTATAAGATGTATAGGTTAGTATGTAAGTATTTGAAGAAGTATAATTATAATCATTATGAGGTTAGTAATTTTTGTTTAAAGGGGTATGAATCTAAGCATAATTTAAGTTATTGGAATAATAAGGAGTATTATGGTTTTGGGTTAGGTGCTTCTGGTTATATTGATGGTTTTAGGTATGAGAATACTTCTAATTTATTTAGGTATTTGAAAGAGGATTATAGGGTTAATGAGAGTTTACTTAGTTTGGATGATAAGATGTATGATGAGGTTATGTTGGGATTAAGAAAAATGAATGGGATTAATTTATCTGAGTTTGAAAGTAAGTATAATATTAAGTTTATGGATAGGTATGATATAGATGATTTATTAAAGAGTAAGGAGTTAATAATTAAGAATGGTTATTTGTATATTAATCCGAAGTATATTTATGTTATGAATGAGATTTTGGTTAAGATATTATAGGGAGATGGTTTTATGTATAGTAAAAGTAATTTAGGTAGTATTATTATTGTTAAGGGAATAATTTTTAATAATTCTAATAATAATAGAAGAGTAGTTGATCATGCTCATGAGCTTGGTAGGCCTTGTTTATTGATTTATAGTGATGATGAGTATGATTATTTTTTAACTTTAACTTCTAGTATAAAAAATAATAAAAGAAGTGAGTATTATAAATTATTAAATAAAGATTATGATTATTTGTATTCTGGATCTGATAGTGCGATTGGGTTTATTAATCTTAGAAATATATATAAGAAGAAGATTTGTGGTTATGGGGTAGATGATATTGGTAAGATTAAATATAGTGTTTATAAGGATATTATGAATAAGTTTAAAGAGTATCATTGTAATTATAGTTTTGATGAAATTAAAGAAAGTTCGATTGTTATTGGTAGTAGATAGGTTTTATGATAAAAATAATTAATTTAGATATTGTATTTTTTTAGTTTTGTGATAAGATATTGTTATAGTAAAGAGGTAGAATAATGAAATTTAAGAGAATAATTTTAGGGTGTTTGGTTTCGTTTATGGGATTGAGTATAGTTGATGCTGCTAGTATAGAGATTAATGGGGTATCTTCGCTTAAGACTGATGAGGTTGGTAAGTATGAGCTTAAATTAACTAATGTTGGTAGTGAAGAGTTTAATCAGATTGAGTTTGAAGTGGATTATGATGGTAGTTTATTAAAATTTACTGGTGGTAGTGAAGCTGGTGAAAAGTATTCTGGTAATAGTGCGATTATAATTAATTCTGAGAGTTTTAGTGATGGTGTTATTAGTTCTTTTACTATGACTAGTTTGGCTGAATCTTATACTAATACTTCTTTTACAATTAAGAATATTGTATTTAAGAATAATGGTGTAGAGGTTTCAAGGGGAAATGATGTTCCTAAGACTTTAACTTTGAAACAAGGTACTCCTACGACTACTACTAGGGCATTAAATACTAGTGCTAAGGTTACTTCTATATCTTTTAAAAATGGTACTATGAAACCTGCTTTTAGCAATTCTGTTAAGGAGTATAAATTATATACTAAGGATACTATTAGACAAGTTACGATTAATTATAATACTGAGCAAACTGGAGTTAATCTTAAGAGTGAATGTACTTTAGGTTGCAGTGTTTCGGAATCTTCTGATAATATTATTCAGACTGTACAAGGTAAGAATGAAGTTACTTTTACTTTTACTAGTGAAGATGGAAAGAGTTCGGAGAGTTATAAGTTTGTTATTTATCGTGGGGAAACTACTGATGGTTCTAATAAGTTAAGTAGTTTAACTGTTAAAGATTTTAATATTAATGAAACTTTTAGTGAGGATGCTTTAGATTATACGTTGAGTGTTCCTTTTGAACAGGAGAGTTTGGAGATTGATGCTGTTGCTGCTGATCCTGAGGCTACTGTTAAGATTAAGGGGAATGATGAATTAAAGGTAGGGGAAAATATTATTACTATAACTGTTATTCCTACTGATGATGAAAATGATATTAATATTTATAATATTACTGTTCTTAGGGAGGAATTTGTTCCGGAACAGCCTACTACTTCTGCTATTGCAAATGTGGTTAAGAAGGGGAATGATAATATTTTAACTATTGTTATTATAGTTGTTGTTGGTTTATTGTTAATTGGATTAGCTGCTTATTTTATATTCTTTTATAAGGGTAAAGATAAGAAGAGTGAAGAGATTATAGAAGATAAAAATGATGATGAAGATAATAAAGTTAATATTGAAGATACTTTTGTTAATAACACTATAGAAGAGGCTCTTGATGATTTAATGAAGACTAAGGATGTATTTGATACTAAGGATACTTTGGAATAAAGTATTCTTTTTTTATAAATAAAAAAAGATAATTATTTATCTTCTTCTAATATTTTTTTAACTTTTTCTGTTGTTTTGTAATTTAGTTTAGCTATTTTATTTAATTCGTTATATGAGTATTTTTTGGCAATTATTGCTGCTTGGTTTGCAACTGTATCGTTTGCTCCTTTTTGTAAAAATATATTGTATTTGTTTTCTATTTTTTCCATTTCTTTTATGAATATGTATCTACTTATTATAGATGATACTGCTACTGAAAGGCATTTGTCTTCGGCTTTGGTTGTGAATGTTATGTGGGTAAATTTTTCTTTTGCTTCCTTTATATAGTAGTAATAACTTTTAGGATAACAGAATTGATCTACTACTACGTAGTCGTAGTTGTTTGTTTTTTTAACCATTTCTACTAATACTTTGTTATGTAGGATGGCTTTTGTTTTATTTAAATTTGTATTTAATTTATTATATGATTCGTTGTTAAGTATATATGTACAATGTGGTATATTTTTAATTAGTTCTGGAGCTATTTTAAGTATTTTACTGTCTGTTATTTTTTTAGAGTCTTTTACTCCTAAGTTATTAACGTAATTAATATTTTCTTTACTTACGTAGGCTGCTGTTACAACTATTGGTCCAAAGTAATCTCCTGTACCAACTTCATCAGATCCTATTGTACTTTTGTTTATAAATCTTAAATCTTTTTCTTCTTTATCTTTTTTCTTTTGTTCTATTTCTTTTAATTCTTTTATTATATCTCTATTATTTAAATTTAATTCTCTTTCTATCCATATTTTTGCTTCTTCTTTGGCTTCTTGGCCTTGAAATACGATTTTACCTGATTCGTATAGAGTTATAACGCATTTGCCATTATTTGCACACCATTTTGCATATGGTGGTGTTTTACTTTTTCTATAATCAAAGTAAAAATCTCCCATTTCTTCTTTAAGATTATTACTAACTTCATATGATATAATCATTTTTAATCACCTCTTATATAATATCATATCTTTTTAATTATTTCTTTCTTTTTTTATAATTTTATAATATAATTATTATAAGAAGGTGATATTGATTATGAATTTATTAGATTATATTATAGTTATTGTTATTATATTATCTGCTGTTACTGGATTTAAAAGAGGGTTTTTAAAGTCTTTAATTAATTTTGTAGGAACTATTGTTGTTATTATATTAGCGTTTTATCTGAAGAATCCAATATCAGTGTTTTTGTATGAACATTTTCCTTTCTTTAATTTAAGTGGAACTATGAATGGGATATCGGTTTATAATATTATAATATATGAAACAATTAGTTTTTTACTAACTTTAGTTGTTCTTAGTATAGGGTTAAGGTTAGTTGTTACGATATCTGGTATAATAAGTAAATTAACTTTTGGATTATTGGATAATGGGATTTTAGGTCATTTATTGGGTTTATTATTTGGTGTTCTTAAGGGTTATATATTAGTGTTTTTTATTAGTTTTGTTTTAGCTTCTATTGCTCCTTCTAGTAGTATTTATCAGAAATCAAATTATGCTGATACTATTGTTACTAAAACGCCTTTATTATCTAATGTTGTAAGTAAAACTTATAATTCGATTAAGGATGTGTATGAAGTACTTAAAAGTAATAATAATAAAGAAGAGGCTAATAGAGAATGTTTAGAAATTTTATTAAAGTATGAAATTGTAACTGAAGAGTCTGTATCTAAGTTACAGGAAAAGGGTAAAATAAATATTAGTAATATAAGTAATATATTAAATAAGTATAAGGAGAGAGAAGAATGATAGAGTATTTAAGTAATCAGAGTTTAGAGGATGTGTTAACAGATGAGTTAACTATTGTTGATTATTTTGCGAATTGGTGTGGTCCTTGTAAGATGCTTGGTTTAGTTTTAGAGGAATTGGATTGCAAGATTATTAAGGTTGATGTTGATATGCATCAAGAACTTGCTCAAAAGCATGGGGTTATGAGTATTCCTACGGTTGAAATATATAAAGATAAGAAGATGGTTTCTAGTTTTATTGGTTATAAAACTAAGGAAGAAATTGAAGAAATATTAAGTAAATTTTAATCAGAGATAGTTATCTCTGATTTTATTAAATATCGAACATTTAGTTGTATTTTATTATGAAATATGTTAATATATTATTTAATTAAAGGGGGATTTATATGGACTGTGTAGTTAATTTGAATGAGTATAGTATTCATAATTATATTAAGTGTATTAAATCTGAAGTAATTACTGTTGATAATATTGATATAATAATTAATGATTTAATGGGTATTGTTACTTGTATTAAGAAATATGATTTTAAAGATGTTAAGATGTTAAATGATTTATATTATTTGTTAAATATTGTTATTGTAAAGGAAAAAGAGTTGAAGAATTCTAGTGTATTGTTTGAATTTTGTTTAGATAATAATTTGATTAATGATGTTTTAATTAAGAAACAAAATGAGTTATGTAAAATTAAAGATGAGTTGTATGAGACTATTATGGTTTTAATTAAGAAGATATTTGCTATAGGGATTGTGTTTTCTCTTCCAATAAATACTTTTTTAATAACTAAGGATATTGTTTCTAAGGTTAATTATCAAACTGTAACTAAAACTTATAATTCTTATACTGATGAGGTTAATGAGTCTATAAGTAATAATTATTTTTTAGGTTTTAATGATAAAGACAGTGTTAAGGTTGTTGCTTATAGGCCTAGTAGGATTTTCTCATTGGTTTTTGGGAATAAGGATGTTTATGATTTATCTGATATGGATTTAAATAGTATTGATGAGTATATTAATTATTTTAATGATTATTTAAGTTTAAATTATGATAATGAGGTTGATTATTTTGAAATTATTTATACTACTATTAATAATGACTTAAGTAGAATTGAAGATATATTTGGTACTGTTTTAGGTTTGTTGTTTAGTACTTTAATAGTGTTGTTATCTATTAGTTCTTCTAGTGATTTTACTGTTATTGTAGAGAATGAGAAGAATGATATTAAGGAGTTATTAGATGATTTGGTTAAGTATAATAGATTGAGTAATGAAAAGAAATTAGAGGTTAATAGGTTATCTAAATTAGTGCTTGATAGGGTTAATAGTAATGATGAATTGAAACTTAAATTTAATAGTGAGGTTAATAGATATAAGGGTGTTATTGATGTTGCTAGTTATGAGGTTGCTAGTAGTAGTAAGGTTAAAAAATTGAGATAGAGGGTGGTTTTGATGGAGATTAATAGAAAGGTGTTTAAGGGAAATATTGTTGATCATGATGGGAATAAGGTTGTTAAGGATATAATGTATGAGATATATAATATTGATAATATGTTATATGCTAGGGAAATATTTACTAATAGTCTTTTTCCTTTGAATATTATGGTATATAAGGATAAAAAATGTTATCCTTGTTTGGTTGATAAGGATCCTTTATATGTTGATTTTCCTTTTAAGGTATGGTGTTTAGATAGTTCTAAAACTATATGTGTTGATTGGTGTGATGCTTTAGATGATATTATGGTTAATAATAGTATTGAAATAGAAAGATATAATAAAAGGTTTGATAAGGAAAAGGTTAGTAAGATTTTATCTGTTATTCCTGTATATTGTTTTGTTAATAATTTTGTTAAAAAGTATATGAATGATTTAAAGATGAAGAATGATTTTTTTGATGAAAAGATAGATAAATATAAAGAATTATTATATGATGAAAATATAGTATATGAAAGTAATATTGTATCTGAACAGAAGGTGTTTGAATCTAATTTTAGTATATTGTATAGAATAATTAAGATTGATAATTATTATTATGGGAAAGAAGTTTGTACTGGTATTGTTTTGCCGCTTTATTGTGGATATGATGCTCCTGAGGTTGTTATCACGACTGAGTTTGATAAGAATAATAGATATATTAATCATGAGGATAGTATAAGTATTGATGATTCTATTATATTGGATAGTGTATTAGATAATTATATGAAGAATTTTAATCATTTGGATTATTTAACTAGTGTTAAGGAAATGATAAAGTTTAAATATAATATTAATAAGGATGATAAATTAACTAATAGTAATAAAGATATTGTTACTTTAAAAAATATACCTAAGGGATGTTCTGTTGTTAATGATAGGGAGTTAATAACTATAGTTGGTAGAGAGAGGGAAACTAAAGAGTTAGTTAAGAATGTTTTAATTGGTAATGAGTCTGTAATCTTAATAGGTGATGCTGGGGTAGGTAAGACTGCTTTGGTTGAGAATCTTGCTAGGTTAATTAATAGTAAAGATAAGTCTTATTATCTTAATAAGTTTATTGTAGAGGTTAATACTGGTTCTTTGCTTAGTGGTACTAAGTATAGGGGTGAATTTGAAGAGAAGTTACAGCGAGTTATTGATTTTGCAGTAAAGTATAAGGGTAAGGTTATATTGTTTATTGATGAGATTCATACTTTGTATGGTTTAGGTAGAGCTGAGGGTAGTGTGATTGATGCTATGAATATTTTGAAGCCTTATATTGAGAGAAAGGATATTCAGGTTATTGGTGCTACTACTAAGGAGGAGTATAATGAGTCTATTGGTATGGATAAGGCTTTTTCTAGTAGGTTTAATACTATTAAGTTAGATGGTTTATCTTCTAGTGTTAAAGAGGGTATTGTTGTTAATTATATAAAAGAGTTAGAGGATGTTTATAATATTAAGTTAGATAGTGGTATTCAAGTTGATGTTTTGGCAGGTGAACTTGTAAGACTTGCTGATAGACAGGATGTTAGATATAAGATTAATTCGATTAGGATATTAAAAAGAGTTATAAGGGGTTCTTTTAATGAGGCTATATATAATGAGCATGATAAGGTATTATTAAGTGATATTATTGCTTGTTTGGAGATAACTGATGAGTTATTAGTTAAGAGAGAATATATAGATAGTTTAAGAAGTAGATTAGGTATGAGAAATAATTCTAAGATACTTAGGTTAAATGTATAGATTTATACTATTAATTGTTATAAAAATTTGATAAAATATGGTCGTGATGTAATATGAAGAAAGTTGTTATTGGAATGAGTGGTGGCGTAGATTCGTCTGTTGCTGCTTATTTATTAAAGAAACAAGGATATGAGGTTATTGGGTTATTTATGCGTAATTGGGATTCTCTTGTTAATGATGATATTGAGGGGAATCCGAATTTAAATAATAATATATGTCCTCAGGAACAAGATTATAATGATGCGTTAGAGGTTTGTAAGCATTTAGATATTCCTTTACATAGAATTGATTTTGTAAAAGAGTATTGGGATTATGTTTTTACTTATTTTTTAGATGAGTTAAAGAAGGGGAGAACTCCTAATCCGGATTTAATGTGTAATAAGTATATTAAATTTGATTTGTTTAAGAAAGAGGCTAAGAGATTAGGCGCTGATTATATAGCAACTGGTCATTATGCTAGGATTGATGGTAATAGATTATTAAGAGCAAAGGATTTGAATAAGGATCAAACTTATTTTCTTGCTCAAGTAAGTGAGGATGCTTTAAAGGATGTTTTGTTTCCGATTGGGGATTTGTCTAAGCCTGAGGTTAGAAAGATTGCTGAAGAGGAAAAAATTCCTACTGCGTCTAAGAAGGATTCTACGGGGATATGTTTTATTGGTGAAAGGAATTATCAAAAGTTTATATCTAATTATTTAAAACCTAATCCGGGTAACATTGTTGATATTAGAACTAATGAAGTTATTGGAGAACATTCTGGTTTGATGAATTATACAATTGGGCAAAGAAGAAATGTTGGTATATCTGGTAATTTGGAGAAACATTTTGTTGTTGGTAAGAGTGTTGAGAAGAATGAGCTTTATGTTGCGTTTGGTGATGATCCTGAGGAGTTGTATTCTGATGCTTGTATAATTGAAAATGTTAATTTTTTATGTCAGTCTAGGCACACGTTTTGTAGTGCGAAGTTTAGATATAGAGGTCCTGATAATGAGGTTATATTGGAATATTTAGATAATAATGAGATATTAGTGAAGTATCCTCAAAAGGTAAAGGCAGTTACTCCTGGGCAGGCTTGTGTGTTATATTTAGGTGAACAGTGTTTGGGGTCTGGTATTATTAAAACTGTTTTTAAAAATAATAATAAAGTATGGTATTTATAGTATAAGAAATTATCTTTTAAATGAGGTAATTTTTAATTTTATTATAAATATTTTACTTGACAATAAAGTGTAAATTAAGATATGATTATAGTGTAAAGAAAGATAGGTTAGATATTATGAAAGCTTTAAATGAATTATTACAAGAATTAGGGGTTTCAAAGGTAAGATTGGCTAAGTATTTAGGGGTTTCTAGACAAATGGTTTATAATTATTTAGAATTAAAGTCTTTAAGTGATTGGCCAAAGGAAAAGAAATTAGCGTTATTAAAACTTTTAGATATAGAAGATGGGGAAGAGGAGACTATTGAAAATATCAGGGTAACAACTGATTATATGCTTGAGGTTGAGGATAGACTTAATAGGATATTAAAAAATAATTCTAATGGGGAATATTTGGATTTAAAGGGGTTAAAGAAAGAGGAGCAGCAGTTAGTAGGGGATATAACTTATTTAATTAAGGATAAATTATTAGAGGGTGCTAGTGAGGATAGTTATTATAGTTTACTCTACACTTTTCATTTACTTCAGTGTATAGATAATATTCCTGAGGTTAAGTATTTGTTAGCGTATATGTCAAAATATGCTGGTTTTACTAATCCGAATGAGTTTAAATTTAATGAGAATAAGCAATTTATGTTTGAGGGTATAATTCATTCTGCATTTAATTTGTATTTGAATGGTAATCCTTCTAAGAATAAGGTAATTGAATCTCATAGAAGATTTGTTGAAGATGTTGAGGCTCGTAAGGAAGAAAAATTATCTCGTACTCAGCAATTGAGTGCGATAAGGATACAGGCTTTAAAGGAACTTGGTTATACTTCTATTAATGCGGAAAATGCAGCGGAGGTATTTGAGAAGATTGCTGAAATTGAAACTAGATCTTCTTCTTTATAAAAAAATAGCTATCCCTTCTCTACCTAAATTAATAATGAAATAGGGAAGGGGGTGTTTTATTTTGTATAATATTTATTTAAAGAATTATATATTGATATTATAAGTAGTAAAGGTATAATGTTAAGATATTATTATAA
>CAZTEJ010000003.1:0-50578 GCA_964612605.1 uncultured Clostridium sp. | reverse complement strand
CGTACGAAGAATATAAAATATATGCTCAAAAACGGCATAAAAAACAAAGTTTTGATTGTTTCGTATATAATTTTAATGCTAATATTTTATCTTATTTTAAAGGCTTTAAGTTATTAGATATTTCTTATTCTGATTTATTAAGTTGGGAAGATTTTATATATAATAAATGTTTTTCTAACAGTCATAATAAAAATCTTTATGCAATGATAAAACAGTTTTTTAAGTATTGTTCTTTACATTTTGACTTTAATTGTTCTTTTATTGATGATCTACCAGTCTTTAAGTTAAAAGTTGAGGAAAAGAAAATTGATTTTTATACACTAAAGGAATTTAATAGATTTATTAAATGTGTTGATAATGTAATTTATAAGCAGTTTTTTAATTTTATGTTTTATGTTGGTACACGTCCTGGTGAGTGTATGGCTTTAAAATTTAGTGATATAAAAAATGATTCTGTTTATATTAATAAAACGATTGATTCACATCATGATCGTGAAGTTGGTACTCCAAAAACTTTATCTAGTAATAGATTTGTTAAAATTGATAAGAAACTTCTTAATGATTTATATTTTTTGCGAGATTTTTATATTAGTAAGTATGGTAATGAAACATTTGATTATTATATTTTTGGTGGCATTAAACCTCTTGCTCCTACAACAATTAATAGGTATAAATTAAAAGCATGTGAAAAGGCTGATATTAGACCTATTACTTTACATCAGTTTAGACATAGTCATGCTACTTTATTATTTCAAAATGGTATTGATATACATGTTATCAAAGATAGACTTGGACATAGTAAAGTAAGTACTACACTTGATGTTTATACTCATAATAATTTAATTCAAGAAAAAAGAGTTATGAAAACTCTTAATTTAATGAGATTTAATATTTTTGATTGTTTCGTATATTATTTTAAAAATATTATCTCTATATTAAAACGAAATTAATAAACATTTTGGCTTATTGTTAGTATACTAAATATATATAATGATATTATTGATATACTATAATAATATAATGATTTTAATAAATATTTTATTTTCATTATTGTTTCCTTTCGTTTTAATCTATTTTGGAGCAAGTGAGGAGAATCGAACTCCCATCTCAACCTTGGCAAGGTTATATTCTAACCATTGAACCACACCTGCGTTTACAAATATTATTTTATCAAATCAAAAATAATAATTCAATATAAAATGTGTAAAAAAATATTAAAATGTGATAAAATAAGTTTAACTGGAAAGGTGAAGTTTAGTGAAAGAAGTAAAATCACATATTTTAAATAATTTTTATTATATTATGTTTATTATATTAGCAACATTAAGTACTGTTGCATTAAGAATGTTTACAATTGGTCTTTTTCCTTTAAAGACAATTTTAATTGAGTTAACAATTCAACTCATTATTGGTTCGTTTTCTTATTTATTAAAACCTGAAAAAAGATATAAATATTTTTTAATTCAATTAATTATATTAAATATTGCTTGTATTATTAATGCTATATATTATACTTGGTATAGTAGTTTTGCTTCTTTTAGTTTATTAATGACTATTGGTCAAGTAGGAGGAGTTACGGAAGCTTTTTTTGCTAGGTTACAGTTAAGTCATTTTATATATTTATTACCAATTATTGTTTTTGTTTTTATACATAAATTTTATAATTATAAAATCAAATTAAATAGTGAATCTCGTTTGTTTGTTTTTATAATAACTTTTGTATTTCTTATTATATCTTTATTTATTAATTCAAAGTATGATTATGGTCAATTGACTAAACAATGGAATAGGGAATATATTGTGTCTAAATTTGGGATTGTAATATATCAAGTAAATGATTTGGTTAACACTTTAAAACCTACAATTAATTCTTTATTTGGATATGACAAAGCTTACATAGAGTTTGAAGAATATTTTGAAGATAAAAATAATACTCCTAGTGATAATAAATATACAAATATGTTTGAGGGTTATAATGTTATATATGTTCATATGGAGAGTTTAACTGATTTTCTAATTGATTTAGAGATAAATAATACTAAAATAGCTCCTAATTTAACTAAACTGTCAAAAGAAGGTATGTTTTTTACGAATTTTTATCCTCAAATTGGTGTTGGTACATCTAGCGATACGGAATTTACTGTCTTAACGTCTTTACTTCCTTCTACTAATGGTACAATATTTAATAACTATTATAATAGAACTTATATAACTACTGCTAATTTATTAAAAGAAAAGAATTATTATACGTTTAGTATGCATGGAAATAAAGCTAATATGTGGAATAGGGATCAGGCTCATCCTGCTTTAGGATATATGGATTTTTATTCGAGTACTTCATATAATTTGGATGAACAGATTGGTCTAGGTTTATCTGATAAATCATTTTTTAAACAGTCTATTAAAATTCTTGAGGAAATAGAGGAAAGTAATCAAAATTATATGGGAACAATAATTACTTTAACTAATCATACTCCTTTTGATAATAATGATTTATTTGAGCAAATTGATTTGAAATATTATACTAAAACTAAAACTTATGATTATTTAGAAAATACTAATTTAGGAAATTATATAAGAAGTGCTCATTATGCTGATGAGTCTTTAGGGGAATTTTTAACTATGATTAAGGAGAGTGATTGTTTTAATAATACTTTATTTGTGTTTTATGGTGATCATGCTCCGCAGTTATCTAAGTCTGAATATGATTATTATTATAATTTTAATCCAGATACTGGGGAAATATATGAAGAAACTGATCCTAATTATACTGAATATGATTATTTTGATAATGAACTTAATAAGAAGACTCCGTTAATTCTTTGGACAAAGAATAAGAAATTAAAACAACAGGTTAATTATTATATGGGTACTATAGATTTAATGCCTACTGTTGGTAATATGTTGGGGATATATAATCCTTATGCGATTGGAAATGATATTTTTAATATTAAGGATGATAATATTATTATTTATCCTAATGGGAATTTTTTGACTAGTAAAATGTATTATAAAGCATCTACTCAAACGTATAAATTAATAAATAATAATACTAAGATAACTGAGCAGGAAATTGAGGATAATAAAGAATATGCTAATAAGGCTATAACTGTATCTAATAATATAATATTGTATAATTTATTAAAGAATAAAAAGGAATGATTGTGATATGAAGAAGAAGTTAATATTGTTTATATTATTTTTGGTTTTTATATATTCACTAGGAGGAATAATATTTATAAATTATAAAAATAAATTGGAACCTATGCCAATTGTTACTGAGATTGATGAGATAGAGAAATATCCTTATAAGTTAAAGTCTAATTCTTCGGAATATTATAAGGAAGAATTTGAATTGTTAAAGATTAATTTAAATGGCGATATAAATGATGATGATTATCTTATTAGTGTTTGTAAGTTGTATATAATTGATTTATATTCGTTAGATAATAAATTATCTAAGTATGATATTTCAACTGATTTTATTTATCCTGAAGTAATAGAAAATTATAAGTTGAATCTTCAGAATACGTTGTATAAATATTTGGAAGATAATACGGGTAATAATAGAATTCAGAAACTTCCTGTGGTTACTAATGTAAATATTGATGAAGTTAAGGATAGTAAATATAGTATAAATGATATAAGTTATCCTAGTAAGGAAGTAAAGGTTAGTTGGACTTATGAAGAGGATTTAGGATATGAAACTAATGGGGTAATTACTTTAATTAAGTTGGATGATTATTATTATATTGTTGAATATAAGTAGGATAGGAGAAAAATTTAGTATTTTAATTTTATTTTAAAAAAGTTAAAGATAATTATTAATTTTATGATATAATAGTATAAAGAAATGTATAAGAGAGGGGTGTTTTGGAATATATGATTGTAATAAAAAAAGACTATACTAATATAGTCATCTAAATTTTAGGCTTAAAGCTTTATTTTAACTCTCTATGTCATCTTAAACGGTATTAAAACTTTAAAGATTGTTATTTAGTTACCAATATAGTTTTAGTTCTATGTCATATTAAATGGTATTAAAATGATTTACTAGATGAAAAAGTATTTTTCTTTTGTTCTATTCTGTATTTTTAGATAATTAGTATTTTTAGTAATGCAAAATAAAATTTTTTGCATTTTTTCTTTATACATTATATACTATAGATATAGAAATCAGAGGGATGAAGTATGAATGAAATATTAAAATTAGAAAAAGAAATAAAAGAGTTAGAAGTAAGAACAGATAAACAAAAGTACAAATATACGGATGAAATAGAAATATCTTCTAAAGCTAAAAAGATATTAAAAGATATTGATGAAAATTATAATCAATCTTTTGCTTTGAATACATATGAAAGAAATAAAAATAATTTAGATAGTTATGCTATATTTTATAGGGGAAGGAAAATAACTTATAAACAACTTTTTACTAAAGTATATAAATATGCTAAGAGTTTAAGACAAATGGGATATCAAAAGGGTGATGAAATACCTGTATGTATGAGTAATATTCCTGAATTTATATATATTTATTTAGCAATTAATTTAATTGGATGTAAAATTAATAGTATTCCTGAATGGATAGATAAGAATTATTTAAAAATGATTATTGAAAAATCAAAAAGTAAAACAATGTTTATAAGTGATGATTTATACACAGAACTTAAAGATAAATTAAATAATATTAATTTAGATAATTTAGTTGTTGTCTCTTTAACAGATTCACTTCCTAAAATGTATGGTAAACCAGTTGATTTTTATAAAGATATAGATAAAGATTTTTATGAGTTTAAAAATAAAATTGAACAAATAAAAGAAGATTCTAAGCAAAAAATTATTACAATTGATGAGTTTGAATCTAAAGGAAATGATTATGAAGGTAATGTTGTAGAAGATATTGAATTAAATGATCCGTTTGCTATAACGTATACTAGTGGAACTACTAATCCAGGGGTACCAAAGGCTGTACTTCATTCTAATAGATGTTATGTAACTATATCAAGATTTCATGATAAGGATATTTCAGGTTTGGCTAGTATGGATGGTGTAAGTGTTTTGCATCATATTCCACCATATACTCATATGGAATTGTGTTCGTTAGGTGATTCTTTATTTCATGGATGTTTAATGAATATGGAACCTATTTATAATAAAGAGTTTTTTAAATATTCGATTGCTATGCATAGGCCAAATTATTCTCCAGGTTCTGTAGGTTTTTATCTTGATTTATGTAATCATTTGAATTATGATCCTAATTTTAAAAATTTAGATTTAACTAACTTTATTGCACCAACAATAACTGGAGAGGGAATGAGTAAAGGAGAGGAAAAGTATTTTAATTATACGGCAAGAAAACATAAATTTGGAACTAAGGAACTTCCGTTCCCTATTGCTCCTGTTTCATTCTCTATTGGTGGTGGTACAGGTGAATCTAGTGGTATTTTTACTACTTTATTTAAAGCTCATTTAGAAAAGTTACCGCAAAATTATGGTGCAATTGAAGGTGTTGGTTTAACTACTCTTCCTTTTTGTGAAACTCAGGTTTTAGATGAAAATGGAAAGATATTGCCTTTAGGTCAAATGGGGTTATTGGTATCTAAATCTCCATGTGATATGGTTGGTTATTATTATAATGAATTGGATTTCCCTGGATTGACTATAAATGATCCTTATATTGTTGCTGAAAATCAGAAGGAATATTTATCTTTAAATACTTATTCGTTTAAATCGGATAATCATAATAGATTTAAAATAAAAGGAAGATTGGATGATACTTTTCATAATATTCCTTTATATAAAATTGAGGATGAGGTTGCTAAAGATACTAAGAATATTATGTCTGTAAGTGCAGTAAGGGTAATATCTGAAGATAATTTAGAACAAATTATAATTCATATTCAATTTTCTCCTATTAAGCAAAAAAGTGAGGAGAGAATTATTTCGGGAATTAGAGGGAGGTTACAGAATGTATTTTCTCAGGAAATGCTTAATAATATTCAATTAAGAATACGTTCTCAGGAAGAATCTTTTCCAATTGCTCCTTCTGGTAAAAGAAATAGGGCTGCTTTAATAGAAGAGGGGTATAATAAAGATAAATGTATTCCTGTAATTGAAAAGGAAGTTAAAATTAAGAAGTTGATTAAATAAAAGGTACTTATGGTATCTTTTTATTTAAATTTATTTGCTGTTTTATTAAGGTAATGATATACTTTATACTAGGAGGGTGTTAGATATGAAATATATTTATTTAATGATAATAGCGTTAATTTATTCTATTGTACTTAATATATCTTATTTTACTAAAAAACATTTGAAAACGAGTGAGAATAAGTATTATTCTAGATTGTTGGTTTTAAATTTAGTTGGATTAGTGTTTGAAATTATATGTGGAATAACTGGAGAGGTTTTACCTGATAATGCGTTAATTTCTCAGTTTGTTACTAAAATATTTATGTGTTTTTTAACTTTGTTTACTTTGACAATTAGTATTTATATTTATTCTTTATGTTTTGAAAAGAAAGAAAGTATATTTTATAAGATTAGAAAGTTATTTCATATTGCTTCGTTCTTTATATGTATTATTATATTTGTTTTGCCAATAAATACTAGTACTGGATATGCAACTGGATTGTCTTGTGATTTTGTTTATAATATAGGTACTATATTAATTACTATAAGTATTATTTCTATATTTATTTGTCATAAAACAATTAATTTTCAAAAGATACTTCCATTTTTAATATTTACTCTTTTTAATATTATTATTGTATTTATTCAAAGAATAAATCCAACTATAACTTTAACAACTTGTATGGAGAGTATAGTTGTGTTTATAATGTATTTTACAATTGAGAATCCTGATTTGAAAATAATTGAGGAATTAACTAAAGTACAGTCAATAACTGAACAATCTAATGCTGAAAAGAATGAATTTATTTTTAATATTACTGATGATATTCAAGATAAATTGAATAAATTGGATAAATTATATCAAAATATATTAACTAAGAATCCTTCAGATGATATAAAGGATGATTTATATAAAATAAAGACATTGGTTGATACTGCTAGAAATAAAATTAGGAATACGATAGATGTATCTAAATTAGATTTAAGAAATCTTAAATCAATTGATAATAAATATAGTCCTAAGTTATTATTGGAATCAGTATATTCATCTTATAAACAAAAAAATAATAAAAATATTGATTTAAGAATGAATTTATCTGATAATTTACCTGATGAATTATATGGTGATAATTTAAAAGTTAAACAAATTGTTAGTACTTTACTTGGTAATTCAATTAAATATACTGAAAATGGTTATATTGAACTTAGAGTTAATTCGATTATAAAGTCTAATATTTGTAGATTAATAATAGTTGTTGAGGATACTGGGGTAGGGATTAATATTTTTAAGCAAAAGGAAATATTAAATAATCATGATGAATTAACAAAGGAAGAAATTCTGAATAAAGATAATTTGGAATTAAATTTGAAAATGATTAGAAAAATAATTAATATTATTGGTGGTACTTTTATTATTGAAAGTAATGGTAATCAGGGTACTAAAATAACAATTACAATAGATCAAAAGATAAATGATACTAATGTTATTGAAAGAGATGATTTAGCTAAGTTTAAGGCTGAGTATAATAATATAAAATGTGGCGCTATTATTAGTGAGAATAAAAAATCAATTGACACTTTAAAATCAATTATGAAAAAGAATAATGTTAAGTTATATGTATATACTATGACAAAGGCGTGTCTAGATGATTTAAGGAAACAGGAAAAACTAGATTATGTTGTTATTGATGAAAATATGGATAAGATAGATGCTAAAACGTTTTTAAATAAGGCTAAACAGATACCTACTTTTAGTGGTAAGGTATTTGTAATTACTAAGAATAAGAATGTTAATCATAAGAAGGAATTATATGAGAATGGATTTGATGCTATTTTTATAGAACCTTTAGATAAAAAAGAAATAAGTGTAAACTTTAAATAATTCGACACTTGTTTACATATCTTGACAATACTTGTCAAGATATTTTCTTTATCTTTGTCATAATAAGTATTATAATAAAAATATGCAGTAGGTTATAAAATGAAAAGGAGAGAAAATGAATAATAAAATACATGCTTTAATGGTAGATGATAACTTGGATGTAATTAATGATGTAAAGAAGTATTTTGAATCAAATGAAGAAGTAATTGAAATAACCTCGTATTGTACTAATGGAGAAGATGCTTTAAAGGAGTTAAGAGTTAATCATAGTAAATATGATATTGTGTTAATGGATTTAGTAATTCCTAAGAAGGATGGATTATCTGTTTTAGAAGAAGTTAAGAAATTAAATATTGATATAAAGAGTATTGTAATAACTGCGATAAATAATTTAGATATTATAAATAGATGTATGGAAGTAGGAGTAAGTTATTATATGTTAAAACCATATGATTATGAGGATTTAGCTAACATTATTAAAAATATTATGAATAATAAAACACCTCAAATGATTGCTGATAATGATTTGAAAGAGGCTATAACTAAGTTGTTGCATTCTTTAGGAATGCCTAGTCATATAAAGGGTTATAATTATATAAGAGATGGAATTAATATTATGTATAAGAATCCAAGTATTCTTGGCGCTATTACTAAGGAATTGTATCCTCAAATTGCCGAGTTATATGATACTACTTCGTCAAGGGTGGAAAGGGCAATAAGGCATGCTATTGAGGTGAGTTGGAATAGAGGAGATTATGAATTAATGGAGGAAATATTTGGTAATTCGGTAGATTATGATCGTTCTAAACCAACTAATTCTGAGTTTTTAGCAACTTTAGCTGATAAATTAAGATTAGAGAAAAGATAAATTTATTTAGGGTAATCCTGAATATTTTTTTAATATTGGGTCCATTATAATCATAGAATATAATGGAGGAATAAAGTGAATAATACTTATAATAAAGAAACAAATAAGATTCTTAAAATTGCTGAAAAGGAGATGTTGATGTGTCATCATCCTTATGTTGGAACTGAACATTTATTATTATCTTTGTTGCAAAATAAGAATATTCAGAATATTTGTAGTAAGTATAATTTAACGTATTTGAATTATAAAGAGAGTTTGCTTAATATTATTGGTTCTTCAACTAAGGAATCAAAGTATATTTTGTATACTCCGTTATTAAAGCTTGTTTTAAATAAGGCTAAGCAGGATTCTTGTAAAGATAATAAGGAATTAGATGAATATTATTTATTAAATTCATTACTAAATTATAAAGATGGGATAGGATGTACTATTATAAATGGGATGGGAATTGATTTAGATGGTATTTTGGAAGAAATTAATCATAATAAGGTAATTACTAAGTATGGTATTAATTTAAATGAGAAGAAGCATGAATCTATTTTTTTAAGGGAAAAGGAAATAAATGAAATAATAGAGGTTTTATTAAGAAGAAACAAGAATAATCCTATATTGGTTGGACCTGCTGGTGTTGGTAAGACTGCAATTGTTGAGGAATTAGCATCGAGAATTAAAAATGGAAAGGTATCTGAAGCTTTAAAGAATAAGGTAATAATATCGGTATCTACGAGTAATCTTCTTGCTGGAACTAAATATAGAGGTGATTTTGAGGAAAAGATTAATAATTTAATATCTGAGGTTCAAAGGAATAAGGATATTATTTTGTTTATTGATGAAATTCATACTATAATGAAAACTGGAACTCAGGAGGGTGGAGTTGATGCTGGTAATATTTTGAAGCCATATTTGGCAAGTGGAGAAATTAAGGTGATTGGTGCAACGACGAATTATGAATATAATGAATATATTAAAAAGGATCAGGCTTTGTTAAGAAGATTTAGTAAAGTAAATGTTAAGGAGCCTTCTTTGGATCAGATGAAGGTAATTTTATATAAATTAAAATTTAGTTATGAGAAGTATTATGGTATTAAGATTAATAAGAAATTAATAAATTATATTGTAGAACAGGCAAATAGTTGTTTTCCAAATCAATATAATCCGGATAAGAGTATTGAATTGTTAGATACTTTATGTTCTAGGAAATTGTTATGTAGTTGTATTGGTAAGAATGAGGTTATTTCTTTAAGTAAGAGTGATTTGGATAGTTTGATAAGAGAAAAAAGAAATATTAGAAATATTGATAGTAATTTAATTGAAAAAATAAGATCGGAGTTGGAAGAGAGTTATAATGATAAAGTTATTAAAAGTATTATTAATTTAATTAAAGATAATAAGAGTAATAGGTATATGTATTTGAATGGTACTAATAAGAATAAAATGAAGATTCTTAATTATATTGTTGATAAGTTGGAGGTTAATAAAATTGTGATTAATTGTCAGGAGTATTCTGATGATATTGGGATAACTAAATTAATTAATAATAATTATTTGTATGATAGAATAGAGGAACAACCTAATTCATATATAATTATTGATAATTATGATAAGTGTTCTAAAATATTATATAGTTATATTAATGGGATGATAAAGAATGGTTATATATCTAATATGGATAATGAAAGATTATATTTAACTAATAATGTAATATTTATTTTAAATAATGAGGAAAGTTTGCCTATAGGTTTTACTGATAAGGTTTATACGTAAAAACTTTTTTCTTTTTAAAAAATTCTTTTAATATTCATATATAAATGATAAAATAATGTTAATTAGATGGAGGAAGTATATGAAAATATATAATACATTAAGTAAAAAGGTAGAGGAATTTGCACCATTTAATAAGGATAGAATAACATTTTATTCGTGTGGTCCTACTGTGTATCATTATGCTCATATTGGGAATTTAAGAAATTATGTATGTAATGATGTGCTTGATAGAACGCTTAGATATATAGGGTATAATGTTGAAAGATGTATGAATATAACTGATGTTGGTCATTTGAAAAGTGATTCTGATTCTGGGGAAGATAAGATGGTTGCTTCGGCTAAGAAGGAGAATAAATCGGTTTTAGATATTGCTAAATTTTATACTGAGGCGTTTTTTAAGGATTTTGATGCTTTGAATTGTAGAAGGCCTGATATTGTTGCTCCTGCAAGTGAACATATTGATGAGTATATAAAGATAATTGAAACTTTGTTAGATAAAGGGTATGCATATAAATCGGGTGGAAATGTGTATTTTGATGTATCTAAGTTGGATGATTATTATAAGTTGACTAATCATAAAGAGAATGAAATGGTGGTTGGTGTAAGGGATACGGTTGAGTATGATAATAATAAAAAGAATCAGTCTGATTTTGCTCTTTGGTTTACTAAAAGTAAATTTGAAGATCAGGAATTGAAATGGGATTCTCCTTTTGGTATTGGGTATCCGGGATGGCATATAGAATGTTCTGGTTTATCAATTAAATATTTGGGTGAATATTTAGATATACATACTGGTGGAGTTGATAATATATTTCCTCATCATACTAATGAAATTGCTCAGAGTGAAAGTTATTTAGGTCATTTATGGTGTAGGTATTGGGTACATACTGAACATTTAACAACTAAAGATGGTAAGATGAGTAAGAGTAAAGGTGATGTATTAACTGTTTCGTCATTAAAAGAAAAAGGGTATGATCCTTTGTCGTTTAGGTATATGTGTTTAAATAGTCATTATCGAAAGCAATTGGTGTTTACGATGGAGTCTTTAATTTCATCGGAGAATGAGTATAAGAAGTTAAAGAATCGAATAGCAAATCTTAGGGATGATGGGTTATTATGTGATGGTGATTATGAAAATTATACGAATGAGTTTACTAATTATATTACTGATGATTTAAATACTGCTAATGCTTTAACTGTTTTGTATTCTTTGTTAAAGGATGATACTGTTAATGATAAGACTAAGATTGAGATAATAAGGTCTTTTGATAAAGTTCTTGCTTTAGATTTATTGCCTAAGGAGTCTAAGCAAAGGGATGATCATAATTATATTATGAATTTAATTGAGAAGAGGAATACGGCTAAGAAGAATAAGAATTATGAATTAGCTGATTCGATAAGGGAGGAGTTGTATTCTAAAGGTATTATGTTAATTGATACTAGAGAGGGTACAACTTATAAGGAGGTATAGATGGATTATATTTATTTGTTAATGTTGTTAATTCCGCTTGCGGCTCAAATTTATGTTAAGTATACATATAATAAGTATAGAAAGTGTTCTAATAGTGATGAGGTAACTGGTTATGATGTTGCTAGAAAGATATTAGATAGTAATGGTTTAAATGATATTTATATTGTTGAAACGTCTGGGACAATGACTGATCATTATGATCCTAAGAGAAAGATAATAAGATTATCTAGGGAAGTGTATAGTGGTGATTCTATTGCTGCAATGGCTATTGCAGCACATGAGTGTGGTCATGCGATTCAGGATAAAGAAAATTATATATTTTTAAGAATTAGAAGTTTAATTTATCCTATAGTTCATTTGGGTACTAGTCTTTCTTATTATATAATCTTTATTGGGATATTGTTTGAAGCAATTGATTTGGTTATGTTTGGAATAATTTTAGTAAGTTTGGGTCTTTTGTTTCAATTAGTAACGTTGCCAACGGAGATAAATGCTTCTAAGAGAGCTAAGGAGAATTTAGAATTATTAGATTATAGTGAAGATAGTGATGGTGTTAAAACGATGCTTACTTCTGCTGCATTAACTTATGTTGCTGGTGTATTAGCGTCTGCTCTTGAGGTATTAAGATTATTAATGATTTTTGATGATAAAAGAGATTAAAATATCTCTTTTAATATAGATTTTTATAAATTAACTTGCTATAATAAAATAGTAGGAGAATGAATATGAAAGATAAAAATAATATATTATTTATTTCAATATTTATTATTATTATGTTAGTATTTATAACTATTGGGTTAACTTATGCCTATTTTGTTGCGGTAATTCAGAGTGAGAATAGTAGTATAACTGCAAGTGGTTCTTCTGCTAAAGTATCTATAACTTATGAAAATGATAAAGATAAAGGAACAATTAAGGGGGATAAAATTCTTCCTGGATGGTCTAGTGAGAAAAAATTTACTGTAATAGGTGAGAATACTAATAAAGAATCATTGGCTTTGGAATATGATGTTTTAATGATAGTTGAAGAAAATGATTTTAATGAGAATGAATTAATGTATAAATTAGAGGGAAATGGTTATAGTATTGAGGATTATATACCAATAAATTTAACTGATAATAAATTTAGTTTATTTAAAGATGAATTGCCATCATTTGCTGGTGGAACAACATCTGAGGTTCATGAATATACTTTGGTTGTATCTTATCCGGATTTGCCTTCGGTGCCTCAATATAGTGAAGGTCAACAGTTTTCGGCAAGAATAGTAATAGAAAGTAATACTAAAATGGCAAGATAAAAAGACTTAATGTTTAAGTCTTTTTATTCGTCTGCTAGGTTATCAAAATATCCTTGAACTAACACAACTGGTGTTCCTTTATCTCCTGAACCACTTGTTAAATCGCATAGTGATCCAACTAAATCAGTTATTCTTCTAGGTGTAGTTCCTAAGGAAATGTTTTTACCTACTAAATTGTTATTTTTTTCTCTTATTTCTTTTTTTATGGCTTCTTTTAGTTCTTCTCCGGTTAAATTTGAATACATATTGTCTGATACATATTTAAGTTTAATTTCATTTGGAGTTCCTTCTAATCCTTTGGTATAAAAAGGTGATACTACTGGATCTGCTAGTTCCCAAATTCCTCCTACTGGATCTTTGAATGCTCCATCTCCATATACCATAACTTCAACTGTTTTGCCTGTTCTATCAAACATTTCTTTTTGGATATTATTTATTAATTCTTCACCATTTCTAGGAAATAATTTAAGTTTTTCTTCTGTTGATTTGTTTGAACCTAGTAATCCGTATTGTGGATTATATCCTGAACCATTGATAGATTTATTACATATATCAGTTAGTGATAAGCAATTACCTCCATAAAGGTTAATTAGGTCTTTTGTTTCGTTTCTGGTATGGATATCACAGTTAATAATGTTTTTACAATATTTTAATATATCTGTACAATCATTTGAAAAGATAAATTCAATTTCACAGTTTTCTTCATGGCATAGGTTACGGTAGTAATCTACCATATTTATACCTGTGAAAGGATGAATCCAACTTCCGAATGTTTCTGTATATTGTTCTTCAGTAATAAAACTTCCTAGGTTATAAGTTGTACAGTCAAGGACTTGTTTATCCATTATTCCGTTTCCGACTTCGTCGCAAGGGAAGGATAGTTGCATGTATATTTTGTCCATTCCTCTAGCAATTCCTCGTAGTATTCCTGAAAATCTGTTTCTAGATAGTATTGGAAATACTACGGCTATTTCGTTGGTATTGAATTTTGATTTGATATCTTTAGTTATATCATCAATACTAACATAGTTTCCTTCACTAATTCCTACAACTGCTTCGGTAATTCCAATAATATCTTTATCATTGAAATTAAAGTTGTGGTTGTTGGATGCTTCTATTAATGAATCAACAACTATTTTTGTTAAATTATCTCCTTCTTTTATGATCGGAGTTCTGATGCCTCTAACGCATGTTCCGATATTTCTCATAATAATTCATCTCCTTTTATATATTATAATACATTAAAAATTGATAAAATCCAATATTAAATTAATTATTTGTAAAGAAAAAATCAACATAATGTTGATTTGAATTTATTCATGGTGGAGAATAAGGGACTCGAACCCTTGACCCCCTGCGTGCAAGGCAGGTGCTCTAGCCAACTGAGCTAATTCCCCAAGAACAAATTTATAATATCATAAGTAAAATGGAAAAACAAGCCCTAAATTGAAAAAAATACATATTAATGGTAGAATTAATATGTATTTTTATGTTAACAATCTGCTTTATATGTTTTATTTAGTTTATTTTGTGAATTATTAATTTTGGTTTTATTTTGTTGTTCTAATGTATACCATTCATTGTTATATCCGATGTTAAATAGGGTTTTAGATATTATACTTATGTCATTAAATATTTTATAATATAAGTTATAAACTTCATCACAGGATGCTTCGTTTAATGAGGTTGCCATGTTAATAACTATATTTTTTTCTGTATTTAATACATCGTATAGTATGTATTTATCATTCATTATTACACCATCTTTCTAAGTATTTAACTAAAGAATCACAGTTTGTTTTATGTATTTTAGCTATTTTTTTAAGTTCATTAGATAAATTTTTATCTTTTACTAAGTCAATATAGTTATCAATTTTTTTATAAGCTGTGATATTCCAGTTGAAAATATCTTCTATATAAGAATTGTCTTTGGTTGATAACATATTAGGAACTTTTTTCAAAATAATCGCCTTCATATTAATTATGCTCTTATTCTTTTATAATATACGTGTTATAATAAAAAAAGAAAAGGAATTGATGTAGAGATGACTAAAGAGTTTATACCGGTAATACTTGGAATTGATGTAGGTGCTTACAGTGTTGCTCGTACAATATATGAACATTATAATATTAAATCAATAATAATAGGAAAATATAATTATTGGATGACTAAGTGTTCTAAAATAACAGATGTATTAACTGTTGATAATATGACTGAAGATAAGTTAATAAATTTTTTAATTGAATTAAAAACTAAGTATAGTGATAAGAAATTACTTTTATTTGGTTGTTCTGAAGATTATGTTGAAATAATAATAAGAAATAAGGATAGATTAAAACAATGTTATATTATTCCAACTATAGATTATGATACTTTATTGAAGGTTTCTTCTAAGGAAATGTTTTATCAAATTTGTGAGAAGTCTGGAATTAATTATCCTAGGACTATAGTTGTTAATAGGAATAATTATTTGGATATAAATATTCCATTTAAGTATCCGATAATAGCTAAGGCGTCAAATAAGGCTGAGTATCAGAGAATAGATTTTGAGGGGAAGCAAAAGGTATTTTTATTTAATAATAAAGAAGAGTATATAGAGTCTTTAAGGAATTGTTTTAAATCAGGGTATAATGATACTGTAGTGGTTCAGGAGTATGTTAAGGGTCCTGATTCTAATATGAGGGTGTTAACTTGTTTTGCTGATCAAAATTCGAATGTTATTTTTTCATCTGTTGGTCATGTTTTATTGGAAGAGAAGGGGCCGAATGTGACTGGGAATTATTCTGCTATATATAATATAGAGGATGATAAGATAGTAGAAGCTGCTAAGAAGTTTATAAAGGAAACAAAGTATGTTGGATATGCTAATTTTGATATTAAGTATGATGATGATAGTAAGGAATTTTATTTTTTTGAAGTTAATGTTAGATTAGGTAGAAGTAATTATTATATGGGATCTGGTAATACGAATTATTTGGAGCCTTTAATAGATACTTTTGTATATGAAAAACCTAAGGAAAAATATGTTCAAAAAGGGGAAGAGTTGTATACTATAGTTCCTTATTGTGTTATAAGGAAGTATTGTAAGGATAAAGAGTTAGTAGTTAAAGTTAAGAGATTAAAGAGAAATAATCCTTTGGATTATAAGAAAGATTTTAGTTTGAAAAGAAAGTATTATATAGAGGGTGCTAAAATAAATCATATTAGAAAGTTTAGGAAGTATTATGAATAATTTAATAGGAGTAATAGGTGGACTTGGTCCGAAGGCAACAACTTATTTTATGGATTTAGTAATAGATAATACTGAATCAGAGTGTGATCAGGATAATGTTAATTTATTGGTTTGTCAGTATTCAAGTATTCCTGATAGAACTAGTTATATAATTGGAAATAGTAAGGATAGTCCTGTGCCTGAGATGATAAGGTGTGCTAGGTTATTGGAAAGGGAGAATTGTAAGTATATTGTTATTCCTTGTAATACGGCTAGTTATTTTTATGATGAGATATCAAGTAATGTAGATGTTAAGGTTATTAATATATTGGAAGAAACTAGTAGAGAGGTGTTAGGTTATAAACCTAGTAGGGTTGGTTTAATGGCTACTGATGGTACGATTAGATCTAAGGCTTATCAAAGGTTTATTGATGATGGTTTATTGTTTATACCTAATGTTGAATATCAAGGGAAGATTATGTCAATAATATATGATAAGATTAAAAAGAATATAGATATAAGAAAAGAAGAGTTTGATGAGATAATAGATTATTTTAGAGATAATAATTGTGATAGGGTAATACTTGGATGTACTGAGTTGTCTGTTGCTTATAAGAAATTAGATTTAGATTATTCTATAGTAGTAGATAGTTTAACTGTGTTGGCAAGAAAGACAGTTGAGTTATCGGGGAAAAAGTTAAAACTATAAGACTTTGAATAAGTCTTATTTTTAATTATAAAGTATAAAATAATTTGCAAATAGTTGGATAAATTAATTTGCAAATTTATATAAATTAAATGAAAATTCGTGTATTGACAGACGGGGGGGTAGTGCTATAATTTTTTTAGAGTAGGAGAGAAAATTATGAAGGAAAACAAAACTTTGATTGTTGCTATCGCAACAGTTGCGATACTTATAGTTATGTTTGCTGGGGTAACGTATGCGTTTTTTACAGCAAGTAATAATAACATAAGTGCATCAACAGTAGCAGTTACTGGTGGTGCAATGAAAATCACGTATAGTGATGGAACAAATGATTTAGGAGGTAAATTAACAAGTACTGATTTTCAACCTGGTAATGATATCTTAGTAGATAAAACATTTACATTGGTAGGAAAGAATACGGCTACTGCTGATACTGGGCTTGATATGGAATATTATATTGGTATTCAGTATACTAGTACGTTTAGTGATGGACAGTTACATTGGTATTTAAAGAGAACTGATAGTAATAGTAATATAACATCAAGTATTATAGGTGATGTTACAAGTATACCTGGTACAAGTGAAACTGGATATAACCATGGTACATTTAGTCCAAGTTTAAGATATGTTAAGTTAGTAACAGGAGTATTTAAACCGAATCAAGAAGAACAAAGTGTAACATTTAATTTAAAGATGCAGTTTCCTGATACAGGGGTAAGTCAAGATGAGAATAAGGGAGCATACTTTACAGGTAAGATATTAGTTAATGAGGAAAGCTCTGGTAGTGTTTTAGCAACTGGTAATATGATAGATGTATTAGAAAGTAAGTATAATGCAGATGATACTGATTTAAGATATGATGAAACAAGTGATAATAACTTAAGATATGTAGGAAGTGATCCTAATAATTATGTATCATTTAATAATGAATTATGGAGAATAATAGGTGTGTTTGATATGTATGATGCGGATGAAAGTGGGAATACTTTAAGTACTCATAGTAAGAAGATAAAATTAATAAGAGCAGAATCTATTGGAGAATATGCTTTTGATGTATATGATGATGATGGATATTGTGATGGATATGGATGTAATGCGTGGAATATATCAAATTTAATGAAAGAATTAAATGGAGATTATTTAAATAATAGTTTAACAAGTAATCCGATGTGGTATGGTGGAGAACTATTTAATTATAGTAACACTGATCAAAGAGAGTTTGATAGGAATTTAGTTATAAAATCATCATATCAAAATATGATAGCAGATGTAGTATGGAATACGGGTGGAATATTAAATAGCGATGGTGACTCTGAAACTTATGATATTCCTACAATAAATATATATAATGCGGAAAGAAGTAATAATGTATATACTGGAGATGATGTAACAAGGACAAGTACATGGAATGGGAAAATAGGTTTGATGTATTGGTCTGATTATGGATATTCATCTAACGATGAAGAATGTAGAAGTAATTTATGGGCAGGATATGATGTTAATGATTCTGATAATCATGACAATTTTAAATGTAAAAATGAAAATTGGTTAAATATAGTACCGGAAGGGTATGGAAAATTATATTCAGATGAGAATTATTATTTTTGGTGGACTATGTCCTCGTACGCGGAGGATGGTGTTTTCCAGTTTTTCGTCGCTTCGTTTGGCTTCGGCTACCACCTCAACGCGCTTAACAGCCTTGGCGTGCTGCCGGCATTATATCTGAAATCTGAAATCTCGATAACCGGTGGAACAGGAACAAAGGAAAATCCTTTCGTGTTATCATTATAATAGAAATGGAGGTTGGTCCCCAGTCAGGTAGGGACCTGGCGGGGACCCGATGTTTTACACATTATGTACAATAGATTTAAGTTTTTAAGATTATTGTATAGGGGTTATTTGATTCTTATTGTTAAGTCTAAAGGTAGTAGTTATAGTTATTATACTTTTGGTAAAGATAGAATGTTGTTTAATTATTTAAATAATGATAGAAAGATGTTATTTAAGAAACTTAATAAGTATCATATTAATTATGTTTTGGTTGATAATTTAGATATAATAAGTGAGAGAAAATTTGATGATAATAATTATTATAAGTTTTTGAAGATTGCTTATTTGAATGTGGTTTTAATTAGTATGAAGATATAGATTAAAACAGGGTAATATCCGAAAGTCCTCGAACGCGGAGAATGGTGATAACCAGATTAACGTCGCTTCGTTTGGCAACGACAACAACAACAACGCGCATAACAGCCTTGGCGTGCTGCGGCTAGAGATCCTTACTTTCGTCGGTGATTTATGGGTTTGGTTACTTATATTTGTGTACTTGTAAGGAACAGGATTTATCCTTGAGTTGTTACTCTAAAAAAGGATATAAAGATGGATTTGTTATACGTAACTGCCTATTACTTTATATGAATGGTTGGTATTTATACCTTTTATAGGTATAAATACCTATATTAATTATGGAGGGAATATTTTTATGAATGATAGTGTTGTTTTAGTTAAGAATGGTGGTTTTTATTCTTGTTATGGGAATGATTGTTATATTATGCATTATTTGTTTGGTTATTCTATTAGTAAGGATAAGGTTGGTTTTCCTTTGAAGTCTTATGATAAGGTTGTTAATAAATTTAAGGAACTTAAGATTAATTTTATTGATAAGTCTGGTGGTATTAGTATTAGTTATGATAATTTGAATAGGTATGAGGAATTTGTTTGTAAGGGGATGAAGAAGTTTAAACTTAATAAGAGGATTGATTGTATTATAGAGAAACTTGTTAGTTTGGATGAGAATAAGATTGAAAATATTATTAATTATATAGAGGGTGTTGTTAATGAATAATAAGGAGTTTTATGTTTTAACTAGGATTAAGGGAATTTGTAGTAGTATTGATAGTATTTCTATTAATATTCCTAAGAAGGAGTATGTTGTTAGGGATAGGTTACTTAGTGATTGTTTGGATATTATGGAACTTATTATGTATGGTAATTATAATAGGGATAAGGGGATTAGGATTGATTGTAAGTATAAAATATTAAGTAAGATTGGGATGCTTAATTTTTATTTGGAAAGAATTTATAAGAAGAACGTTATTGGTAAGAAGGATTTTGATAAGTTGGTTAGGGAGATTAGTGAACTTACTAAGATGGTTTATGGGTGGATTAAGGATGAAGGTTAGTTTTGATGATTTGTTAGTTATTTATGAGGATTATATTAGGAAGGGTTATAGTAATAAGAGAAAGTTATATAATTTTGAGGTGTGTAAGGTGGTTAAGTTATATGAGCTTTGTAATTTAGTTAATAATGGTGATTATAGTATGGATAACTATAATATTTTTTTAATTACTAGACCTAAGGTTAGGATTGTTATGAGTCTTAGTTTGAAGGATAAGATTATTAATCATTATGTTACTTTGAGGTATATTATGCCTGTTTTGGAAAGGTATTTGGATGATAGGAATGTTGCTACTAGGAAGGGGTATGGTATTGATTATGGGATTAGGCTTGTTAATAAATATATTGAGTTGAATAAGAAGTATGGTAGGTTTTATGTTCTTAAGTTGGATATTAGTAAGTATTTTTATAATATTGATCATGAGGTTCTTAAGTCTTTGATTAGGGATAAGTTTGATAGGGATGTTTATGAGTTTTTGTGTATGATTATTGATAGTACGAATGGGGAATATATTAATAAGAGAATTGATGAGTTGGAGGTTGGGTATGGTATTTCTGATTTGCCTAGATATGAGTATGGTAAGGGGTTAGGTATTGGGAATATGTCTAGTCAGTTTTTTGCTATTTTTTATTTGTATAAGTTAGATCATTTTATTGTTCATGATTTGAGACTTAAGTATTATGTTAGGTATATGGATGATTTTGTTATTTTTCATCATGATAAGGAGTATTTGAAGGAGTGTATGAAGATTATTAGGGATAAGTTGTTATGTGAGTATAAGCTTTGTCTTAATAAGAAGAGTAGGATTTATGAGGTTGGTGAGGGGTTTGATTTTCTTGGGTATAGGTTTAGGGTTGTTAATGGGAAGACGGTTAGGAGGATAAGTGGTAGGTCTTTTAGGAATGTTAGGGGTAATATTAGAAGGTGTGATGTTGGGTTTGGGAGTTTTAATTCTTATATGAATTATTGTAATTCTTATAAGTATAGTGATAATAGATGTATTTGTAATTATTTGAATGATCATTTTGGGGCTTGAATTGTTAGGTGATGTGTGGTAGTATAAGTATCAAGTTATGGGGGAATGACTTATGTATGAAGAGAAGAAAGAAAAGAATTTTAATTGGAAGGGTTTAATTGTTAAGCTGGTTATTATTTTTGCTATTTTGTTTATTGTTTTATGGCTTTTTCCTTTAGGAAAAAAGGATAATAATGTTTATAGTGATAGTTTTAAGGATAATGTTGCTAGTTTAAAGGATGTTGGTAGTAATTATTTTGATAAGGATAATTTACCTAAAGAGGTAGGGGATTCTATTAAGGTTAGTTTGGATGAACTTGTTAAGAATAAGAAGATTGATGAGTTAAGTGTTAATGGTAATTCTTGTGATGGTGGTATGAGTTATATTAAGATTGTTAAGAAGAGTAAGGGGTATGAGCTTGAGACTACTTTGGTTTGTGGTGATGAGGCTAATACGAGTTATACTTATTTGGGTTGTATTGATGATTGTGAGGAGGTTAGTACTTTGACTACAACTTCTACGACTAAGAAGGTTACTACTACTAAGAGGGTAACTACTTCTGTTACGACTACTACAACTACTACTACTAGTGTAAAGTATGCGGTTATCTTTAATAAAAATATGGGTAGTGATGTTCATACTATTTATGTTAAGAAGGGTGAAAAGGCGATTAAACCGATTGAACCTGTTAGAAATGGTTATAGGTTTGTTGGTTGGTATTTGAATGATGAGCTTTATGATTTTGATAGTCCAGTTAATTCTAATATTGTTCTTATTGCTAAATGGGAAATAAAATAGTACAGGTTGTGTACTATTTTTTATTGGTTTGGAAATATCAATTTTTATTATTTGCTTTTAGTTCAAATAGAATATCTCTTAGTTGCATTGCTTTTTCGAAGTCTAGTTCTTTTGCTGCCGCACGCATTTCGTTTTCTAGTGTTTGGAGATCTTTGGTTGTTACTTTTTCTTCTTTTTTGTTTTCTATTTCGTTTGATATTAGATCTCTTATATCTTTTTTGATTGTTTGTGGTGTGATGTTGTGTATTTTGTTGTATTCTTGTTGAATTTGTCTTCTTCTTTTTGTTTCTGTTATTGCTTTTTGCATTGATTCTGATATGGTATCTGCGTACATTATGACGTGTCCGTTTTGGTTTCTTGCGGCTCTTCCGATTGTTTGTATTAAACTTCTTTCGCTTCTTAGGAATCCTTGTTTGTCTGCATCCATTATTGCGATTAGACTTACTTCTGGGATGTCTAGTCCTTCTCTTAGGAGATTTATTCCTACTAGGCAATCGTATTTGCCTAGTCTTAGGTCTCTTATTATTTTAAGTCTTTCGAATGTTTTTACTTCGCTGTGAAGGTAGGCTACTTTTATGTTTAGTTCTTTTAGATAGTTGGTTAGTTCTTCTGCCATTTTTATGGTTAGTGTTGTTATTAGTGTTCTTTCTTTTTTTTCGGTTCTTATGTTTATTTCGTTTATTAGATCGTCTATTTGGTTTGTTGTTGGTTTTACTTCGATGGTTGGATCTAGTAGTCCGGTTGGTCTTATAATGCTTTCTATTACTTCGTTGTTTGTTAGTGATAGTTCATAGTCTCCTGGGGTTGCTGATATAAAGATTGCTTGGTTTATTTTGTTTTCGAATTCTTCAAATTTAAGTGGTCTATTGTCTAAGGCACTTGGTAGTCTGAAACCGTAGTCTACTAGGGTTTGTTTTCTCATTCTATCTCCGTTATACATTGCTCTTACTTGGGGTAGGGTAACGTGTGATTCGTCTATTACTAGTAGGAAGTCTTCTGGGAAGAAGTCTATTAGTGTTGATGGTGTTTCTCCTTCTTGTCTTAGGGCTAGGTGTCTGCTGTAGTTTTCTATTCCGTGGCAGAATCCGGTTTCTTTTAGCATTTCTATATCGTATTCGCATCTTTCTTTTATTCTTTGGGCTTCTATTAGTTTGTTGTTTTCTTTGAAGTATTTTATTTGTTTGTTTTTTTCTTCTTCTATTCTTTTGATTGCTTCTTTTAGTTTTTCTTCTCCTGTTACGAAGTGTGATGCTGGGAATATGGTTATGTTGAGTATATTTTTTATTATTTTTCCGGTTAGGGTATCGAATTCGGATAGTTTGTCTATTTCGTTTCCGAATAGTTCTATTTTTATTCCGTTTTTTCTTTCGTTTACTGGGATTATATCGATTGTATCTCCGTTTACTCTGAATGTTCCTCTGTGGAAGTCTATATTATTTCTTTCGTATGTCATTGTTATTAGTCTATCTATTATAAAGTTTCTTGTTATTTGCATTCCTTGTTTTAGTATTAGCATGTTGTTTTTGTATTCTTCTTTTTCTCCTATTCCGTAGATACAAGAAACTGATGCTACTACGATGGTGTCGTTGTAGTTAATTAGGCTGGATGTTGCTCCGTGTCTTAGTTCGTCTATTTCGTCGTTTATGCTTGAGTCTTTTTCTATGTATGTGTCTGTTTGAGGAACGTATGCTTCTGGTTGGTAGTAATCGTAGTATGATACAAAATATTCTACGTGGTTGTTTGGAAATAGTTCTTTGAATTCTGAGTATAGTTGTCCTGCTAGGGTTTTGTTATGTGCTAGGATTAGGGTTGGTTTATTAACTTGTTCTATTACGTTTGCTATCATGAATGTTTTTCCTGTTCCGGTTGCTCCTAGTAGTACTTGGTGTTTTTGGTTATTATTTATTCCTTTAACTAGTTTGTTTATTGCTTCTGGTTGGTCTCCTGATGGGGTGTAGTTTGATACTAATTTAAACATTATTATTCCTCCTTTGTTTATTATGGGTTTTTCTTTAAATTATTTTAGCATTTATTGTAATTTAAAACAAGAAATGTTTATTTCTTGTTTAGGTAGTATGCGTAGTATTCATCATAGGTTATTCCTTCGTTATAAACTTTGGTTGCTAGTTCTGTTCCTAGGTATCTGTAGTGCCATGCTTCGTAACTGTATCCGGTTATGTTTTCTTTTCCTTCTGGGTATCTTAGTATAAATCCGTATTTGTATGAGTTTTCTATCATCCATTTGTAACTTTCTGTGTCTTTGAAACTGTCGTTTGCATCTTTGTATTCAGCTACGTCTATTGCGTAGCCGGTTTCGTGTTCTGATGCTCCTGGTCTTGCTACGTAATCGTCGTCTTTGTCTTTATTCCATAGTTTTTCTTGGTATTCGTAGGTTCGATATGATGATAGGATTATGATTGTGTGTCCTTCTTTTTTGGCATCGTCTGCTAGTTTTTTGAATGCGTTGTATGCTTCTTCGTTTAGTTGGTTGTTTGCGTATCCATATGTGCTTGATACGTTTACTATGTTTGTTGCTTGGTAATCTTTTGATAGGAGGTTGTATTTATTAACTAGCATTTGTGTTTCGTTTGTTGTATCTGTTTCTGTTGTATTTTCGTAGTAGTTGTTGTCTCTATTAACGTTTACTAATGCGACTGTTTCTTTGTATAGATTATTTGGATTTTGTTCTTGGTAGTTAAGGTATCTTTGGATGTTTTCTTTTATGAAGTATTTTTCGTTTATGAAGTTAATTATGTTTTCGTTATATTCTTGTGTTAATAGGGTATCTATAAATGATGTATCGAATGTGTTTAGTATTATTTTTATTTCTTCTTTGGGATAGTTTAGTTGTAATAGTTTGTATTCGTATGTTTTTTTGTATTTATAGTTTTTAATAAATATTAGTGCTAGTAATATTAGTATAGTTAGTATTCCTAGTTTGTATAGTTTTTCTTTTATATGTTTTTTTAGTTTTAGTTTTGTCATTTTATTACCTACCTTTATGGTTATTATATCATATTAAATATATAACATATAGTTTTAAATAAAAAATTTAATAAGTATGTAAAAATAAGAGATTTTTTTAATTAATTTTGGTACAATGGTTAAAGATAGATGGTGATTATTAATGAATAAAGTATTTGTATTTGGACATAAGAAACCTGATACTGATTCTGTTTGTGGTGCAATTAGTTTTGCTTATTTGAAGAAGAAATTAGGTATTAATGCGGAGGCTAGGGTTTTAAGTGAGGTTAATAGGGAAACTTTATTTGCTTTGAATAAATTTGGTGTAAGGGTTCCTAAGTATTTGAATGATGTTAAGGTTGAACTTAAGGATATTAGTTATAATAAGAATTATTATATTAATAAAGAAACTTCTATTTTTGATGTTTATAATTATTTTAATAGGGAAGGAATTACTGGTCTTCCTTTGGTTGATAATGATAAGAAGTTTGTTGGGTATGTTTCTTTAAAGGAACTTGCTAATGAGTTGGTTAAAGGTGATACTAATTATTTGCTTGCTAGGTTTGATGATGTTGTTTCGGTTCTTAATTCTAGTGTTTATTATAAGTTTAATGATATGGTTACGGGTAATGTTTTGGCGGTTGCTCTTCCTTATACTGAGTTTTCTGAGGTGGCTAAGCTTTATGAGGATGCGATTGTTATATGTGGTAGGGATAGTATTATTGAGCATGCTATAAAGAATAGGGTTAAACTTGTTATTGTCGTTGCTAATAAGTTGTTAAGTGATGAGGAGATTAGATTAATTAATGAGTATAGGGTTAATGTTATTGTTACTCCTTATGATACTTTTAAGACTAGTAGGTTAATTACTTTGGCTAATCCGATTAATATGATTAAGAGATCTACTTCTGCTGTTTGTTTTAATCCGAGTGATTATTTAACTGATTTTATTGAGATTTCTAATAAACTTAAGCATACTAATTATCCTATTGTTAATTCTAAAGGGGTTTGTGAGGGGATGCTTAGACTTATTGATAGTAATAATATTACTAGGAAGAAAGTTATTTTAGTTGATCATAATGAGCCTAGTCAGAGTGTTGATGGGCTTAGTGAGGCTGAGATATTAGAGGTTGTTGATCATCATAATATTGGTAAGATTAGTACTTTGTTTCCTATTAATTTTAGAAATATGAGTGTTGGTTCTGTTAATACGATTATTTATACTTTGTATAGAGAGAGTAATGTTGATATTCCTAGGGATATTGCTGGGCTTATGCTTAGTGGTATTATTTCGGATACGCTTCTTCTTGCTAGTCCAACTACAACTGATTTGGATAGGGAGGTTGCTAAGGCGCTTGCTGATATTGCTGGGGTTGATTTGTATTTTTATGGTAAGGAACTTCTTGGTAGTGGTGTATCTAATGAGGGGTTAAGTATTAATGAAATTATATATAAAGATTTTAAGAATTATATTGTTGGTGATGTTAAGTTTGGTATTGGTCAGGTGTTTACTACGGATTTTAAGGAGTATAGTGATAGGCTGGATGAGTATGTTGATGAGCTTAATCATATTGCTGATAATAATGATTATAAGGTGGTTTGTTTGTTTGTTACTGATATTTTAGAGAATAATTCTTATTTGTTATTTAATAGTAATGGTTATGATTATGTAAGGGATGCTTATGAGTTAAATGATATTAAAGAGGGTGAATTACTTGTTGGTGTTATTTCGAGGAAGAAACAGATGGTTCCACCTATTATGGGGGTATTAGAAAGATTATGAAGTTAAGTGATAAGATAAGTATTAGATGTAGTAGTGAGGATGAGGCTGTTAAGGAGGTTATTGATAGGTTAAGTTGTGAGGATAGGTTTAATATTAATATAGATAGAATTAATATGAGGTTTGATGGTTGTAATCAGGTTTATGATGTTTATTATAGTTATGATGAATATGATAAGGAAATTAATGGTAGGTATGAGATTGAGAGGAAGTTTCTTGTTGGTGATTTTGATTTAAATGGTTATGATTATAGTGTTATTAGTCAATCTTATATTGGTTTTAATCCAATTTCTAGGGTTAGATGTTCTGATGGTAAGTATTTTTATACTGAAAAGGGTGTTGGTACTTTGGTTAGGGAAGAAAATGAGATTGAAATTAGTAAGGATGTTTATGATAAGTTTGTTAATTATAGAATAGGTAGAGAGATTAATAAGATTAGATATAAAGTTCCTTTGGATGCTAGGTATGTTGCGGAGGTTGATGTTTATTTAGGGTGTTTAAGTGGAATTAGAACGGTTGAGGTTGAGTTTGATAATTTAAATGAGGCTAGATTTTTTGATATTCCTGAGTGGTTTGGTTTAGAGATTACTGATGATAAGAGGTATAAGAATGATAGTTTATCTATTTTAACTGAGGATGATATTAAAGGTTTAGTTAATGGTATGGGTAAAAGGCTTTAGGTGAGTCTTTTTTTCATATTGTGGTTGTTTATTTCATATAGTTTAATGGAGGAATAAATGACGGGACTAAATGATGAAGAAGTAGTTAAAAGTAGATTAGAATATGGTAGTAATGAGGTAGTTAATAGGAATAAGAGTAGTTTTATTAAGTTATTTATTGAATCTTTAGGGGATCCTATGATTAGAATACTTCTTATTGTTTTGGCTATTAAGTTGGTATTCTTGTTTGCTGATGAGAGTTGGTTTGAAACGCTTGGGATTTTTATTGCAATTTTTTTGGCTACTTTAATTAGTTCGATTAGTGAGTATGGTTCTAATAAGGCTTTTGATAGGATGTTTAAGGAAAATAATGTTAAGTTGTGTAAGATTAAGAGGAATAATATTATTAATATGTATAAGATTGGTGATGTTGTTGTTGGGGATATTGTTTATTTAAGTAATGGTGATTTTATTCCGGCTGATGGGGTTTTGGTTGATGGTATACTTAGTGTTGATGAATCTAGTGTTAGTGGGGAAAGTAAGGATGTTTGGAAGAGGGTTGATGGTAGGCTTTATAAGGGAACTGTTGTTAGTAGTGGTGATGGTATTATGAGGGTTACTGGTGTTGGTAATAAGACGATGTATGGTAGTATTCTTTGTGAATTGTCTACTCTTGATGGTAATAGTCCTTTAAAGGAAAGGCTTTCGCATTTGGCTGGGATTATTAGTACGATTGGATATATAGGTGCGGTTTTGGTGTTTGTTTCTTATTTGTTTTCGGTTATTGTTATTGGCAATAATTTTAATATTGGTTTGATTGTTAAGACGGTTAGTAATATTCCTCTTTTGATTAATTATGTTATTTATGCTTTGACTCTTGCGGTTACTATTATTGTTGTTAGTGTTCCTGAGGGACTTCCTCTTATGGTTGCTCTTGTTCTTTCTACTAATATGAAAAAGTTGATTAAGAAGAATGTTCTTGTTAAGAAGATGGTTGGGATTGAGACTGCTGGTTCGTTGAATGTTCTTCTTAGTGATAAGACTGGAACTTTGACTAATGGTTCTTTGTCTGTTTATGGTTTGATTAACTGTAATGGGAAGTTTTATGGTGATGAGGTTGAGATTATTAGGTATCGTAGTTATTATGATATGGTTATTAATTGTTTGGTTTTGAATAATGAAGCGATTGTTAGTGAGAATAATATTATTAATGGAAATTCGACGGATAAGGCTTTGATTCGATTTTTTTCTAATAAGTCTAGTTTAAGTGTTGTTGGTAGGGAAGGGTTTGATAGTGAGAAGAAGTATAGTAGTGTTAGTTCTGATGATTATGTTTTTTATAAAGGTGCTCCTGAGGTTATATTAGATAAGTGTAAGTATTGTTATTTTGATAAGTTAGAGGTTATTGATAGGGATAGGGTTAATAGTGATATTGCTAGGTATATGCATAATGGTTATAGGGTTATTTCTTTTTCTTATTATGATAAGAAGAGTGATAAGGGGATTTATTTAGGTAGTGTTCTTCTTCGTGATGAGATTAGGTCTGATGCTGCTTCTGGTGTTGATTTAATTAAGGGTGCTGGTGTTAATTTGATTATGGTTACTGGTGATAGTTTGGATACTGCTATGTATATTGGTAAGGAACTTGATATTTATAATTCTGATGAGGTTTGTTTAACTAGTGGTGATTTGGCTTTGATGAGTGATGATGAGATTAAAGATATTTTGCCTAGACTTAAGATTGTTGCTAGGGCTAAACCTCTTGATAAGAGTAGGCTTGTTAGGGTAATTAGGGATATGGATTTGGTTGTTGGTATGACTGGTGATGGTATTAATGATGCGGCTGCTTTGAAGAAGTGTGATGTTGGTTTTGCGATGGGAAGTGGTTCTGATGTTGCTAAGGATGCGGCTGATATTGTGATTCTTGATGATAATATTAAGTCTATTGGTATGGCTATTTTGTTTGGTAGGACTATTTTTAAGAATATTAGGAAGTTTATTATTTTTCAACTTACTGTTAATATTTGTGCGATGAGTTTGTCTATTATTGGTCCTTTTATTGGTATTAGTACGCCGGTTACGGTTATGCAGATGTTATGGATTAATATGATTATGGATACTTTGGCTTCGCTTGCTTTTGCTTATGAGGAACCTTGTATTGAGTATATGAATGAAAAACCTAAGGATAAAAAAGAACCTATTATTAATAGGTATATGTATGGTGAGATTATTTTAACTGGGTTTTATTCTAGTTTGTTGTGTATTTTGTTTTTAAAGGTTCCTTTTGTTAGGGAGTTTATTAGATATGATGTTGATGATAGGTATTTTTTAACTGCTTTTTTTACTTTGTTTGTGTTTATAGGTATATCTAATGCTTTTAATGCGAGGACTAAGAGGATTAATTTGTTTAATGGGATTATGAGGAATAAGGTGTTTATTGTGGTGTTTATGCTTGTTAGTGTTATTCAGATTTATTTTATTTATTATGGTGGTGTTTTGTTTAGGACTTATGGTTTGACGTTGAAGGAGCTTTTGTTTTGTTTGTTGATAGCGTTTAGTGTTATTCCTTTTGATTTGTTAAGAAAGTATATTTTTAAAAGTGATGGTTATTTATAGTTTATTTTAGATATCCGTTTTGTACTAGTTTGGTGTCGTTAATTATTATGAATGAACTATTATCTATGTTAGATATAGTTTTTTTTAGTTCGTTTAGTCTTGATTTTGGTATTTCTATTAATAGTAGTTTTTTATTGTTTTCTGTTTTTATTGATGTTATTCCGAAGTTGTTTGTTTTTAGTTTTTGAATGTCTTTGTTTGTTATTTTGTTTGATATTATGGTTACGGTAAGGTGTCCTTTGATGTATTTGGTTGATATATATGTCCCTATATAGGTACCTGATGCGTAACCTAGGGAGTATGATATCGGTATTAGGATTGTATTGATTTCTTTTGTTAGGGCTGATCTTGCTGCATAGAACCAGACTAGTACTTCGAAGAATGAGATTATGAAGGATGTTAGTTTGTTTTCTTTAAATATAAAGAATGTTTTAATGGTTCCTAGGGTTACGTCTAGTATTCTTGCTGTAAATATTTTTATACATGTTATTATCATTATTTTACCTCTTTTTTATTATGGCTAAATAAATTATTTTATGTCATTTATTTTATTTATTCATATTATATTTAAGGAGGTATGTATGTTGTTTAGCAGTTTAGATGATGATATTTTTAAGAATTATTTTAATTTGGAAAGGGATAGTGTTTTAGAACCTGATGAGGGATTAACTCTTGGTAATATGTTTTTGGATGAATATATTCCTTATAAAAATTATAAACCTTATAGGTTAAGTGCTGGTAATGAGAAAGATAGTTTGCTTTTGAAGATAAGGGAGTATTGTTTTGCGGTTGATGATTTGAATTTAAAACTTGATTTGGAACCTGATAATAGAAAGTTGTTTGAACTTTTTAAGGTTTATAATGAAAAGTTAAAGGTTTTAGTTAAAGAGTATGAGGATAGGTATGAGGTTTTATCTTTGAATGATGATTTGAAGGATAGGTATACTTGGTATATGGGTAAGTGGCCTTGGGAAGGAGATAGATAATATGTTTAAGTATAAGAAGATGCTTCCTTTTCCGATTAATTTGAAGAAGAAGGATATTAAGATGGCTAAGTATTTAATTACTCAGTATGGAGGTGCGAATGGGGAACTTGGTGCTGCTTTGAGGTATTTTAGTCAGAAGTTTAGTATGCCTACTGATGAGGGAAGGGCTTTGCTTAATGATATTGCGACTGAGGAGTTTGGTCATGCTGAGATGATTTGTGTTATGGTTCATCAATTGTTGGATGGTGCTTCTAAAGAAGAATTAGAGGAGAATGGTTTAACTAGTGCTTTTGTTGAAAATGGTTGTGGTATTTATCCGATTAATTCGAATGGGGATGGGTTTACTGTTAGTTATTTTGCTAGTGTTGGTGATGCGGTTGCTGATTTGGCTGAGGATATGGCTGCTGAGGAGAAGGCTAGGGTTACTTATGAGCATTTGATTGATATTGCTGAGGATCCTGAATTAATTAATATTTTGTTGTTTTTAAGACAGAGGGAGATTGTTCATTATAATAGGTTTAAGAAGTTATATGAGAAGTATAAGTATAATAGATAAAAAAGAATGGTATGTTTATTGGTTTTACCATTCTTTTTTATCTATTTAAATTTTCTATAGAATATGTGTTGTATCCTTCGTAATGATAGCTTGCATCTATTCCTTTCATATATATTGTTCTATCATTTATGTTATTGGTTAATGCGGATTTTAATAGAAATTTTATTTCAGTGTCTTTAATAGGACTTCTTTCCATTGCTAGTAAATAATCTTCTTTTTTTATTTTACTCCAATCAATTACTTTATTAAGTTCTTTTTTTAGGATCATATCTAACCAAATACGTGTACTTCTTCCGTTTCCTTCACGGAAAGGGTGAGCAATATTCATTTCTATATATTTTTGTATTATTTCGTCAAAATTTGATTGTGGCATTTTATTTATTTTTTTTAATATATCTTCTAGATATAATGCGGATGCAAACCTAAAGTTTCCTTTTGCAATATTATCTGTTCTTACTTTTCCTGCAAAATAATATATATCGTTAAATAGATATTTATGAATTTCTGATAATCCATTAAATGTTCCTACTTCAAATTCATTAATTTTGTTTGTATCAAATAGTTCTAAAGCTTTTAGTTTTGTAATTTTTTCTTCTTCTTTAGCAAGGTCTATTTCATTTTTAATGTTTAATTTGTTTTCTAACATATTATCAATCCTGTCTTTTATATAAAAAAACGATTTATTTATGTAAATTTGATAAATCGTATTTATTTTCTAATTGGCAGGGGTGGAGAGAATCGAACTCCCATCAAAAGTTTTGGAGACTCCTATGCTACCATTATACCACACCCCTGTGGATAAGTTAATTATAGCATATTTTTATATTATTTCAATAATTTTATGTTAAATTCATATAATTAATTGGTGATTTTATGTTAATTAATTATACTAGTAAAGAACTTGATATGATGGCTAGGCTTATGAGGGCTGAGGCTTTAGCTGAGGGGAATTTGGGTATGCTTATGGTTGGTAATGTGATTGTTAATAGGGCAATTGCTTCTTGTTATACGTTTAAGAATATTAGGAGTATTAGTGATGTTGTTAATCAGAGTCCTGGTGGGTTTAGTGGTATTAATAGTTCTTTATATATTGGTAGTGCAACTACTAAGGAGAAGGAACTTGCTAAGAGGTGTTTAAGGGGTGAATATTATTATCCGGCTACTCATTCTTTATGGTTTTATGCTCCTGGTTCTAGTTCTTGTAAGACTTCTTGGTATGATCAACCTTATGCTGGTTCTTATAAGAATCATTGTTTTTATAAGCCTGATAGTAATGTTTGTCAAGAATTGTATTAATTTATAGATATTTTATTTGTTATGTTATATAATTTATTTATGAAAAAGAATATGTTTATTATTTTATGTTTTTTTACTTTGTTATGGACTTTTTTAGTTTATTTTAATGGACTATATGGTTTTGATATGGTTGTATATAAATTTATTGAGTCTTTTAGATGTACTGGGTTAACTTTGGTGTTTAAGTTTATTACTTTTTTTGCTAGTGTTAAGTTTATTATTATGATTTGTATTTTATCTTTTATTATTTATTATTATAGTAAAGATAGGAAATTTTTATATTTAATTTTAATTATTATTAGTTCTACTTTGTTTAATTTAGTTATTAAGTTTATTGTTGGTAGGGATAGACCTTTGATGCTTTATTGGCTTGTTGAGGAGAGTAATTATAGTTTTCCTAGTGGGCATTCGATGATGGCAATGGTTTTTTATGGTTGTTTGGGGTATGTTCTTAATAAGAATAAGATAGATAAAAGGTATAAAGTTATTATTAATTGTTTATTATTTTGTTTAATTTTGTTAATTGGTTTAAGTAGAATTTATTTAGGTGTTCATTATTTTAGTGATATTATTGGTGGATATTTATATGGTTTAATTGTGTTATATATAAGTAAATTATTTATAGAAAGAAGGAATTTGTTATGAAGGCATTAATTACTGGAGCTAGTTCTGGTATTGGTAGGGAGATGGCTATTTATTTAGATAGTTTAGGTTATGAGTTATTTTTGGTTGGTAAGGATAAAGATAAATTACAAGATGTATCTAATTTGTGTAATAATTCTAAGGCTATATTTGATTATGATTTAAGTGATGTTAATAATATTTATAAGTTATATGAGAAAGTTAAGAATGAAAAGATTGATTTATTAGTTAATAATGCTGGATTTGGGTTGTTTGGTTATTTTAATGAAACTGATTTGGATAAGGAACTTAATATGATTGATGTAAATATTAGGGCTGTACATGTTTTAACTAAGTTATTTTATAAGGATATGGTTAAATATAATAAGGGTAAGATTCTTAATGTTGCATCTATTGCTGGTTTTTTTGCTGGTCCTTATTTGAATACTTATTATGCAACTAAGAATTATGTTTTGAAGTTAACTATGGCTTTAAGTGAGGAACTTAATAGATTACATTCTAAGGTTACGGTTAGTTGTTTGTGTCCTGGTCCCGTTGATACGAATTTTAATAAGGTTGCTGGTGGGTCTTTTAAAACTAAAAGTATGAATAGTAGGGATGTTGCTAGGTATGCGATTGATAAGACTTTGAAGGGGAAATTGATTATTATTCCTGGTACTATGATGAAGTTAATGGCTTTTGGTTCTAGGTTTGTTCCTTATAAATTACAACTTAAGATTTTATATAAGATTCAGAAAGGAAAGGTTAGTTAGTTTATGTTATTGGATGTTATTAAGACTATAATAATTGGTATTGTTGAGGGGATTACGGAGTGGCTTCCTATTAGTAGTACTGGTCATATGATTTTAGTTAATGAGTTTATTAAGCTTAATGTTAGTGATGAGTTTTGGAAGATGTTTGAGGTTGTTATTCAACTTGGTGCAATTATGGCTGTTGTGGTGATTTATTTTAAGGATTTGTTTCCTTGGGGATTTGGTAAGAGTAAAGAGGATACTAAGAATACTTTTGTGTTATGGGGAAAGATTTTAGTTGGATGTATTCCTTGTGGTATTGTTGGTATTTTATTTGATGATTGGATTGATGCTCATTTTTATAATGCTTGGACTGTGGCTATTACGTTGTTTATTTATGGGGTACTTTTTATTGTGGTTGAGAATCATAGGAAGCAAAGTTGTAAGAATGATATTTCTTTTAGTGATGCTTTTAAGGTAGGTTTGTTTCAGGTTTTATCTATTATTCCGGGAACTAGTAGGAGTGGTTCTACGATAATAGGTGGTTTGGAGATGGGGTTGGATAGAACTAGTATTACTAATTTTACTTTTTATATGGCTATTCCGGTTATGTTTGGTGCTAGTTTGTTAAAGGTTGTTAAGTTTGGTTTTACTTTTTCTTTAAATGAGGTTATAATTTTAGTTGTTGGAATGGTTACTGCGTTTGTGGTTTCTCTTGTTTCAATTAAGTATTTGCTTAAGTATATTAAGAAGAATGATTTTAAGGTTTTTGGTTATTATCGTATTGTTCTTAGTATTATAGTTATGTTATACTTTGTATTAAGATAAGGTTGATGATGTATGAAAAAAGGTGTAGTTCTTATTTTAGTTTTATCTGTGTTGTTTATGGGAGCAATTCTTATTTATGATTTTAGTGATATTCCTGATGAGAAACTTGCTGGTCATGAATGGTTTTTGGTAGATAATAATGAGATTTTTGTTTTAAAACTTGAGGATAATAAGTTTAGTTTTAAGAATAAGGATAGTAATGAGGATAGGTATTTGAATTGTAATACTTTTAAGTATAATAATTCTAGTAACATTATTAAATTGGATTGTAATATTAAGAATAATAAGATTTATATTGCTACGTATGATGATGAAAAATTAGTTGTTACTTTAAATGGTGAAGAGAGAACTTTATATAGTAGTGAAGAACTTGCTTTTGAGTATAAGTTTATTGAGGATAATAATCTTAGTGAAGAGAAGTATAATGAGTTGTTTAATTTAAAGTTTGATGATAGGTATTTTATTAATGTTGATGAGTTTGTTAAGTTGTATAAGGGGAAGAATAATGTTAATGTTGTTTTGGTTACTTCTAAACTTAATTATAGAAATATTTTAGATTATGTTAAGTTAAGTAAGAGTTTGGATGATAGTTATAAATTAATTAATATAGATAGTTTAAGTGATAGTGATATTAAGAAGTTGTATAAGTATATTGGTATTACTGAGTTTGATTATGATTTGGTTACTGTTTATGAGGTTTATAAGAAGAATGTTAGTGTTAAAGAAGTAATTGATGTTAAGAGTTATAGTGAAATATAGGTGAAGGTTTTTGTGAAATATAGATTAATTTTTACTTGACAAGGTAGGTATTAAGTGGTAGATTATGTTTAATATTTATTTTGAAGGGATGGATTAGTTTATGTGTAAGTTTAATATATGTATTAATTTTTGTTCTTTTAAGGTAATGGTTTTTTGCGGGCTAATTTAGTCTGCAATTTTTTTATAAGGGAGGTAGTTGTTTATGATTAGTTTTGATGATTTAATTATGAAGTTAAAGAGTTATAATGAAGAGGAAGTTATTAGTATTACTAGGGCTTATGAGTTTGCTGAAAGGTTACATGCTGGTCAATATAGACAAAGTGGGGAACCTTATATTAGTCATCCTCTTAATGTTGCTTATATTTTAGCTGATATGCATGCTGATAGGGATACGGTTATTGCTGGGTTGTTGCATGATACTTTGGAGGATACTCATGTTAGTAAGGAAGATATTGAATGTGAGTTTGGTAGTGATGTTGCTAAGCTTGTTGATGGGGTTACTAAGATTTCTAGATTGAATTTTTCTACTAAGGATGATCAGAATTATGCTAATACGAGAAAGATTATTACTGGAATTACTGATGATGTTAGGATTATTATTGTTAAGCTTGCTGATAGGCTTCATAATATGAGGACTTTAGAGTTTAAGAGTGATGTTAAGCAGAAGGAGAATAGTTTGGAGACTATGGAGATTTTTGTTCCTCTTGCTTATTGTATTGGTGCTTATAGGATTAAGTCTGAGCTTGAGGATTTGTCTTTAAGTTATTTGAAACCTGATGTCTATAAGAATATTGAAGAAATGAAGTATAATATTGAGATTAGTAGTAAGGATTGTTTGAGTGAAATGCTTTATAATATTAATAGTATATTATGTGATAATAATATTCCTAATGAGATTAAGATTAGGACTAAGAATATTTATGGTATTTATAAGAGGTTAAGTGAAGGAAATAAGATTTCTGATATTCATGATTTACTTGCTTTGAAGATTATGGTTGATGATGTTGGTAATTGTTATAGGTCTATGGGGTTGATTCATAGTTTATATCATCCGATTAATAATAAATTTAAGGATTATATTTGTAATCCGAAAACTAATATGTATAAGAGTTTGCATACTACTGTGTTTGGCCCAGATGATAGGCTTGTTCAAACTCAGATTAGAACATTTTATATGGATAAGGTTGCTTCTTTTGGGTTAACTGCTTATTGGGATTATCAGAAAGGTAATGCGAGGTATGTTATGCAGGAGGAACTTAGGAAGAAGTCTCAGACTTTTAACTCTTTAACTCAGTTTGATTCGATGTTTGGTGATAATCGTGAGTTTGTTAATCAGGTTAAAAGGGAACTTTTTGGTGATAAGATTTATGTTTATAATTCTAAGGGGGAATATATTGAACTTCCTAAGGATTCTACTTTGATTGATTATGCTTATAAGATTGGTGATGATTTTGGTAATAAGCTTGTTGGGGCTTATGTTAATGATAGAAAGGTTTATCCGGATTTTGTTTTAAGTAATAAGGATAGGGTAAGACTTATTTGTAATGAGTATATTTATGGCCCTAAGGCTGAGTGGGAGGATATTGTTGTAACTAGTTTAGCTAAAAGGAAGATTAAAGAGTTTTGTGGAAAGTAGTGTTTTTATCTATTAATTAAATTTTTGATATGGTATAATAATTAGCGTGAAAGAAGGTATTTCTTATGTATGATTTTAAAAGTATTGAGGATAAATGGCAAAGGAGATGGGATGAGAATAAGTCTTTTAGGGCAATAGATTTTCATCCTACTAAGCCTAAGTATTATGTTTTGTATGAGTTTTATAATATAAGTGGTAATTTACATATGGGTCATTTGAAGGGAAGTGTTCCTGCTGATGCTCTTGCTCGTATGAAAAGGTTACAGGGGTATAATGTTTTATTTCCTATTGGTGGTGATTCTTTTGGTTTGCCTGCTGAGAATGCGGCTATTAAGACTGGTATTAATCCAAGGGATTTTGTTGCTAATGGGATGAATAATATTTTAAATCAATCTAAGAAGATAGGTTTGTCTTTTGATTATGATAGGGCTTTTGCTACTAGTGATGAGGATTATTATAAGTGGACTCAATGGATTTTTTTACAATTTTTTAAGAATGGTAAGGCTTATAAGAAGAAAGGTATTGTTAATTTTTGCCCTACTTGTAAGACTGTTTTATCTAATGAAGATTCTCAGGGTGGAGAATGTGATAGATGTCATGGTAAGGTAGTTCAAGAGGAAAGATGGGTATGGTTCTTAAAGATGAAGGAGTATTCTGAAAAACTTCTTGATAATGTTGATAATATTAGGATGAATGAGAACTTGAAGGAACTTCAAAGAAATTGGATTGGTAAAAGTGAAGGTATGAGGGTTAGTTTTGATATTGTCGATGGTGATGATAATGTTTTAAGTAAGGCTGATATTTATACTACTTGTATTGAAACTATTTATGGTATAAGTTTTTTGGTTATGGCTCCTGAACATGATTTGATTAATGAACTTAGTAGTTATATTAGTAATTTAGATGATGTTTTGAAGTATAGAAATGAGACTAAGTATAGGAGTGAACTTGATAGAATTAGTAATCAAAAGTGTAAGACTGGTTGTTTGGTTGATGGTATTTATGCTGTTAATCCGGTTAATGGATATAAAGTTCCTATTTATACTGCTGATTTTGTTCTTAATAATTATGGTACTGGTATTGTTATGGCTGTTGCTCCTCATGATCAAAGGGATTATGAGTTTGCGAAGGAGTTTAATATTCCTATGATTCAGGTTATTGAGGGTGATGTTAGTACTTGTGCACTTGAGAAGAAGGAGTATTTAGAAAAGAATTCTAGGTTAATTAATTCTGGTGAGTTTAGTGGCATGTGTGTAAAGGAAGCTAAGGTAAAGATTGCTGATAAGTTAATTGGTATGGGTGTTGGTAAAAAGGAAGTTAATTATAAGATGCAGGATTGGTCTTTTAACAGGCAAAGATATTGGGGTGAACCTTTTCCTATCGTGTTCTGTGATAAGTGTGGTACTGTTGCTGTTAATGAGGAAGATTTACCTGTAAGGTTGCCTGAGACTAATGATTATTTACCTAGAGAGGATGGGGCTTCGCCTTTATCTAAGATTGATGAATGGGTTAATTGTAAGTGTCCTAAGTGTGGTGGCCCTGCTAAGAGGGAAACTGATACTATGCCTAACTGGGCTGGTTCTAGTTGGTATTGGTTAAGGTATGTTGATCCTTTTAATAAGAATGTTTTAGCTGATTATGATAAGTTAAAGTATTGGGGTAGTGTTGATTGTTATACTGGTGGTACTGAGCATATTACTAGGCATGTTCTTTATGCATTTTTCTGGCAGAATTTCTTGTATGAAATTGGCGCTGTGCCTACTAGGGATCCTTTTGTTAGAAAAATGGGTAGTGGTCTTATTTTGGATGATACTGGTCGTAAGATGAGTAAGAGTTCTACTAATGGGGTTAGTCCGTTAGAGGTAATTGATAAGTATGGTGCTGATGTTGCTAGGTTGCATGTTCATTTCTTGGCTGGGTATGAGGATAATACGATGTGGACTTATGATGGTATTAATGGGATTGTTAATTTTTTAAATAAAGTATGGGATTTGAAGGATATGATTAAAGGTGAAGAGGTATCTGATAATCATGTTTATGATATTAATATTTTAATTAAGAAGGTTACTGAGGATTTAGAGGATTTGAAACTTAATACTGCTATTGCTTCTTTGATGACTTTTGTTAAGAAGGTTAAAGAAAGTGGTTATATTACCAGGGATGAGTATAGAAGATTTTTAATTTTACTTAATCCACTTGCTCCTCATATTAGTAGTGAACTTTATGAATTAGTCTTTAATGGGGATATTGTTAATGAGAATTGGCCTAGTTATGATGAGTCTAAGTTAGTTAAGGATAGTTATACTTTGGTTGTTCAGGTTAATGGTAAGGTTAGAGGTAAGATGGATGTTTCTAGTGATATTAGTGAAGATGAAATGATTGAAAACGCTAAGTTAATTGATAATGTTAAAGTTTATTTGGATGGTAAGGAGATTGTTAAGGTTATTACTGTTCCTAAGAAACTTGTTAATATTGTTGTAAGATAAAACTTTTGGAAAAATCTAAAAGTTTTTTTAGTGTGAATTATATTCACGTTAAGAAAAATTATAATAAAATTATTTACATTTACAATTAATTGTTATATTCTTGTGTTAGATAAGAGGTTATATATTTTGGGGAATATCAAATTTAGGAGGTGAATATATATTTGATATCGAATTAAAAATTAAAAGAAAGAGGAAAAAAATTTTATTAAGTGGAATAGTAATATTTATGATATTATTTATTCCAAATGTTTATGCGTCTACACTAGCATATAGTGTGGGGTCAAAATATGCTTCTACAATTGATTCAAATCAAAGTGATTTTACGGAAAATGTTAAAAATGCTGCAGAGGGATACTATCCTCATTCGACATTAACAGCATCGTATTATTCGACTAATCCAACATATTCTTATTTAAATGGAACAAAACTTGGTGGATCGCGTGTGTTTTTTATTAATGGTCATGCAAATTCTTCATCAATACTTACCGCTTCTAAAGATTCAACTGAATATCGTACTGGATTAAGTATTAGTTCTACAAATCCTAATTATGTTACAACAAGTTTTAATAATAAAGAGTTTAAATTGGTAGGATTTGGTAATCGTAGTTTTGCAGCAACTAATATTATATCTTTCGTTGGTTGTTCAACAGATAGTGGAAATGTTACTTTAACAAAAAAGGCTGTTAGTAATGGTGCTAATGTTGCTGTTGGATTTAAAAATTCAATTGCTTCACGATTTGAAGATGGACCTGATTGGTTAAAAAAATATAATTATTCTTTGGGCGCTGGTAATTCAGTAGATACTGCAATTGAACAAGCTTCAACAACATATACGAATACAAATTTGGTTACTTATTTAAGTGTAGTTGGAGATGGTAATACCACCATTGGAACAACTAATAATTATTCTTTGGCACTTTCACTGGAAAAAGTTGATGAATCATATAATGAAACAAAATTAATTAATCCTAATATTGATATTGAAATGTATAATGAAGTTAGGATTGATATTAATGAATTATATCAATCTGTATCTAATAATAAAATAAATACAATCGATGTTAAATCTTTAAATGATATAGAATTAGATGATTTAAGTAATTATAAAACTATATTTAAGCCTATAATTGATGAAATTTTATTATTTGATAATCAATTTGATGTTAGTGATTATAAGGTTATGTATAATTTAATTAATAAAGAAGAAGGGTTTGGAATATTAAATTTTTATTATTACATTGATGGAATTATCGAAACTAATAAAGTTTATAGTATAATTATAAAAAATTTCGATATTACTACTATTAAATTAGCTGGAGTAAAAAAAATAAATGTTAATAATATTGATGATGTTAACGAAAATAATTTAAAAAATAAAATACAGATTTTTGAAAATAATAAAATAAAAAATATTTCTGAAATGACCGATTTGAAGTTTGGTAATGAACAAAAAAGTTTACAAAATAATAAATTAACTCTTAATAATTTTGATTATACTGTTAAAAAAGTAGAGGAAAAATATTTTTATGATTATAATAATGATATTTTAAAATATAATATTTTGTTGACAATAGAAAATAATAATTTATTTTATGAAATTGAATCATATGAAATAGAATTATAATTGTAATTTTATTTCTTGGTTTAAATATTTTATTCTTAGGAGATAAGGATGAAAAAGAATATATTAATTATATTTTTAACTTTGTTTATGTGTTGTTTTATTAGAATTATGTATAAGAGTAAAGTTAATGTTAATGAAGGTATAAAAAAATCTTTTGTTGTTATTGATGAGGAAGTTAATGATGATTATAAGTTTTTATTAAATCTTATATATTATGAGGATAATGATGTAAATAATCCAGCTGCTGAATATAAAGAGATTAGTTGTAATTATAAGATTGATGTTAATAGTTATGTTGAAACTGAGAATGTTATTTATAATAATGATAGTTATTTAGATGATATTGTTGGTATTATTAAGGATAAGTTAGGTGTTGATATAGATAGTTCTTGGAGATATTTTATTCATTATCCTAATGAGGATATGTCTTTTGGTTATATTATGTTTACTTATTATATTGATGATATTATTTCTACTAATAGGGTTATTACGTTTTATATTAAAAATGGTTATATTTATAAAATAACTTATTCTTATTTAGATACTTATATTAATGAGAATGAGATTTTGTATAGATATAATTATTTTATTAATCATTATAAACAGGAAAAAGGTTATGTTTTAGATTATATAAATTATTATACAATTGATGATGATAAAACTTTTTATAGATATAATTTTGGAAATAGTAAGATTACTTATACTTATAATATTTTTTATAAGATGAATTATTTGGGTATTATAAATAATGATTGGGGAACTGAATTATATATTGAACCTGAATTGATTGAGAATTTAATTAGGACTAAGAGAATAGTTGTTATGGATAATGATAAACAGGTTAAGGTTATTAGTGATAATGAGGATATAATTAAGATAACTGAGTTATTGTCCAGAACTATACCTAGTGGTAATGGTGTTAGTAGTGGTAATAAGTTTAGTCTGATGCTTTATGATAAGAATAATAATCTTATTGATACGTTGTATGTTGATGAGGGTGGTTATATTGTTTTTGGTAATGAAAGGAATGAATATTTGAAAGAAAAGTATTATGGGGTATTAGTTGATTATTTAGAATAAGTGTGTTTTATAGTACAAATATAATTTTTGTACTTTTTATTTATTTGAGATTTTTTGAATGATAGTTGGTATAATATATATAGGTGGTACTTATGGTAAGTGATTTTGAATTAATGGGGATTGAATATAGAATTGATGTTGATTTAAGGGATTATTGTACTTATAAAGTTGGTGGTAAGGGTAGGATTTTGGTTTTACCTAGGGATGCTTCTGAGTTAAAGTTAATACTTAATTATGTTATTAGTAATCGTGTTAGGTATAAGGTTATTGGAAATGGTTCTAATTTAATTTTTAGTGATGATGGTTTTGATGGTGTTTTAATTAAATTAGATAGGTTTAATGAGGTTAGTTTTGATGGTAATGTTGTTAGGGTTGGTAGTGGTTATAGTTTGATTTCTTTGTCTTTGTTATGTGCTAAGAAAGGGCTTAGTGGGCTTGAGTTTGCTGGTGGTATTCCGGGTACTATAGGTGGTGCAATATATATGAATGCGGGTGCTTATAATAGTGATATTGGTAGGCTTGTAAAGTGTGTTAGGGTTCTTGATTTTTTTGGAAATATATTAGAACTTAATAGGGATGATTTGAATTTTGGGTATAGGTATTCAATATTAAGGGATAAGAATTATATTTGTTTGGATGTTGTTTTGGAACTTGAAAGTGGTGATAGGGATGATATTGTTTCTTTAATGGAAGATAGGAAGAAGAGAAGAGGTGAAACTCAACCTTTAGAGTATCCTAGTGCTGGTTCTGTTTTTAGGAATCCGGATAATGATTATGCTGGTAGGTTAATTGAGGAACTTGGATTTAAAGGTAAAGTAAAGGGTGGTGCGATGGTTAGTTTGAAGCATGCTAATTTTATTATTAATTATAATAATGCTTCTAGTTGTGATGTTGTATTTTTAATTAATGAAATTAAGGATAATGTTAAGGAAGTTTATGATATTGATTTGGTGTTGGAACAAGAAATAGTTAAGTAGGTGGATGTATGGAAAGGATTTATGCTTGTATTGATTTGAAGAGTTTTTTTGCTTCTGTTGAGTGTATTGATAGAGGGTTGGATCCTTTGGATGTTTATTTGGTTGTTGCTGATGAGGAGAGAACTGATAAAACTATTTGTCTTGCGGTTACGCCTGCTTTGAAGGCTTATGGTATTCCTGGTCGGGTTAGGTTGTATGAGGCAAAAGGTAAGGTTAGAGAGGCTAATTATAATAGAAAAAAGAGTAATGGGTATAAGGAGTTTATTGGTAAGACTATAAGTGATAAGGAGTTTAAGAATGATTCTTTGCTTGAACTTGATTTTATTAAGGCTACTCCTAGGATGAAACTTTATATGAAGTATAGTACTGATATTTATAATATTTATCTTAAGTATATTTCTGCTGAGGATATTTTAGTTTATTCTATTGATGAGGTTTTTTGTGATTTGACTAGTTATTTGAAGTTTTATAATATGAGTGCTGAGGAGTTAGTTGTTAAGATTCTTAAGGATGTTTATGATACTACGGGAATAACTGCTACTGCGGGGATTGGTACTAATATGTATTTGGCTAAGGTAGCTATGGATGTTACTGCTAAGAAGATGGATGCGAATGAGTTTGGGGTTCGAATGGCTTTTCTTGATGAGGATAAATATAAAAGGGAACTATGGAGTCATAGACCTATTACTGATTTTTGGAGAATTGGTAAGGGGTATGCAAGGAAATTGGAAGATAATGGGATGTATACTTTGGGTGATGTTGCTAGGATGAGTATTGATAATGAGGATTTTTTGTATAAGTTGTTTGGTGTTAATGCGGAACTTTTGATTGATCATGTTTGGGGTTATGAACCTTGTACGATTGATGTTGCTAAGAGGTATGTACCTAGTTCTAGTAGTATTAGTATGGGTCAGGTTTTGCATTGTCCTTATGATTGTAAGAAGACTAGACTTATTGTTAAGGAAATGGTTGATAATTTGGTTTTGGAATTGGTTGATAAGCGTCTTTTGACTAATCAGATTGTTTTGACTATTGGTTATGATGTTGAAAATTTAACTAATAGTATTATTAGTGCTAGGTATGATGGGGATATTGTTAAGGATAGTTATGGAAGATTTATTCCTAAGCATGCTCATGGTACTGTTAATATTGATCATTATTGTTCTTCTACTAAAATTATTATGGATAAGGTTATGGAGTTGTTTGATAGGATTGTTAATCCGATATTACTTGTTAGGAGAATTAATGTTGTTGCTTGTAATTTGATTGGGGAAGATAAGGTTAAGAATGACGTGAGGGAACAACTTGATTTGTTTAGTGATTTTGATATGAAGAAGAAGAAAAAGGATATGTTAGAACATTATGAAGTTGAGGAAAAAAATTTACAGAGAACTATTTTGGATATTAAGAAGAGGTATGGTAAGAACTCTATTTTGAAAGGGATGAATTTTGAGGAAGGTGCTACTTCTAGGGATAGAAATAATGAGGTTGGAGGTCATAAGAGTTAGTTATGTATGATGATATTATTGGGTTAAATAGGCCTGTTTCTAAAAGAAGTAAGATGAGTATGGAAGCTAGGGCAGCGCAGTTTGCTCCTTTTGCTGCTTTAACTGGGTATGATGCTGAGATTAAAGAAACTGCTAGGTTAACTGATGAGAAGATTATTATTGATGATGGTCTAAAGGAGGTTATTAATAGTAAACTTGTTTATATAAATGAACATATTAAAGATATGAATATGGTTGGTATAACTTATTTTGTTAAGGATGAAAAAAAAGATGGTGGTAGGTATGTTAGTGTTAGTGGTTGTGTTAAGAAAATTGATATGGTTAATGGATTAATTAGGATGAATAATGGTGTATGTATTATGATTGATGATATTTTGGATGTTAAATGTGATTGATATTTAGAATATTTTAAGTTATTTTGTAGTATAGGGTTTAAAATGTAATTAATTAGGAATAAATTGTATAAATCTCACGGAATAAGATTGAATTATATTTTATTGTATAATATATATTATATAAATGATGTAATGAAAGGAAATTCTTATGGAAATAAAAAATTATAGAAAACGAATTGTAGATGAAAAAGTTGAAAAATATTTAAAATTATTTGGTGCAGTAAGTATTGAAGGGCCTAAATATTGTGGAAAAACGTGGGGTGGTAGATATCACGCAATGAGTGAAAGTCTTCTTTATAAAAAGACAGGTGGAGAGTCTAATGAAGTAGAATTAGCCAAGATTTCACCTGATATAATTTTAGATGGTAACAAACCTAAATTAATTGATGAATGGCAAGAAGCACCTAATTTGTAGGATGAGATTAGATATAATATAGATAAAACTGGTTCTAAGGGACAATATATTTTAACTGGTTCAAGTACTCCAAAAGTTAAAGGTATCAATCATTCAGGTGCAGGAAGATTTGGAAAAATATTTCTTAGAACAATGTCATTATATGAATCAGGTGATTCAACTGGAGAAATATCTTTAAAAGATATTTGTGATGGGAAAAATATTTTGAAAAGATTAGAAGATGTAAGTTTAAAGAATCTTGCAAGATTAGTTGTAAGAGGAGGGTTTCCAGCTAATATTAATTGTTCTTCGTTAGATTCAAGAATTATTGTGTCTGAATATATTAAATTAATAATTGATGATGATTTAAATAGATTAGATGGTATAAAAAGAGATAAGCATAAAGTAAAGTTATTACTTAAATCTCTTGCTAGAAATGAAAGTACAACAATTACAATTTCAAAAATTAAAAATGATATTAAGGAAATAGATAATGAAGATATAGATATTGATACAGTTTCTTCTTATTTGGATGCTTTAGATAGATTATTTTTATTAGATAATGATGAGCCTTTTTCTACAAATATAAGGTCAAGTATAAGAGTAAAACAAGCGAAAAAAAGACATTTTGCTGATCCTTCTATGGTATGCGCTATTCTTAATTTAACTGAAGAAAAACTTATAAATGATTTGAATTTTTTTGGTTTTTTATTTGAGGCGTTGGTTGAAAGAGATTTAAAAATATATGCTGAATCATTTAATGCTAAATTGTTTCATTATCAAGATTATCAAAATAGGAAAATTGATTCTGTCATTGAATTGGAAGATGGTAATTGATGTGCATTTGAAATAAAGCTTGGAGTGAATGCGATTGATAAAGCGGCAAATAATCTTATTAATATTAGTAATAGTATAAAAAAAGAAAATGGATTAGCACCTAAAGTACTTTGTGTAATATGTGGAATGACTAATTCAGCGTATAAAAGACCAGATGGTGTTTATGTAGTTCCTATTACTGCTTTAAAGAATTAAGAATAATAGTGATAAGGTACGTTAATGTTAGTGGTTGTGTTAAGAAAAATAATGTATTCATTAGTAAGAATATGTGATATACTTATCCTGGAGGTATTTTATGAATGCTGGTGTAGTTAGTATAATAATTGGGTTTGTTGTTTTAATTGTATTTGGTTTTTTCAAAAGGGTTCCTAATCAGAAAAAAGTTAAGGGAGTAATTTGTGATAATGAGTTTTCTCATTATGAAAGTGATGATGGTACTAATATGTATTATTATTATGTTAGATATATAGTTGATGGAAAAGAGTATTTACTAAAATCAAATTTTACTTCTAGTTATCGTAGAATAGGTAGTAAGGTAATTGTAAGATATAATTCTGAAAATCCGGAGGAAGCTGTAATTGTTGATATGTTTGTTGTTATTTTTGCTATTGTTTTTATTGTAATTGGTATATGTTTATTAATTTCTAATTAGACTAATTTAAAAAAATAGCGTTGGTAAAACGCTATTTGGTGGTTAGTTTTTGTTCTAGATAGTTTATTAATTCATATATAATAAATGATATTATCATGATGATAATTATTCCGCTCATAACTAGATTTAGATTAAATACTTGGGTTCCATATAAAATAAGATATCCTATTCCGGCTTGACTTACTAGGAATTCTCCCATTATTACTCCTATTAATGACATTGATATATTTAGTTTTATGCTTGATATGATTGTTTCTTTATTTGATGGTAGGATAAGATAAAATAGTATTTGATAGTTTGTTGCGTGAAAGGTTTTAAACATTTTTATTTTGTATTCGTCGGTATTTATTAGTCCGTTGTATATTGTAATTAGGGTTACTATGGTGTTTATAAGTAGACTCATTACTATTATTGATTTGGTATTTGCTCCTAACCAGATTATTAGTAGTGGTCCTAGGGAAACTTTTGGTAGGCTGTTTATTAGGTTTAGAAATGGATCTAATATTTTTTTTAGTGTTGGTATAAAATAAAATATTATTGCAAATGTGAATCCGATTATGGTTCCTAATAGGAATGAGATTATTACTTCTTTTAGGGTTATATATATGTGATAAAATAGGTTATTGTTTTGATATAATTTGTATATACATTTTATTATTTTTGATGGTGAAGAGAAGATAAAACTGTTTATTATTTCTTTGTTGCTTAGGATTTCCCAGAGAAAAATTATGGTTAGTATTATTGTTATTTGCGATATGAGTATGAGTATTTTATTTTGTTTTATTTTTTTTAGATATTGTTTTTGTTCTTTACTCATTTGTCTAAATCACCCCATATTTTGTCATAGTATTTATAAAAGTTTTTATCTTTTCTATTTTGTGATGGTAATGATTTATTTTCTAATTTTATGTTGTAAATGTTTTTAATTATTGCTGGTCTTTTAGATAATACAATTATTTTATCACAAAATGAGGTGCATTCTGCTATATCATGAGTTATTAGGATTGTGGTTATGTTTAATTCTTTTAGTATGTTATATATTTCGTCGATTATTGTTAGTCTTGTTACGTAGTCTAGTGCAGATAGTGGTTCGTCAAGTAAAATTATATCTGGTTTTGTTGCAAGTGTCCTGATTAGAGCAACTGGATGTATATTGTATAAACATTTTTAATTTTGTTTTAAGAAATTCATTATTAAGTCTATTAATATATCCTTTTCTTTTGGATTAGATTCTGCAATTAATAAGGTGATAGCGACTAGTGTATTATTATCAATAACTTGTTTTCCATCTTTATAAAGTAAATTATAAAATTCTAGAAAATAAATGAATAATGTTGCTGCAATCCTTTTGTTTCCATCTATAAAGGTATGATTTTTAGTAATTAAATATAAGAAATTGGCTGCTTTTTCTTCTGTTGTTGAGTATAGGTCTTTTCCATCAAATGATGAATATATATTACTAATAATAGATTTTAAGCCTTTATTTCTTTCAAGTGCAAATAAATCACTATCATTATTAAATTTAAGTTTATTAACTATATTCATACAATCTTCATAATTAATTTTATTATCATTAATTGTACCATTTGGTTTAGTTATTCTTTTGTGGTCATAATCATCAAGTAAATTTAGCGCATTAGAATAATTATTTATTACTTTAATAATTTCCTGTGCTTCATTTCCTTTTAGTTCTGTATCAATTCTTCCAGCAATATCTATTAATTTAATAGTCTTTTCAAGATATTCTAATCTTTTCTGATTAATGGCATAACCTTTAATCATATAATCTTTTATAATTTTATTAGCCCATTTTCTAAATATTATACCTTGTTTACTTTTAACTCTATAACCAACACTTATAATAACATCAAGATTATAATAATCTATATAATGAGTTTGTGTTTTCCCTTCAATTGCACCATGCTGAGTGGTATTCTCAAATTTTGCGACTACCACTTGATCACTTAGTTCTTCTTCTAGGGCATTATTAATATGTTTTCTAATAGTTTTATAATCTCTATCAAATAATTTTGCCATTTGTTCAGTATTTAACCATACTGTTTCATCTTTCATATTTACTTCTAATTTTACATTTTGATTTTCAAATAAAATAATTTCGTTTTTCATCCATTATTGCCGCCCTTTGTTTTAATTATTACTTTATAATTTTTTATTAAAACTTATTTTCTATTTGTTTTGTATCATTTATATATTGATAGTTTATAGAATTTTGATTTGATATTGCTGTTTTTTTAGTTGCTTTTTCATATGATTTTCTTGCATCATTTGCAACTTTACCACCTTTTTTTGCAACTTTCATATTTTCTTTAAATCCTTGTGGATGTTCAGTTTCGGCAATGTCACGAGTAGCAATTTCTCCTAAATCTGTAAGTAAAACTTCTATATCAGTCATATTATCTCTTAAAGATTCTTTTCTAATACCTTTATATGCTTTATATTCACTTGCTTTCATTCCTGACCAACTTTTATATATTTCATTAGTAAGCATTGCATATTCGATTGGTTTTTCAATGCCAGCATCTTTCCATATATCAGTTAGTTTGAATCTATCAACCATACCAGTTAGTCTTTTTTTAATCCATTCATCACTATAACCTTTGTTACGATAGTAATTAATGATTCTATTGCCGGCAATCTCTGGGTCAAATACTTCATCTATTCTTTCTTTACCAAGATTTGCTAACCACAATTTCATAGGTTCAGCTTTTGGACTAGGTACTGATTCAATAAGTCTAAATATTCCTTTTGTATCTAGCATATCTGTATTACGCATTTTTCCATCTTTTGCTTTTAATTTGAAAGTGTCACAATTTGTGACGGTTTCA
>CAZTEJ010000002.1:0-52957 GCA_964612605.1 uncultured Clostridium sp. | reverse complement strand
TATATACAATAGATAAAGCTATAGAAGATATTAAATGGTCTTTTGATGAATTAGAGACAGTTGAAGAAAAATATGATTATGATAAATTACCAAAAGATATTTAAATAATTATAAAAAACAGTTGGGAGGTGAAAACTTTGTTTAGAGAGTTAGTTGATATAAAAGAAGAAAATTTATTACTAATTGACATGCAAATTTTAAATATTCTTTTATTTGATCATAGCAGTAAAAAGAATATAATTTGGGCAACAGATAATTACCAACAATATGGCCATGGTTTTGGTTTTAGTGATGAAATAACTATCGAAAAAATAACTGGTAATTATGGAGAAATAATAAAACCTAGATCAAAAAAAACAAATGAAGAAAAAAATAAGAGAATAAAAGAAAATGCCGAAGTTTTCACCCCGTCGTGGGTATGTAACAACCAAAATAATTTAGTAGATGATGCTTGGTTTGGAAGAAAAAATGTGTTTAATAAATCTGATAAAGATAGCTGGGAAACCATTGAAGATAAAATAACTTTTCCGGAAAATAAATCATGGCAAGATTATATTAACAGTACTAGATTGGAAATTTCATGTGGAGAAGCCCCTTATCTTGTCAGTAGATATGATTCAGTGACAGGTAAAACAATAAAAATAAAAGATAGAATTGGATTATTAGATAGAAAACTAAGAATAGTTTCTGAAAATATAGATGATGAGTCCGAATGGGTAGAATGGTCTATCAAAGCAATGAAAAGTGTTTATGGATATGATTGGCAAGGAGATAATGTATTAATTGCAAGAGAAAATTTGCTATACACATTTATTGATTATTATAAAGATAAATTTAGTAAAAAGCCGGGATTAGAATTAGTTGAAAAAGTGGCAGAAATTATTAGTTGGAATATTTGGCAAATGGATGGTTTGAAATTTGTTATTCCAAATAGTTGTAAAAATGAGAAAAAAGTTGAGCTAACATTGTTTGGCGAAATTGAACACATTGAAGAGTGCTTAGGCTGTAAAAAAAATAAAAATAAAAATCATAATGGAATTTATTGCAAAGTAATGAATTGGAAAACAAATAGAAGTATAAAGTTTATTTCTTTAATTAAATAGAAAGTGAGGTACACATGAGAGATTTAAGTTTGTTAGATAAAATTATTGTTGGACGTGTTGAACCACATATATATGCTTTTACTACTAATACAATACCAAATTATATAAAGGTTGGTGATACCTATAGACCCGTATCCATAAGACTTGATGAATGGAAAAAGTATTACCCTGAACTTGAGAAAAAATATGATACTAAAGCTACGGTATCAGATGATATATTTTTTAGAGATTATTCAGTACATCAATTTTTAGAACATAATTTGCAAAAAACGAGATTAAAATCATCCGATATAGATGAAGGAATTTATTTTTCAAATGAGTTTTTTAAAGATACTTCTATAGTTGATATTGACGAGGCTATCAAAGACATAAAGAATGATTTCGACGAAAATCTTATGAAATACCAGTTTTACAATGCTAAAGATAGTTTAAGAGTAATAACTGAATATGCTTCTACTGGTATGTGGAATTTAAGACCTAATCAAAAGGAAGTTGTAGAAAACTTTAAAAAAGCATATGAAGCAGGTAGAACAAATTTATTACTATATGCAGTAATGAGATTCGGTAAAAGTTTTACATCGATGTGTTGTGCTTTAGAAATGAATGCAAATGTTGTTTTAATTGTTTCGGCAAAAGCTGATGTAAAAGAAGAATGGAAGAAAACTGTACAAAGTGCTGATAATTTTAAAGATTATGATTTTATTGAGAACGATCAACTTTTAAGGGATAACGATATAATAAAACATAAGTTAGAGACAGGCAGAAAAGTAGTTATGTTTTTAACATTACAAGATTTACAAGGAACAAAAATAAAAGAAAAACATAAAGAATTATTCAATAATCAAATAGATTTGTTATTAATTGATGAAACACACTTTGGTGCAAGAGCTGAGAACTTCGGAGCTGTATTAAGAGATGTAAGAGATACTAGAGAAGATGAAATTATAAATTTTGATGACGCTGATGATATTGTTAAAGTATTAAAATCCAAAGTTAGAATTCACTTGTCAGGTACTCCATATAGAATTTTGATGAGTTCTGAATTTGAAAAAGAAGATATAATCGGTTTTTATCAATTTTCTGATATTGTAAAAGCTCAATTAGATTGGGATAAAGAACATATATTAGATGATTCATATAAAGAATGGGAAAATCCGTATTATGGATTTCCACAAATGATTAGGTTTGCATTTAATCCAAATAAATCAATTAGACAAAAATTGATAGAATTAAAGAACTCAGGAGTGACATATGCTTTTTCTGAATTATTTAGACCTATGTCTATAACAAAAGATTCTGAAGGAAAACATAAAAAATTTATATATGAGTCAGAAATATTAGATTTATTAGAAGTTATTGATGGTAGCAAGAATGATGATGAAGTACTTGGCTTTTTAAACTTCGATAAAATAAAAGAAGGAAAAATGTGTAGGCATATTGTCGTAGTATTACCATTTCGTGCTTCATGTGATTCTTTTGAAAAATTAATTAAAGATAATAAAGATAAATTTAAGAATTTAAATGATTATGAAATTATTAATATATCAGGAGTGGATGAGTCAAACTCTTATAAAAGTATAAATGATGTAAAATATGCAATAAAAAATTGTGAAAAGAACGATAAAAAAACAATAACTTTAACAGTCAATAGGATGCTTACTGGAAGCACTGTTGAAGAATGGGATACAATGATTTATTTAAAAGATACATCATCTCCACAAGAGTATGATCAGGCTATATTTAGATTACAAAATCAATATGTTAAAGATTATATATCTGAAGATGGTGATATTATTAAATATAATAAAAAACCACAAACATTACTTGTTGATTTTAATCCAAATAGGATGTTTATAATGCAAGAAACCAAGTCTTTAATTTATAATGTTAATACAGAAAATAATGGAAATGATAAATTGAAAGATAGATTAGAAAATGAATTAAATATTTCGCCAATTATTGTTTTTGATAGTAATAAACTTAGACAAATAACAGCAATAGATATTATGAATTACATAAGTAATTATTCAAATTCAAGAAGCGTCCTTGACGAATCTAATGATTTACCAGTTGATTTTAAGTTGCTAAATATTGATGAAATAAGAGAAATAATATTAAAACAGGCTGAGCTTGGTTCAAAAGGTGGCTTAAAATTAACCAATACTGATGATGACACTGATGACTTTGAAGAACTTTCGTTTGAATTTGATGAAGAATCAGAAAATCAAGACAATAATTCTCCAAGTAATTCATCAACAAATAATTCTAATGATAATGATTTAAAGAAAATTATTGTTAATAAATTTAAAACTTATTATGTGAGAATTTTATTTTATTCTTTCTTATCTAGTAGTGAATTACATTCTTTAAAAAATATTATTGATACTTGTAAAGATATTAACAATCGAAGAATTTTAAAGAATTTAGAACTAGATATAAATATATTAAAATTAATACATGAAAATATTGACCCATTTGTTTTAAGTCAATTAGATTATAAAATACAAAATATTAACAAATTATCGAATGATGAATCTTTAGATAAGATAGAGAGAGCATTAGTTGCTATAAATAAGTTTGATAAACTATCAGATTCAGAAATAATTACACCTAATAAAGTTTGCAAACAAATGATATCAATGATACTAGATAGTGATATAGTAAAAGTAGTAATTTCGGGTTCAAAAATATTAGATATTGCTAGTAAAGAAGGAGAATTTACTATAGCATTATATTCTAAATTAAAAGAATTAGGTGTAAAAGAAGAATTGATTAGCAATTGTTTATATTCTATACCGACATCTAAAATAGCATACGAATTCACAAGAAAAATATATGAAATTTTGAATTTGAATATCGATAATATTGCTACAAATTTTACTTCATATGATTTGCTGGATATTAGAAATGGTGGTAATTTGGATTTAAATAGAATAAAAGGATATCTTCTACAAAATAAAAAGATGTCTGAAATCTTATTAGAAGATAATTTATTTTACAAGGAAGGAGATGGAAAAATGAAGTTTGATATTGTTGTTGGGAATCCCCCATATCAAGAAGCAGATGGTGGTGCACAAGCTAGTGCAAAACCAATTTATCAATATTTTGTTGCAATTGCAAATCAATTAAGTTCAAGGTTTACTTCACTAATAATTCCAACTAGATGGTTTGTAGGAGGAAAAGGGTTAGATGAGTTTAGAAATGGAATGTTAAATGATTTTCACGTGAAGGAATTACATGATTGTTTAACTCCCGATTCTATTTTCCCAAACACAAATATTAGGGGTGGCGTATGTTATTTTTTAAGAGACTTGGACTATAACAATATTAATGATTTAGTTAATGTTATTACATATGAAAATAATAGTATAATAAACGATGTTAGAAGACCTATGAAATTTGAAAATAAAGATGTTTTTATACGTGATGGTTCAGCATTCACAATTATTGAAAAAGTAAATAATTTAGATTTCAATAGTTTAGCTAATTATATTTCTTCATTAAGACCATTTGGGTTAAGAGGTTATTTTTCTAAAACGGAAAACTATAAAAATTCTATTGATAATATGTTAAGTCCTGTTGTATGCTATGCAAAAGGAAGGCAAAAGGGTTTTGTTGAAAAAAAATATGTAATTACGCATTTAGAATGGATTAACAAATGGAAAGTATTTATTCCACGTGCTGATAATATTGGTACGGAGCTTAGTGATGATAACTTGAATTCGTTTATAGGAAAGCCAAATGAAATATGTACGGAGTCATATTTAGTGGTAGGTGCCGATTTAGGACTTGATGAAGATTCGGCTAAAAATCTAGAAAAATATATGAAAACAAAATTTGTAAGATTCTTACATAGCTTATTAAAGAGTAGTCAAGATGCTACCTCAAAAACTTTTGAATTAGTTCCTATTCAAGATTTCACTGAAAACTCTGATGTAGATTGGAATAAGTCTATTAAAGAAATAGATCAACAATTATATTTAAAGTATGACTTAACTAATGAAGAAATTGAACATATTGAAAATTCAATAAAAGAAATGTAGGAAAGTGGTGATAAAATGGCAAAATTTGATGTAAATAATGTTAGTGTTGAAACGTTACTTGGATATGTTAGTGATGGAACTATAGCGATTCCAGAAATACAAAGACCATTTGTATGGGATACAACAAAAGTTAGAGATTTAATTGATTCTTTATATAGAGAGTACCCTGTTGGTTACATAATCACATGGAAAAGTCCTGATGTAAAATTAAAAGATGGCTCTTCGTCTGAAGGAAAACAAATATTGATAGATGGGCAGCAAAGAATTACAGCTTTAACAGCTTCATTACTTGGCAAAGAAGTACTAGATAGTGATTATAAAAAGAAAAGAATAAAAATTGCATTTAATCTCCAAACAGAAGAGTTTCAAACAAGTAATCCCGCAATTGAAAAACAAGAAGAGTGGATACCAGATATAGCAGAAGTAATGAAATCTGGATTTAATGCTTTTGAATTTGTAAGAAGTTATGCAGATAAATTTAATATTGATGCAAATGAAGTAAGTAAAAAAATAACAAAATTACAATCTATTAAAAATATAATGATTGGTCGTATTGAGTTAGGTTCAATGTTAGATATTGAAGCAGTAACAGAAATATTTGTTAGAATAAATTCAGCTGGTGTAGTTTTATCTCAAGCAGATTTTGCAATGAGTAAGATTAGTGTTAACGAAAAATATGATGGTAATGATATTAGAAAAACTATTGATTATTTCTGTCACTTTGCTAAGACACCTGTAGATTTTGATAATATAAAAAATAATGATTCTGCATTTAGTACTAAGGATATTTTTAATAAGATAACATGGATAAAAGATAAAAATGAAGATTTATATTTACCAAGTTATGTAGATGTTTTAAGAGTAGCATTCACATATAAGTTTAAAAGAGGTAAATTACAAGATTTAGTAAGCTTACTATCTGGTCGTGACTTTGAAACAAGAGAATATAGAGAAGATATTGTAGAAGATAGTTATAAAAAATTATATGATGGCGTAAAAGCATTTGTTAGTCAAACTAACTTTGAAAGATATGTAATGATTTTAAAATCTGCAGGTATAATTGACGATTCATTAATTAGATCACAAAATGTATTAAATTTTGGATATATTTTATTCTTATTATTAAGAGAAAGGAATGTAGTTCCTGATGTAATTGAAAAATTAGTTAAGAGATGGGTAATAATGTCAATTATTACTCAAAGATATACTTCTTCTCCAGAATCTCAATTTGACTTGGATATAAGAAGATTAAATGAAGCAGAAGATTTAATTCAATATATTAATGATGAGTTAGACAGAAGATTAGGTGATGCATTCTGGGATAGTATTTTAGTAGAAAACTTTAATACTCCAGTAGCTAGTTCCCCTTATTGGAAAACTTATCTTATAGCTCAAATTGCTTTAAATGATAGTGCATTCTTATCTAAAGATATGAAGGTCAGAACATTAGTTGAAGGTAGAGGAGATGTACATCATATATTTCCTAAAGATTATTTACAAAAGAATGGTAAAAACAATAAAAGCATTTACAATCAAATTGCAAATTTTGCATTAATTCAAACTGAAATAAATTTGCAAATAACTAATAAAGCTCCAAATACTTACATGTTAGAAGTGAATAATCAATGTAATAATGGAATTGCAACTATCGGGTCAATTGTTGATAAGGAAATATTAAAATCAAACTTAAAACTTAATTGTATTCCAGAAGGATTTGATAATATGACTGTTGAAGATTTTGATGAATTCTTAAAACAACGTAGAATATTAATGGCAAAAAAAATAAAAGAGTATTATTATTCTTTATAGTTAAAATTGGGAGGTGTTGGTATGGAAATATTGAAATATTTATCAAAATATAAAATAACAATTAGCTTAGATAATGTTATAATTTTGTTACCATTAATTATTTTGTTTGTTTTAGTCATAATTAAGATAATAAATAAAGTTAAAAAATTAAAAGATATAAAAGTATCACAAATTTGTATTAAAGGAGTTACCGTCGATATTGGATGTAATAAGGAAGTAAAAATAATAGCTCATAAAGCATGGACTGAATTAATTACAAGAAAATTAGCATTACCTTTTGATCCAGAAAATGATGTTATTGTTGAAGTTTACGACTCATGGTATTCTATTTATAATCAGTTTAGGACAATTATAAAGGATTTGGCTGGAAAAAACGATGAGGAAGTAAATAAATTAGTTAACCTTTTAATTGAGGTATTAAATACTGATTTAAGAAGCCATTTGACAAAATATCAAGCTAGATATAGAAAGTGGTATGAAAAAGAATTGAAAAAAAATTCTGATGAAGAACCACAAGAAATTCAAAAGAGGTATCCTAAATATAAAGAAATTGTTGAAGATATGTGGAAAGTAAATATTAAAGTGGTTGAATTAACTAATAAACTTGATGAAATAAGGAGAAAATAAAATGCAACATAAAGTTTTTATATCATATCATCATAAAGATGATAAAGTAGTATCAAATTTTGTAAATAATTATTCTAATAATAATGTTTTTATAAGAAGAATTATAGGAAATGAGTATGGAACATCTATAAACAGTAATAATGTCGATTATACAATGAGGGTTATACGCGAAAATTATCTGTCGGATTCTACAGTTACTATTGTTATGATTGGCAATGAAACATATAAAAGAAAATATGTAGATTGGGAAATAGCTTCTACATTAAGAAATGATCAAAATAATAAAAGAAGTGGATTAGTTGGAATATTTTTACCTGGATGTGATTTTTGTAATACAGTTATTCCAGCTAGACTTTTGGATAATTATAAATCTGGATATGCTAAAATATATAATTATCCACAAAATGAAAATCAATTAATTCAAATTATAAATGATGCATTTTATGCAAGAACAGAGAGAAATCAATTGATTGATAATTCAAGAAGATTGAAAGAGTATAATGAGATATAACTGCATATCTATATAATGTCATATTGTCATTATAAAAAATTAGCTGATAAGCATTTCTACCCATCAGCTACCCATCAAATTAAGATAAATTTATCAATTTTTGATTAAATTTTATTAAACTCTATATGAGTTATATGTCGATATTACGGGGATTTTAAACAATCCTCTTTTTTAATATAATAGCCCCCTGAAGGAGCCGAAAGGCTCCACTTTTTGTTGAATTTATAGGTTTGAAGATTATAAAGTAATTTTATGTGCATAAATTTAGAAATAGTCATTATTATCATGACAAATCTAATGAAAATATAAATATTTCATTAGATTTGTCAGAGTTATAATTTATTTATTTTTAGTTCGATCAAGTAAATAATCAATGTTCACATTTAGAAAGTCTGCAATGCTAATTAAAGGCGGAAGAGATAGGGGTATATAAGAAATTATAGTAGAATCACTTACTTTAGAATTGATAGCCACCTTAGTGAGCGTATAATCATTGCTTATTATTACTTTATGTAGATTTTTCATAGAGATTGAATTCCAAATTTGCTCATAATTTTCTTTATCAATTATTTTCATAAGTTCAACTAATATAATTTTAGCAACTACAAGGTATTATTTTTTATACTATAAAAATTTGTAAATTACACTGCAAATTATTGGAGGATACACCAGAAAGTGCTATAATGTCATTGAGGTGACTAACTTAATGGATATGTTTAACAATTTGATCGAACTAAAAAATAGTAAAGAATGGATTGAATTTGAAAAATATTATGGTAAAACAAGTATATTGGAACAAATAAATTTCTTTAGATTTGAAGATGTACATACTAATTTTTTAGCCTCATTATTAAATGAAAACAATCCATATGGTTTAGGTGATTATCCTTTACAACTACTTTGCGAACTAATCGCAAGCAAAGATATAGATAATAAATTTTCACATATTAAAAATATTTGTATGTCAAGTAGTGATTTATCCAATATTGAGATAAAAATTCAAGAGAAGTTACCAAGTGGGCGAATTGATTTACTTATAAAGTTCGATGTTATAGAAAATGAGAAAAAAGAGCAATATCTTATAGCATTAGAAGCAAAACTTGATAGTTTAGAACATGATGAACAATGTAAAAATTATAGAATAGATTTAGAAAAATTAGCTGATTACAATTCTTATACCAAAACTTATTTATATCTAAGTTTAAGTAAAGATGATCCAATATCAGATGAAGAACATTACTTAAAATTTACATATCAAGACTTAATTAATTATGTATATGAACCATGTAGTTATAAATCTTACGATAATAACCTATCACTTACAATAAATGAATATATTAATAGTTTTTCAGGTTTATATTTTAATGAAAAATTTGATATTAATTATATACCTATAACAACTGAAGGAAAAAAACTTACATTACAAGTATGGAACAAGAATAAAAAAATTATAAAAGAATTCATAGATGGTTTATTAAAAGATAAAAAGGATGATTATGTTAAATCTTTCTTTGAAAAAAATCAAAAATTATTAAGAATACTATTTATAAACTTAATAAAAATGAACGATATAAATATAGAAAAAGAATATTTTGACACAATGAATAGAATTGCTGAAAATATTAGAGAAAGAAACAAATTAAATGATAAGTATTACCCTGATACTAGGTTTATATATGAGGTTTTCAAGGATATAATTTCAAAAGTTCCTATAGAGGACTACAAACAATTAGACAAGATAAATAAAAACAAATTTGTTTATTCACAAGAAGAATATGCAGAAGCTAGAACAAAAAGTTATCATACCATTAAACAGTATGGAACATTGAGCATTCCTGCTGGTAGTAAAAATTATTATTATTATAGTATTAATAATAAACCAGAAGAAATTTTAGAATTAATTGAGTTAATTAAAGAGGAATTACCATATTTATATAATGATAATAATCTTAAAAGGGTTAATTCAATTAATGAAATACTAAAAAGTTAGGAGAATTAGAAAATGGATATTAAAAATAAGTTTTTAAGTAGAGATGGACAGTATTATGATACTTTGACGGAAGATTCACGAGCAAGTATTGCTTGGGACGAAAAATGAATTTGCAAAAGAACAACAAAATCAATTAAACTATCAATTATAGCAAGAGAAAATTCAAAAGAATTATGAATTAGAAATGAATAAACTTCAACATGAAGAAAAGATGCGTATCTTAAGACTATTTGATGATATAGGAATTAGTAAGGAAACATATGATACTTACATTAATTCAAAATTTACAAATGAATTACTAAAACAAAGAGATGAACATTTATTAATGAGTAGTAAGTATGACTTTTTACTTCATTATAACGAAAAAGTCTCAGAACTTGGACTTTATGAGGTAATGGATATAGCAAAAAAATATAATATAAATGAATTAGGCGATAAAATATCTGCTGATTGTTATTTTAATAATAAGGAAGGTCAAAAGAAAAAAGAAGAACTGATTATAAAGTCAAAAAATGCTAAAAAATGGTCTATTGGTTCCGTTATTAGCGAGGCATTATCTATTGCTTTATCTGCATCAGTTTGTGAAGGTCCTGAATTTATTGTTTATTTAGCATGGATACTTGCGAGTTGTATGTGCATTCTATTTATTGTTTCCATCTGTACTTGGTGTAAAACCGATGAAAAAATTAAAGAAATACCTGATATTATTTTTAATACTAAAAAGTATCATAATAAATTAAATATGTTGATAGAACAAGAAATAGATAGTGCTAATGAATTAACAAAAATTATCAATAAAAATAGTAAGAAACAAGTAGAATTATTCTATACTTTTAGATTAAATCATTATAATTCTAGTGTGGAAAAACTATTAATTGATGTAGGATTTAAAGATTTAGTTGAAAGTTTTGGATTAGAATATAAGAAAGTTAATAACAGCAATAAAAAGAAAGATGGGAATATCGAAGATTATATAGAATACTTTGAAGCTAATTCGTAGTAAGGATAAATAATATGAAGAATCTAAATGATACAATGGTGGCTACATATGCAAGATATGAACAACAAGAAAATAAAAAGAATTATAAGGAGTTCTAAATAATTGAAAAAACTTAATGAAATGTCAAATCAAATATTATTACTAAAAAAGTAGATTTTTAAATGTAAATGTTGAAATGAGGTAGTATTAATATCAATAAAATATAAAAAAATACTATTTCATCAATAGATATCTTGCTTAAAATATATAACTATTCAAACTATAAATTTCAAATAAAAGTAAAATAGCGTCAAGAAGTGATACTATTTTTTCCTTTATATGAGAAAATCAATATACAAGGGATAGTGATAAAGAATAGGAAGACAAAGAGATTGTCAAGCTAGATTATTTGAAGAAATAGAAAAATTTAATACAACTATCCAAAATAAAAATGAAGAGATAAAAATAAATTAGAAGAAATTGATATACTTAAAAATAAAAATATCTAATAGATTTAAAAGTATAGATGCAGCTCAAGACTATGCTAATTATAAAAACATCTATAAAAAGAAATATAAAAGAGCAATTTGTATTACTCTTTACTTTTTAATGGTATTAAGTCTGAATAGTTACAAATAATAAGAAACATTCACTCTCTACAAAAACTAGAGTAAAAATAACAAACTAATATGTTAGAATATATGTGTAAGGAGAAAAAATGCTTCCTTTGGGGATAATATTACAAATATTAGAATTTTAAATAATATAATCCAATGGAATTCTTGTATGTACTGAAAGATATTTGATTATCTGTAGTATTTGTTATCAAGAAACAGATTATTGAATATCAAACATTTGAGGATATTGAAACAAATAAGATACATACTTCTTATACAGATAAACATATTCAAAGTAGACTTGAGAAAGAAAATAAATATTACACCACATCAAAAATGACACATAGCGAATTTTGTTATAAGAGGTATGGAAGATATTCAGTTAGTTCCTGGAAAAATATACGATATTATAAAAATAGTAATGGGTTTACGAAAGTTCAAAAGGATTTTTTTACAACTACAATATAAAAAAGGTCAACCAAAATCAAAACAATTAGTATTAAGTAAATATTCACAAATGAGATAGTTTGTCAAATATAATAAAAGGAGAAAGAAAATTATGAATGAAATAGAAATAAAACAATTGCCAATAAACGATGAATTTGGACAATGTATGAGAAAATTAAGAATTGCTCCTACTGAAATCACACAAAAAAGACAAGAAGAAATAAGAAATTGCAATCACTTATTTGTTAAACTTAGACAAGGAAAAGAAATATTTGGATATCATTCTACAGATTATTATAAAGAGGCCAACGAAGTAGAATGTGTTCATTGTGGATTAACCAATAGATTTAATAGAATAGAAGAAGCATTAGATAGTGAATATATAGAATTTTCTAAAAGTTTTAGAGGTATGATTCCATCATTAACAGGATACAATAAAAAAACATTGGAAAGTCAAATGTTTGAAGAAGTATTTAAAGATTCATACTCTAGAGGCAGAAAAAGTTTTAATAACTCAGATGTAAATTTAATAAGTGAGGAATGTTTACAAACATGTCATCCTGGACTTTTATATAGAATTGCACTTCAAATTAATCCATTTGGAAATAGTGAAGAATTGTTTGAAATAATGAAGCAATTACACTCATTAGAAAATACTCAAGAAAAAATAAGATTGCAAACAGAAGAACAAGCAATATCATTGTTAGATAGATATTATACTTCTAATCCAAAAAGATTGGTATTAAAAAAATAAAATATATAAGATGATTATTCAACATCTACAAATCCAATTAAACAAATAACATATAATATAGAACAAAACGGGGAATGGATAATTTTATAAAGATAATTTAAAGTATTAAATTCTAAATAAATTGCACAATTAAGTGTAAAATGACAAGTAATGAGTATTTTCAGTACTAAATGCACAATTTTGAATGAGAAAATGATACTAAAACAGTATAAAAGTTAAGTAATTTACATAATATACTGAATACAAATTTCCTTGATTTTCACCACAAATTATCGCTAAATAGTAATTAGAGGTGAAAATATGATAATCACAAGTAGATTAGCTAAAAACAATTATGATAAATATTCTAATAAAGACACTTAATTAGCTAGGGAAGTTAAAGAAGGTAAAATATTCAAAATAATTAATGGATTATATGAAACGGATCCTAATACACCTAGCTATTTATTAGCAGGAAGTATATATGGTCCTTCATATATATCTTTTGAATATGCTTTATCATATTATGGTTTAATACCTGAAAGAGTATCTACAATCACATGTGCTACATGTGATAAGAAAAAGAAAAAGGAATACTATACAAATTTTGGGACATTTATATATAGAGATATACCTGTTTTAGCATACCCAAAAGAAATATTATTAAAAGAAGAAAATAATTATTCATATCAAATTGCAACACCTGAAAAAGCATTATGTGATAAGCTATATACATTAGCACCATTAAACAACTATACTAATTTAGAAAATATGTTATTTAGTGACTTAAGAATAGATGAAGAAACATTTAACAAATTAAATATTGATAAGATAGAAAGATTAAGCGAATTATATCACTCTACAAACATAAATTTATTGGCAAGATACATGAGGAGGAATCAAAATGAATAATATAGTAGAACAAATACTATCAAAGTATGAAATAAAAACTATAATGAAATGATTATAGTTGATGTAATTAATAATATAACATGTTTTTCTAGTAGAATATGGCAAATACATCCATTTAGAGAAGACAATACTTTCTTAATTAAATTCTATGAAGATTTATTATTAGGTAAAAATAATAATTTACATTCAAAAGATTTAATTGTAGACGAATTATTTAATAAAGTTAATTAATTACTATAGTTCCACAAAATGACATACTGTAGGTACAAAAGTAAAAATATTAAATAATCAAAATATACCTCTCAATCAAATCTCAACAACTTGAGATTTTTTTCACATATACTTACTTCTTATTAACAATTATATATTTCATTTTAAAACATATATGATATAATATACAACCAAAGGGTGATTTTAAATTAATTAAAATTTAGGACAAAAATAACAAACAAAGATTTATAACAAACAATTTTAAATAAATAAGGAGAAACATGAACAAATCGGAAATATTAAACCAAATTAAAACAAAAGAACAAGAACTAATTAAAATCCAACAAGAACTAGACGAACTAAAAAAACAGTATCAAGAACAAAACCAAATCCATCCAGAAATCACAACCACAAGAGAAGAAACAATTAAAATAATTATGAATTACTTTAAAGGAAGAACAGACACCTATCCATACATATCAATTGATAAAAACAACCCAAAAATTAAATACTATATCCCAGCCTGTGCAAACGAATGGAAAAAAGGAATATGCAACAAAACAATGAGTAAAAAATGCAAAACATGCAAATACAGAGAAAACAAACCACTAACCAAAGAAACAATATATAACCACATGTATACAAACAACCCAATAGGTATCTATCCATTACTAGAAGATGATACATGCTACTTTCTTGCACTAGATTTTGACAACAAACAAACAACCCATGATTTAAAAACAGACGTCCAAGCATTTATCAAAATATGTGAAAAATATACCATACCCTATGTACTAGAACGAAGCTCATCAGGAAACGGAATCCACATATGGATATTCTTTACTCACAAAATAAAAGCCATTACAGCAAGAAAACTAGGAAGTCTATTATTATCAAAAACAATGGAAATATCCAATCTATCAATAAAAACATTTGATAGAATGTTCCCAAACCAAGATACATTACCAAAAGGAGGATATGGAAACCTAATCGCACTCCCATTCCAATACGAACCAGCAAAACAAGGAAATACAATTCTCATCGATAAAAACTTTAACCAAATAAAAAATCAAATTCAATATTTAAACACAATACAAAAACTAACAGAAGAAGAAGTGCACGAAAAAATCAAACAACTAACCAAAGAAACAATCGATATAGGACACGAAATAACAGACATGAACCAAGAATTAATCAACAAAACAAATACAACAATAGAATATCCAAAAAATATAAATATTATACTAGATGACATGATTTACATAGATAAAACAAATATTACAGTATCCGTAAAAAATAGTTTCAGAAGATTAGCCACATTTGCTAACCCAGAATTTTATCAACACCAAAGACTAAGACTATCAGTGCACAATATACCAATGGTAATTGACTGTAGCAAAGAAGATGAAAAATACCTAAAACTACCTAGAGGAACATACGAATACTTAGAAAATCTTTGCAAAGCAAACAACATAACAATAAATAAAATAGACAAAAGATTCCCAGGAAAACAAATTAATGTAACATTCAAAGGAACGCTTAAAGATGAACAACAAAAAGCCTTAGATAACCTATTAAAACACGAAAATGGAATATTAAGTGCCCCAACCGGCTTCGGCAAAACCGTTATAGGATGCAAAATGATCGAACAAAACCAAGTAAACACATTAATACTAGTAAACAAAATACAATTACTAAATCAATGGAAAGAAAGAATAAAAGAATTTTTAGATATAGACGAAGTTGGAGAAATAAGTAGTAAAAAGAAAAAAATAACTAACATTATAGACGTAGCAAGTATAAAATCACTATGGAATAACGGAAATATACTAGATATAGCTAAAAATTACGGAATGATTATCATAGACGAATGCCATCATACAGCTGCCTATACGTATGAACAAGCAATTAATACAGGAAGTGCCAAATACGTGTATGGAATATCCGCAACCCCAGAAAGAGAAAACGGACACACACCAATAATTAAAATGCAATGTGGAGATATAAGGTACAAAGTAGATAGTTTAAAATACAATAAAGAGTTAAATATTCCAATGAAAGTAATAGTTAAAAATACCCACCTTAATTTTACAAACCCAAAAATCAATAACTATGAACTAAACGAAATAAATGATTTTATTTCAAAAGATGTTATAAGAACCGAAAAAATAATAAAAGATATCATAGCAGAATACAACAAAGGAAAAAATATACTTGTGCTAACTGAAAGACTAGAACTAATGAACTATATCTACGAAAAATTAAATCAAATAACAAACAATATATTTAAATATTATGGAGGAATTGGTAAAAAAGTATTAACTAAATATCAAGAACAACTAAATCAAATCCAAGAAAATAACGAAAACAAAATTATAGTAGCAACCGGTTCCTACATAGGCGAAGGATTTGACGATTCAAAACTAGAAGTATTATTCTTAACAATGCCAATCTCAGGAAAAACAAGAGTAATTCAATATACAGGAAGACTCCATCGCAAAGATAGCAATAAAAAAGAAATTATAATCTATGATTATGTAGATGATAACTACTCAAAAACAAGAAATATGTTTCTAAAAAGGAAAAAGACCTACGAAAAATTAGGATATGAAATTATAGAAGAATAATTTACATACATTAAAATACTTTTCATCAAAAAACTTATTAAGACAAAGCTAGTCACATGACTAGTTTTATTCTATTAAGATCCAAAATCTAAACAACTATATAATAACCAACTTCCCAATAATTAATTCAGAGTCAGTAATTTCACCCTCCAAAGTATGCTATAGTAACAAATGAAAGGAGAAATAAACAATGAACGATAATGATTTTAAAATTTACTTTATAACCGATTACAAAGAAAAACTAAAATATATTATGGAAAATACAGAAATATTAGATAATATATCTCAAAATGATATTAAACAAATAGAAACAGATTATTTCAACTCTATATATATCTTATTAAAAAATGGAACCCTATATAAAAATAAACAAATTATGTTTTATGGATGGACTAAGTATATTTGCTATCATGAATAATAATATGATTGAAACAATTACATCACAATATAGTTTACACAACTACATAAGCGGTATAAAATATAAAAAAATAAAAACATCACACTTATATATACTAGCACTAACAAAAGATAATAAAGTAAAGTGTATTTCATACGATCCAACCGGAATAGGAATAATCCCAGAAAACTTTATTGATGTTGAAGACATCCTCTTTAAGACAGATTTAGAAATACCCTATATAATTAAAAAAGGAAAAGAAATACCTCTATTTGCAAGCGAATGTGAATGAAACTAATGACATCATGCGATAAAATTTAAAACTCTACAAATCATAGAGCAAACCTAACCCTCATATATGATAAAATATACTTGTAAGAAGGAGGAAAAATGAAGAAAGAAGAACTAATTAAATTAAAAAAAACTATTACACAAGAAACAAACAAACGAAACAGAATAAACGAATTATTCACCAACGAGCTAATACAAGAATTTATTTTACTAAACGATATAAATCTAAATCCACCAGAAACAGATAAATACTTAATGTTAAACGAACTACTAAAAAAATTTGAAATAACCGAATCAAATGGGATACTCGTATGCATTGGAAACTATTTACTAACAGGTGATATAATTTATCAAGAAACAAATTGGTACGAAAAAAAGCTTGAATTTGATAACAAATATATACAATATCAAAAATTTAAAGATATAGAAACAAATAGAATATACAAGGCATATACAGATGATTATATTCAAAAATGCTTTGAAAAAGATTCATACTATCGTTATTATCCAACACCAAGTGAATATTGCCATAAATTATACAATAGATACCTCGTAAGCGAATTAAAAGAAAAGTATACAATATTAAATCCATACAACACCATAAAAAATGATAATGGATTCAATGAAGTACGAAAAGACTATTTTATAACATCAATCGAACAAGGACAAACCAAAGCAAAACAATTAATACTAAAAAAATATCCACAAATGAGATAATTAAGGGAGGAAGATAAAAATGAATATAATACCAAACGGAACCGAAGTATTAATATTTAAATATTTTAGAGAATGGGGAACAGACCAAAATGATGAGAACTATATTCTTGGTACAATTCAATCAAGCAAACAATCTGATGATTTATCATATCATGGAAGTCCATGGTATGAACAAATATATGAAATACTAGGAGAAGATGGATATAAATATATAGGCAATTATGGTAGAGGATTAATTGGAAATTGTTTCATCAGAACAAAAGAAGAACATATTGAGGTATTAAAATATAAAATTCAAAGAAATGAAGAAGAAATATCAAAATATAAAGAAAAAAATGATAAATACTTTAACAAGATTATCGCACTAGAAAACGAATTAACACAACAAAATCAATAACACATAACAATGACAAAAAAATTCTCCATATCAACCAAATAATTAACACATAATAAAAATCTTTCCCACCAATTGAATTTACTTAATAATTATGATATAGTTTAACTATAAGGGTGAGAAACATATGAACAAAAAAAAGACAAATTACAAAAATCAAACAATAATATTACTATCATCAATAATACTAGGAATAATAATATTAATACTAACAAGTAGTTACGCATACTACGTATTACAAATAAACGGTAACGAAAGTACATCAACAATGGTAATCCAATCACAAAAATTAGACCTAACACTTACATACGTAAGTGGAGAATTAAAACTATGCCAAACATATCCAATAACAGATACAGAAGCAGCAACATGCACACCATATGTATTTACAATATCAAATAACAACAAAGTATCAGTAGACTACAATCTAAACATCGAAACCAACACCGAAATACCTTCAAATCTAATACACATAAAAGCCGAAAAATGTGCCAATGCAACCTGCGCAAGCACAACAACACTAGTAAATAATACACTATCAAACATAACAACAACAGACGAAATCCTAAACACAGGATACACATCATACAACCTAACATCAGAAACCTCATTTGCTAAAAACCAAACCTCAACCTATAGAATAACAACCTGGCTAGATATATCAACATCAAACGATTACGCAAACAAAGAAATATTAACATCTATCGGATTAACATCATACAAAACACAATAAAAATACTAGAAAAATATCTAGTATTTTTTAACTATCTCAACTTAATATCATATAACTTATCCGCATTATCTTCTAAACATTTCGGATTTTCAAAAAAATATTCTAAATACTTTAACGACTTAGCAAAATAAAACCCATCAGCAATTCTCTCATCAATTGTAATACCCACATCCAAAAATTTTCTTATACAATCCTTACCATCAACAACACAAACCTCATCCTTAATCTTACCAAAAGTAATCAACGCCTCATTAGTTCCAAAATCAGTTAAATGATGATAAATCGCACCACAATCAATAGACCCCAAATTAGAAACCAAAGCAGTTTGATAATAAATCAAATTATCAGTCAAACTTCTAGGAATTAAATCATAATTATCCATAAACTTAAAAATCTTCATAATTAAAAATCTCAATACCTTAGGAAAATGACCAATTACATTAACAAAATTATCAGTATTATTAGTCCTATTATGCCTAACCCCATAAACCTTATCATATACTTTTTTACTTACAGAATCAATTGTATCATCATTATCAATCCTAATAGAACTAAAAACCTCCTCAGAATGATCAGTAAACTCTTTCTTAGCAACAAACCCAATACTAACATACTTCCTGTCATAAAAACACTTATTAATAATAAATCTATTCAACAACGGTCTATTATAAACAAGCTTACCAATCGCAATACAAAAAGCATGAAAAAAAGTTAAATTACCATTATCCTTTTTCTTTTCTTCCAAATAACTAACTAAATTAGTAACATCAATCTTAGCTGATATATAAACATCAGAATCACACCTTCTAGGCATTAACTCCAACATCAAATTATGCATCCCATCAATATCTTTAACCTTAACTCCATCTCTACGATTCATCAAACTCACCATCCATATAAATTATATCATAAGATTATATAACTATGCAAAAATATATCCCACTAGTGATTTATTAAAAAATATGATAAACTTAAACATATTTCAAAATGAGGTGTAACAATGAATAATGAAAATAAATTTGGAAACTTTCTAAAAGAATTAAGAAACGAACAAGGCCTAAGCCAAGAAGAACTAGCAGAAAAACTATTCGTACATAGAACAACAGTTAACAAATGGGAAAAAGGAATAGTAGTCCCATTAAACGATACATTAATAACAATAGCCAATTTCTTTAACATATCAGTAGATGAACTATTAAACGGATCAAGAATAGATAAAAACGATAATCTAAGAAAAATATTCAAATCAAAAAGTCCTATCTTTAAAATAACAACATTATCAATAATTATACTAATCTTAACATTAATACTATTTCTAATATACTATTTTGCAAAAACATATAACTCTACAGAAGTGTATAGATTCTATGGAAACAACGATACAATCAAAACAAAAGATGGATTAATCCTATTTGCAAACGATAAAATGTATTTCAAACCAGGAAACTTTTACAATAACAAAAACGAAACAATCAATGTAGAAACAATCGAATTATACACATATGAAAATAATATCAAGACTACATTACTAAAAAGTGATTTAGACAATTTATTAGTTGAATTATCAAATTCACACGAATTATTCTTAAATATAATTAATAAGAAAGAAAATCTATACCTAGATGCATGTTATGAAAAGAAATGTGAACAAATTACCATAAATACATATAAAAATTATAACAATGATAAAGTAATATTTGATGATATTCAAACCATAAAAGGACAAAAAGCAAAGACATTGACTGCCGAACCAAATATTATAGACCAACTAAAAAAATATGGATTTAAATATGACGAAATAAATGAAATGTATTATTTACATAAAGATAAAATAGAAATAGATTATGTTAAATCAACTGAACAAATTGCAATTAAAATAAATGAGAAAAATTATAAAATAAAAATGAGTATAAATATTAAGAACAAATCAGTAAAATATGAAAAATATGTTGATAATAATAAACCAATTACAATCACAATTGATGATTATACTAATCAACAAGATCCAAATTACAATACCTTTAAAGAAATATATGAAAAATTTTTAAGCCCATATTTTCAGGGATTTATCTAGACGTGAACGATATTCACTACCAATTTTTACACCTTTATAGTATGGTTAAGATACGAAAGGAGTGTGATACATAGTTGAATAAAATCATAAAGATTTTAGTTGCCCTAGGAAGTTTACTTTTCTTATTAAATGTTTATGCAGATGATATTTATTATACTAGTGAACATGGAGTTAGTATGACAAAACAACAATATGATTTCTTTACCAAAATGTATTGGGAAGGATTTCAATCACAAGTTACTAATGATATATATAACAGATATCTAACCAAAGGACTATTTGATAAAGAAGTAAAAACTGTTGTTAAAGAAATTGAACCAACAAATGATTCATTAAGATCTCAATCACATGAAACAACCGCTAAAAAATTACAATTATCATATTCATGTCTTTCAGGATACTGTACAATGATTACGTCATTAACCTGGAAAGGGATCCCAAGAGTAACAAGTTACGATATTATTGGCTCAGTAATATATGGTGGAAATGCTCAAAGAGTAGGTTCATTAACAACTAATTTAAATGCAGGAACCAATAATTACGTATATACTAATTATGTGGATAACGGAACAGGTTGGGGATGCAGTTTGCCACTTCCTACAACAGATTATCAAATGATAATCTATCAAGATACAGAATTATACGTTACAGGAGACACAACATTCTACTCATCATATCAGCATGCTACATCTAAAATTACTTTAGAAACTAGTATGAAATACACAACCGGATATGGTGGAATAGGTGGAGTATTCTTCTTCTATGGTGCAGCTTACGGTGTTTATGATGAAATGTGTGGCGTAGATGCATATCTAGGACCAAACAGTTAGACAACTAGGATTAAGATGAAAGAATTATATGTAAAATATTGTTTCCTTTATTATGAATGTACCGACAGGTATGAAATGTCCAGAAGAGTATACAAGGATTAGAAAGGCTTGTATACTCTTTTCTAATATCAACTTTTTCTTTATACAATCATTTTTTTGTGATATGATTATATTGAGGTTTAAAAAATGAAAAAAATAATATTATTAATAATATCACTTCTTCTATTGTCAGGATGTACTAAAATAGAACAACAAAATGTTGATAAACTAGTTGACCAAATAGTGTCAAGTGAAAATAAACATCCAAACACATATAAAAACGGTTATAAATTTTATCTCCCATCCAATATTATTATCAAAAATTCATATGGGAAAAACGTTGTACTAACAGAAAATAACCTTAATTACTATATGTTCGTAGATATAATAAGCTACTACAACAAAACCGAATTTAATTACAAAACTAACTCCAAAGCACTTATTAGCAAAACAATTAATCACGACAATAAAACAGGTTATATTGAAGTAAATCAAAAAAATGATAAATATTTAATTGAAATAATGTATAATTATGCTAAAATAGAATTAATGGTAGATGAAAGCAACATATACACATCTATTGTTAATAGTTTAATAATACTTACATCCATAGATTACACAGATGAAATAATAAAAAACATGCTAGAAGACGATATATTAAACTATACAGAAGAAACATTTAGTCTATTTGAAACCGAATCAGATGACTCAAATTTCTTAAAAGTAATAGAAGAATACGACAATTATAATGAGGAAGAAATTCCAGATTATGATTTAATAAAGGAGAATTAAAATGAGTGTATTAAAAAAAATAAAAGACGTACTATTTGATATCGAAGAAGAAGAAGAAACAACCCCAATAATAAACAAATCAAATCCAGTAATTGACAAAAATCCAATAAAAGAAGTAAAAATGCCAAACGAAACAAAAGAAAGAACTCCAGAAGTTATTGAAGAACCAAAAAATAACTTCAATTTTCCTATGGACTTTGAAGACGAAATAATAACAAGAAGAGAAACCATTCGTAGCGAATCAAAAAATTACAACACAACTACAAGAAGTTTATTTGACGATGACTTCGATACCCCAAGAAGAAACAGAGAAGAGTATATTGTAAAAGAACCAGAAAGAAAAAACGATGCACCAAGAGACTATTCAAAATATTTACAACCAAAAAGAGAAGAAAAAAGAAAACAATTCACACCATCACCTGTAATATCACCAGTTTATGGAGTATTAAATCAAAACTATACAAAAGATGATGTAATTGTTAAAACAGATACCGGAGTAAAAAGTCCATCTCTAGAAGAAGTTAGAAAAAAAGCTTATGAAAAGAAAAGAAAATTAGAACAACAAAAAGAAGAAGACGAATTCGAAGAACCATTAAAAACACTAGATGAAATCTTAATCAATAATCCAGTAGTTGAAGAACCAACATTAGAAGAAGAAATACTTCCAGAAATAGAAGAAAATAATAATTTAGAAATAAATGAACATAATATTATAGATGAATTAAGTGAAGAACCAAACGAAATAAATGAAGAAGATACATTAGAAAAAGATCTATTCAACCTTATAGATTCAATGTATGAAGAAAAAGATGGTGAAGAAGAATGACATTAGTAGAACTATTACCAATATTTATTAATATATTATTAATAATCTTAATAATAATTGGAATAATATTAGGAATAAAACTTATAATAACAATAGACAAAGTTGATAATTTAGTTGACGATGTAACCAAAAAAGTTAAAACACTTGATTCAATATTTTCAATATTTGATTTAGTATCAAATAAATTAACATTTGTAACAGACAAAATAGGTACAATAATAACAAGCATAATTGAAAAACTAAGTAATCATAAAAAAGAAAAAGGAGACGATTTATATGAATAAAAAATCTGGATTATTTACCGGACTTGCTATAGGAACAGCCCTAGGAGTCCTATTTGCACCAAAAAAAGGGGAAGACACAAGAAAAGAATTAACAAACAAAATGAAAGAACTATGGAATAACGCAAAAGAAATTGAATACGAAGATGTTAAAAACACAATTGAAAAATCAATTGAAGACATTCAAAAAGAATTAAAAGATTTAGACAAAGAAAAAGTAGTTTCAGTAGTAAAGAAAAAAGGAAAAGAAATTGAGAAAAAAGCAACTGAACTATACAACCTTGCAGTAGAAAAAGGAACCCCTGTACTAGAAAAAGCAGCAGCTGACGTTAAAGAAAAAACAGTAGAAGTTTTGAACGAAATGATTAACAAATTAGAAACAAAATAATGAAATATTTAAAAAAATTTAAAACATATGAAATTTCTAAATCTGCCTAGAAGATTATATAAAATCTGCTAGGCAGTTTTTATATAATCTGTATGATTTTCACCTCAGATCTTCAAAATCAGCTTTTTGCGTTATATTTTGACATATGCTAAAGTATTTTTGACGAAAGGAGGTGAATAAAAATGACCAATTACAACATGTTTTATACCTGTGAATATAGCAAAGCATTTAAAATGATTTTTTCAAATCAAAATAACGTTGATATTTTAAAAACAATATTAGAAAATATATTATTAACTAACCTAAATAATATAAAAATAATAAATTCAAAAGTATATTATGATAATATGGAAGTTGAAGATAAAAGAGGATATATTCTAGTACAAACAGAAAATAATATAATCAATATTAACTGCCATAATGATAATTTTATTCCAGCTAGAAATGCATCTTATATATTTAATGTTTACAAAAATTTATACAACAATAATGAAATATATAAAAAGAATATAATTCAAATAAATCTTATTTGGGGATTAGGTCCAGAAGAAAAAGAAAGAAAAGAATATAGATTCATAAATCAAGATAACGAACCAGATTTTATAGATAACTTCAGAATTTATAATATCAATATGGATTACTATATCAAAGCATGATATGACAATAATATTGAAGAAATTACTAAAAGTAAATATTTAATAATGCTTGGATTAAACAATAAAGAACTAGATACATTACCTAACGATGATACTATAAACAAATACAAAAAAATCATAAGAGAAGAAAATAAAAATCCAAAATTTATAGATATTATGCTTGAAGAAACAGACAAATTAATGCAACAAAACACACTAATAGAAGCAGCAATTGAAGAATAAAATAGTATAAAATTTAATTCAAGAAAGCATTGATATTAATATTATTTCAAACGCAACTAATTTATTTCTTAACACAAAGAAAATTTATATTTACTTATCAAAATCAAAGTGATATACTAGAAACAATTTATAAAAAAGAAAGAGTTGTTGAAAATGAAATACGCAATGAAATATCAAAACATCACATTAGATGAAAAAACAAATATATTAATACCTAAAAATATAGTAAAGGGAGAAATAAAAGACAATACATTTATAACAAATAAAACAACATATACATACATTACAGACACCACATTCGATAGCAAATACATAGTAGGACCAGCACATACCATCGAAGAAATAAAAGAAATGTACACAATAGAAAACGATTTCACAGACGAAGAAGCAATCGAACTATTTGATATGGAAGAAAAAGAAAAATTCCTACTAGCTTATGATGGAAAAATCGTAGTTCTAAGTCCATACTTATTATCAGAAAACGAAGAAAAACTAGATCTATTCTCAATAATCAGTGGAGAATCAAGCGTAATACTTAACGAAAATAGAATTAAAGAAATAATTGAATTATCCAAAACAAAACCAATAGAAGACATACTACAAGGATATAAAGACGCAATTACAAAATTCAAAACAATCAACAAAAAATTAAACCTTTCATATCTAGAACTAACCAACACAAAAGAAATATCAGCAACAAACCTACCATTCAAAACAGAACAAACGCTAATAGAAGAAAAAAATAAAACAAATACCCCAGAAATAAATAGTTCAGAATTTACAGTCCAAGGACTATACGAATACCTTAAACAACACATAATTGGACACGATAAAGAACTAAAAAAAATTGCAACAATCCTACTAATGAATTACTATTCAAACCCAATTTATGGAACAGAATCAATCCTTATCCCAGGTCCAACAGGAACCGGAAAAACCGCAACATTCAACACAGCATCAAAATACTTTAACATCCCATTCAAAAATATAAATACAATAAACCTAGTACCAGAAGGAATAGTAGGAACAACAATAGAAGACGAATTTTCCACCCTAATAGAAGAGTGCAAAGGAGATATAAAACTAGCAGAAAAAGCAATTATCGTATTCGATGAATTTGATAAACTAGGAATAGATAGTCTTGAAACAAAGACCTCACTAACTAATATCTTTCTAAAAGTATTAGAAGGTGGAAGATTCCCAATCGTAAGACAAATGAAGCAAACCCAAATATATAATACAACAATGTCATCAAAAGTATGTTTAGGAACCTTTACAGAAGCATATAAAAAAGATAAAGCAACAATCGGTTTTGATTCCAAAGAAACAGTCCAAGAACAATTTGATAAAAACCTACTAGTTAAAAAAGGATATTTTTCTTCTGAATTATTAACTAGATTTAATCACTTTATCCCATACCAAAATTTAACAGACGAAGATAAAATAAAAATAATACTATACTCAAAACTAAGCACATATCTACTAAAAAAAGAAAGATTTAAAAACCAGTTCGGAATCACCATTCAAGGAGATGAAGAATTTGCAAGAAGCATAATAGAAGAATTAAAATCACATGAACAAAGCATTCGAGACTTAAATAATATAATATCAGACTCATTTCTAGATATAGAATACGAAATACTATCAAATCCAACCAAATACAAAACATTACAATTAACAAAAGATACAATATCAAAAGGAAATTATGATTTAAAATAAAAATCATAATTTTTTTCTATTTAAATAATGATATACTATAAAAGAGGCGATAATAATGTTAATAACAAATAATAAATATATAAAAAAAGAAATAAATCAAACAAATATAAATAAAATAATAGATAAATACCTTTTAACAAGAACACTAACCATAGAAGAAGAACAAATACTATTAACATATGCAATCCAAAAAACACTAGAACAAATATCAAACCAATTTCAAATAGATGCATATAATAACCCATTAACAAACAAATGCGACTATACACAATACATTTTAGGAAAATACCTCCAAAAACTAAACATTACCACATTTCCCAAAGAAACACATAAAACAATAACATCAACCACTCCAGGACACTCATTTTTAATTGTTAAAATGCCTAACAAAACATATCTAGTAGACCCAACATACTGTCAATTTTTTCAAGAAGAAAATTGCACCCAAAACAATTTCATAATATATGAAAATATGATATTAAAATCTCCAGATCCAGGATACTACATAACCCAAACCCAAGAAGGAAAAACCATCGCAAAACAAATTATTCAAAACGGATATATAGAACTAACCCCATCAGTTGCCAAACAATACTGCGACTCATTTTATTATTCAAAACAAGGAACAATACTTCAAAACAATAAAATACCAAATTCAAACATTACAGAAGAAATATACCTTAATACACTGTTAAAACCAACTAACGAATACTCATTAACCAATCAAAAATACGAAGAATTATATAATCAAAAGGAAGTAAAAAAATGAAACACGAACTATTAATACCAGTAGGAAACAAAGAATCCCTAATAGCAGCAATAAACAACGGAGCAGACGCAGTCTACCTAGCCGGAAAAAAATACGGTGCCCGAGCATATGCTGAAAACTTCTCACTAGAAGAAATAGAACAAGCAACAATAACATGTCATAAATACGGAGTAAAAATATTCATTACAGTTAATACATTAATATATGAACAAGAAATCCAAGAAGCATTAGAATACATAGAACAACTTCATCAAATAGGAGTAGATGCCATCATCATGCAAGATATTGGACTAATCAAACTAACACATGAAACATTCCCAAACCTAGAAATACATGCCTCAACCCAAATGCATAACCATTCCCAAGACAACATCCAACTACTAGAAGAACTAGGTATCAAAAGAATTGTTTTTGCTAGAGAATTATCCCTAGAACAAATCAACAACATAAAAACAAAAATGCAAAAAGAAGTATTCATACACGGTTCCCTTTGTATAAGCTACTCAGGACAATGTTACTACTCAAAATTCATTCTAAACAGAAGCGCAAACAGAGGAGAGTGCGCCGGAATGTGTAGATTAAAATACCAAATATTAAAAAATAATGAGACAGAACCAACAATCGGAGATTATCTTTTAAGTCCAAAAGACCTTTGCACAATAGATAAATTCAAAGAATTAATGAAAAGCAACATCTACTCATTTAAAATAGAAGGAAGAATGAAATCCCCAGCATACGTAGCAATAGTAACCAAAATATATCGCAAACTAATAGACGATTACGAAAATAATATAGAACCAACAGTGCCAGAAGAATACATAAAACAATTAAAATCAATTTTCTATAGAGAATATACAACCGGTAACTTATTTAATGACAAAAATATAATAAATCAAAAATCATCAAACCACATTGGACTATATGCTGGAAAAATAACAAATATAACACCCAAAAAAATAGAAATAAAACTCGCCGAAGACCTTCATCAATTCGACAGTATTCGTTTCAAACAACATAACAAAGGAATAACACTAAACTACATCTATGATAAAAAAGATAATCTAATAAATAAAGCATATAAAAATGATACAATATATATAGATAACTTTCTTAATTTAACAACCAAAGACGAAATATACATAACCTCACCAAAATACATTCCAGAAAAAATAATAACCAAAAAAATAAATATAAAAATGAATTTCACCTCCCACCTTAACGAAAACATAATCCTAGAAATAGAAGATGATAATAACAAAATAAAAGTTATAGGTCCCAAACCAGAACCAGCAATAACCACATCAATAACAAAAGAACAAATAACAAAAAGTCTAACCAAAACCGGAAACACACCATATCAAGTAACTGAAATAAATATCGAACTAGATAATAACCTATTCATAAGAAACATAGATTTAAACAACCTTAGAAGAGAAGCAATAATCAAACTTACAAATAAAAGAATAGAAAAACCAAAATATATAAAACAAACATACACAAAGCAAAATCAAAATCCCCCAAAAACAAAAGAAATACTAGTACTAGCTAGAACCAAAGAACAAATAGAAATACTAAAACAATACCCAGTAAAAATAATCGTAGACAAACCACAATACCTAGAAAAAGATTTTATATATAAAATACCTAGAAACAACTACACATATCAAACATATCAAGGAAAAGTCATGAACACATCATACGCAAGTATGATTAAAAACAAAAATCAAATATCAGACTACTTCCTCAATATAACAAATCACTATTCTCTAGATATAGCCCAAAAATACAATCAAATAGTCACACTATCACCAGAAAACACTTACAACGATATTAAACAAATAATGCAAAATACAAACTCAAACACAGCCATACTTATTTACGGAAGAATCGAACTTATGATAATGAAAAATTGCATAATAAATAACATCAATAAACAACAACAATGTACCCTTTGCCAAGAAAATAATACATACCAACTAAAAGACAGAAACAACAAACAATACCCAATAATAACAGACTACCCTAATCATACAAGTTACATCTTAAATCATCACATAACAAACAAAATCCAAGAAATAAAAGAATACCAAAACATAGGAATAAATAATTTCAGAGTAGATCTTTACAACGAAACACCAGCCCAAACCAAACACATTATAGAACAAATCATATCTAATATAAATTAGAATACTTTACACAAAACAACAAAATAAACTTTAAATAAAAATAAAAAAATATTATAATTAAAATAGAAAAGAGGATTAAAAATGATTTACACAACCCAAATATTAATAATATTTTTACTAATACTATTAGTAAGTTCCATCGGATTTAAAAAATACGTATGGTTTATATCAATTGGCTACGGTTTCTCAATAAGCATAACCGGACTAGCATCACTAATTATATTCAAAGATACACAAGATCTAGGAATGATAATATCATCAATAATCCTATTCCTATATGGAATAAGACTATCAGGATACCTAGCATACAGAGAATTAAAAAGCACATCTTACAACAACAAAATGAAAAACGAAATATCAGACGGAAGTCATATGACAATCCCACTAAAAATGATGCTATGGACCTCATGCGGTTTATTATACTTTATGATGACCTCACCACTAATATATAGATACATAAACAACGTTCAAACAAATACATCATTAATTATAGGAATAATAGTAATGCTTTTAGGAATAATAATAGAAGCAGTAGCAGATATCCAAAAAAACAATTCAAAAAAAATAAATCCCAATACATTCGTATCAACCGGATTATACAAAATTGTTAGATGCCCAAATTACCTTGGAGAATTAATAATGTGGACAGGCGTATTCATAAGCGGAATAACCGCACTAACATCTATAGGACAATACATAATCGCAATAATCGGATATGTTGGAATTATCTACGTAATGTTTAGCGGAGCAAGACGATTAGAAATAAGACAAGATAAAAACTATGGAAAAGATAAAAAATACCAAGAATACAAGAAAAAAACTCCAATACTTTTACCATTAATCCCACTATACAGCGTAAAAAAACACAAATGGTTAGTAGCATAAAGCACAAAAAGTGCTTTTTTTATTTATATAAACATATAATTAATAGGTGGTAATAATGAATATAAAAATACATTCACTAGTAACAAGAAAAAGCTATAATAACGATATAATATTTAAAGTAATAAACATAGAGAAAAACATCGCATTCCTCAAAGGAACAAACATAAGACTCTACGCAGATAGTCCCTTAGAAGATTTAGAACCCTACAATCAAAAAGAAATAGATACATTCGAAACCCAAATAGAAGAAGAAACCCTAGACAGAGATTCCTACTTCTATTTACCAGCAAAAGTACTTCACATAGACTCAGACGAATCATACATTAACAAATGCCTTAATTACTACAAGAAAAACAAACTCCAAGCAATTGGAAAACTAGTATCAGAAGAAGAAATACCAAATAAAATAATAAAATATCTAAAAGAATACAACCCAGATATAGTCATAATAACCGGACACGATTCATACAATTCAAAGAAAAAAGATAAAACAAACCTAGAAAACTACCGAAATTCAAAATACTTCTGCGAAGCAGTAACAAAAGCCAGACAATACGAAAAAAACCACGAAAAACTCGTTATAATAGCAGGCGCATGTCAAAGCGACTACGAAGAACTAATCAAATGCGGTGCAAACTTCGCATCAAGTCCAAAACGCGTTAATATTCATGCACTTGACCCAGCAATAATAGCAACAACACTTGCCCTAACTGATAAATCAAAACAAATAGACTTAATAACATTATTAAATAAAACCAAATACGGTTCAAATGGAATGGGAGGCCTTATGGGAAACGGATTAATGTACGTGGGGTATCCAAGATGATAGAAACAATAAAAAGAGATATCCAACAACATCTTAACCAAGAAGTAAAAGTAATATCAAAAGAAAATAGAAACAAACAAGACATATTCTATGGAAAAATATGTGAAATATATAGTCACGTCTTCATTGTCAAAAATAACAACACTAAAAAAAGTTACTCATATACAGATATATTAAGCAAAGATATTAATATTACATTTATGTAGTATTAATTTTTTATGCATAGAAACCCAATTGTAAAAATAAAAATCATATGATATATTTATATAGAATAAATAGGTGATAAAATTGAAAGAAGAAATATTAAAACAATTAAAAAACAAATACGATGCACTAAGTCTAATAGAAATAAACGATTTATTAAAACTAACCACACCAGAAGAATTAAACATACTACAAGAAACACTAACCCAATTAGTAAAAGAATACACAATATACCAAACCAAAAAAGACAAATACATACTATACGATAATAACCCAGGAGTAAAAGCTGGAAAAATAAGCATAAACAAAATGGGCAACGGATTCCTACTACTAGATGGTGATGATCTATATATAAACTATCACAACATAAACGGAGCAGTAGACCAAGACATCGTACTAGTAGAAGTAATTACCTACAACGGAAAAAAAGAAGGAAAAGTAATAAAAATCCTCGAAAGAAATACCAAAAACATCATCGGAACACTATATAACAAGAAAAACAAAACATTCTTAGAACTAGACGACAAAAAGAAAAAAATAACCATAGAAATAGATCAAAATACCTTAAAAGGATGCGTAGAAGGAACAAAAGTAGTTGTAAATCTAGCCAAAGAAAAACAAAAAAATTACTACATCGGAAAAATAGTTAAAATACTAGGACACAAAGACGACCCAGGAGTAGACATAACATCAATAGCCTACAAATATAAAATATACGAAGAATTCTCAAAAGAAGCTATAGATATGGCAAACAGCCTACCAACACAAGTAACCGATAAAGACCTCCAAGGAAGAAAAAATCTAACAAACGAAACCATATTCACAATAGACGGAGACGATACAAAAGACATAGACGATGCAATTAGTTTTAAAAAACACGATGGAATATATACTTTAGGAGTACACATTGCAGACGTATCATACTACGTAACCAAAGACAGCCCACTAGACAAAGATGCATTCCAAAGAGGAACAAGCTCCTATTTAGCATACTCAGTAATCCCAATGCTACCACATATCCTATCAAACGGAATATGCTCACTAAACGAAGGCGAAATAAGACTAACCCAATCATGCATAATGGATATAGATTCAAATGGAAATGTAATTAACTACGACATATTTCCATCATACATAAAGTCAAAAAAGAAAATGACATACAAAAAAGTAAACGACCTATTAGTAAGAAACATAATAGATCCAGACTACGAACCATACAAAGAACAATTACAAGGAATGAATGAACTAGCTCATATATTAAGAAAAAACAAAGAAAAAAGAGGATATATAGATTTCGATCTAGACGAACCAAAACTAATATGCGATGAAAACGGAAAATGCATAGACGTTAAAGTAAATGAAAGAGAAGACGGAGAAAAACTAATAGAAGACTTCATGATTGCCGCAAACGAAACAGTCGCAACACATATATATAATATGGAACTACCATTTATATACCGTGTACACGGAGAACCAAAAAAAGAAAAAATAGATTCATTTATCCACCTAGTTAGTCTAATGGGATACAAAATAGTAGGAAAATTTAATGAAATAAAACCAATAACAATGCAAAAAATTCTAACCCAACTAAAAGATGTTCCAGAAGTAGACATATTCTCAAGTATATTACTAAGAAGCATGCAAAAAGCAGTTTATCAAAAAGACAATATCGGACACTTCGGACTAGGCAGTACATGTTATACCCATTTCACAAGCCCAATAAGAAGATATCCAGACCTAATAGTTCATAGACTCCTAAGAGAATACCTATACAACAACAACATAGATACAAACACTATAAACTACTGGGAAACAAACCTAGACTACATTGCAACAAACTGTAGCGAAAGAGAACAAGCCGCAACCGAAGCCGAAAGAGAAGTAGACGACATGAAAATGGCAGAATACATGGAAAACCACATCGGAGAAACCTTCGAAGGAACAATAAGCACAGTAACCAACTTCGGACTATTCGTTGAACTACCAAACAAGATAGAAGGACTCGTACACACAAGCACCCTAGAAGGAGATTACTATAACTACATACCAGAACTATTCGCACTTATTGGAACAAATACCAAAAAAACATATAGACTTGGAGACAAAATAAGAGTAAAATGTATAGGAGCAAGCAAAGAAGCCAAAACAATCGACTTCATAGTGCTAGATGGAGAAAAACATGGAAATAAAAAACAAAAAAGCATACTTTGATTACTTTATAGAAAAAGAAATAGAAGCAGGAATCGTTCTTACCGGAACCGAAATCAAATCCATAAGAAACGGTTCTGCAAATCTAAAAGATTCATACATAAAAATAAAACACAACGAATGCTATATAATTAATATGTTCATATCAAAATACGAAAATGGAACATACAACAACCAAGACGAAAGAAGAACCAGAAAACTATTACTACACAACCAAGAAATAAAAAGATTACAAGAAGCATCCCAAAAAGAAGGATACACCCTAATACCAACAATATTATATCTTAAAAACAACAAAGCCAAAATTAAAGTAGCAATAGCAAAAGGAAAACACACCTATGACAAAAGACAAACAATAAAAGAAAGAGACCTAAATAGAGAAATAAAAAATACTTACACATACTAACCATAATTCGACAAATAATTAAGCAAAAATATATTATCCTTTAAACATAGAAAGGATAAAGAATTATGATAGGAAAAGTAAAATGGTTTAACAACGATCTAGGATACGGATTTATCGAAGTAAAAGGACTAAGCGATATATTCTTTCACTATAGTACAATCAACATGAAAGGATACCGTACCCTAAACGAAGGAGATACAGTAGAGTTTAAACTAATAGAAACATCCAAAGGACTCCAAGCAAAAGAAGTAAACCATGTAAATATAACTACCACAGTGTAGTTTTTTTTATAAAAATATGATAATATGATATTAGGAGAGTGATACATATGGAAATTAATATTAGAGGAGATAAACTAAAAGTTACAGAAGCAATCAAAAACTACGTTACAGAAAAACTTAGTAGATTAGACAAATACTTTGACAGTAACTCAGAAATAAGATGCAACATAGTTGTTAAAGTAAGAGACAAAGATCAAATAATAGAAGTAACAATCCCTACAGACAAATTTACCCTTCGAGCAGAAGAAAAACACAATGATTTATACGCAGCAATAGACTTAGTAGTAGACAAACTAGAAAGACAAATAAGAAAAAACAAAACCAAACTAAATAGATACAAAACATTCGAACCAATATTTGCACAAATAGAAGAAACTCAAGAAGAATCAAATCAAAGTAAAATAATAAAAAGAAAAATTCTAGACGTTAAACCAATGGATGAAGAAGAAGCAATCCTTCAAATGGAACTATTAGACCATGACTTCTTCGTATTTAACAACATAGATGAAGAATGTATTTCAGTACTTTATAAAAGAAAAGATGGAGCTTACGGAATAATAAATACTAATAAATAAACAAAAACAATACAGTGAGATATAAATAATTTATATCTCATTTTTTCATAAAAACAAATAACAAACAAATAAATTTTTTAAAATTTCAAAATATAATAATTAAATTTTCTCAAAATGTTAAAAAATCCTAGCATTTCCACAATAAATATGATAATATACCTATTGAGCGAAAGCTCCTTGCTTTGTTAAGCAAAGCCGAATAGACCAGAAGGAGGAAAGAAAAAATGACAAATTATGAAGTAATGTTTATCGTAAAAACAACATTAGATGAAAAAACAGTAACATCAACTGTAGAAAATCTAAAAAAAGTAATTACAGATATGAACGGAAAAATTACTAATTCAAAAGAAATGGGACAAAGACAACTAGCATATCCTATTAACAAAGAAATTAATGGTTTCTACTACGTTCTAACTGTAGAAGCATCAAACGAAGCAATAGCTGAATTTGATCGTAAAGCTAGACTAAACGAAAATATCATTAGACATCAAATTTTAAAATTAGATGAGGAGTAATTTATGAATAACGTAGTTTTAGTAGGAAGACTAACAAGAGATCCAGAATTAAGAACAGTAAACGGACAAAACGGTCCTCTTTCAACTTGTAATTTCACAATAGCTGTATCTAAACTAACAACAAACCAAAATGGAGAAAGAGACGCAGATTTCATTAACTGTGTAGCCTGGGGAAAACAAGCAGAAAATCTATGCAAATACTGTTCAAAAGGTTCTCAAATAGGAGTCCAAGGAAGAATACAAACAAGAAATTATCAAAATAAAGACGGAGTTACAGTATACGTAACAGAAGTAAGTGCTACAACAGTAACATTCTTAGGTAGCAAAAATAGTAATGGAAACACAGGAATGGACTTTCCACAACTAAATAACAATATAAGTCATGCAGCAACAACCGACATTACAGAAGACCCATTTAAAGATTTCGGTTCCGAAGTAGTGTTAAGCGATGACGATTTACCATTCTAGAAAGGAAAAATCATGGCAGAATTTTATCGTAAGAAAAAGAAAATTTGTCAAATGTGTGCTGGAAAAAGCGTAGATTATAAAGACGTAAATATTATTAACAAATATATCAATGATAAAGGAAAAATCCTACCTCGTAGAATGACAGGAGCATGTGCAAAACATCAAAGATATATTGCTAAACAAATCAAAAGAGCAAGATTTATGGCTTTAATCCCATTTGTAAAATAATAAAGTATCTCTATAAGAGGTATCTTTTTTTTAAATAATTTGTTATACTATAAATTGATTAGACAGGAGAGTTTTGAATGAAAGTAATATTATTAAAAGACGTTAAAAAACAAGGAAAAAAAGATCAAATAATAGAAGTGTCAGATGGATATGCAGAAAACTTCCTAATCAAAAATGGATTAGCAGTAAAATATACAGAAGGAAGCAAAAAAAGACTACAAAACGAATTAGAAACCAAAGCATTAGAAGAAGATTTACTTATAAGAGATTGTAAACAAATTAAAGAACAAATCGAAAAAACTCCAATTACATTTAAAGTTAAATCAGGTAAAAACGGAAAAATATTCGGAACAATCTCATCAAAACAAATATCAGAAGAATTAAATAAAAAAGGATATAACATAGATAAAAAACAAATCGAAATAAACACCCCAATAGATACCTTAGGAACACATATTATTAAAATAAAACTACATAAAAAAGTAGAAGCAAACATAAGTATAGTAGTAAAAGAGGTGTAAAAGTGGCAGAAAGAAAAATGCCTCAAAACCTAGAAGCTGAAATGATGGCCCTAGGATGTGCTTTTTTAACAAGATACGCCTGTGATAAAATATGTGAAGAACTAGAAAGCGAAATGTTTGTATCAGAAGCAAACAGAAGAATATACGATGCAATATTCACACTACACCAAAACAAATTACCATTAGATTCAATGGCAATAAAAAATGAAATCGAAAAACATATATCAATTACAGCAATCGGAGGAGTAGAATACCTAAGCGAAGTAATAGACTCAGTAATATCAGCATCAAATATAGATTACTACATAGATATAATAAAAGATAAAGCATTAAGAAGAAAACTAATAGACGTTACAAACAAAATAAATCAAGAAGCATATAACGAAGAAGAGGAAACAAATTATTTAATAGACGATGCCGAAAAGAAAATCTTCAGTGTTACAAAAGCAAGAAAAGCTGGAGAATTTAAAACAATCGCATCAGTAATGAGAAGTGCTCAAGAACAAATTGAAAAACTAGCAAAAAATCAAAACGAAATAACCGGACTAGCAACCGGATTCTACGATTTAGATAAACTAACCAGTGGCTTTCACGAAAACGAACTAATAATCGTAGCAGCAAGACCAGCAATGGGTAAAACCGCATTCGCATTAAACCTAGCCGTAAACGCAGCATCAAGAAGCGAAAAAGCAGTCGCACTATTCAATCTAGAAATGTCAGCAGAACAACTAGCAATGCGTATGATAGCAGCAGCCGGTGGAATCGAAATGAACAAAGTCAGAACCGGAAGACTAGAACACGGAGATTGGAAAAAAGTAAACGAAGCAATGAGCGAACTAAGCGAAACCAATCTTTACATAGAAGACAATGCCGGAATGACAATCTCAGAAATAAGAGCAAAATGTAGAAGACTCGCAACCAGCGATAAAGGACTAGGACTAATTGTAATAGACTATCTACAATTAATTTCAGGATCAAGCAAAAATGAAGGAAATCGTGTCCAAGAAGTATCAGAAATATCACGTTCCCTTAAAACAATGGCAATGGAATTAAAAGTCCCAGTAGTTGCCCTAGCCCAATTATCACGTAGCGTAGAATTAAGAGAAAATAAAAGACCAATAATGTCAGACCTAAGAGAATCAGGTTCAATCGAACAAGATGCAGACATCGTAATGTTCCTATATAGAGATGATTACTACAACAAAGCAGCCGCAGAACAAACAGACACCTCAATAACCGAACTAATTATTGGAAAACACAGAAACGGTGGAACCGGAACAATCGAATTACTATTCGAAAGAAGCATGAGCAACTTTAGAAACTATATCAAAAAAAATGAAGAAAAATAAAAGAAAAAGAAGTGATTAAATTGAAAACAAAAGAAATAATATTATCAATAATAATAACCATATTACTATCTGGACTAATGTTTTTCCTATCAACCAATAAACAAAATACCGATATACCAAAAGACGTATACGAAGTATTCGTAGAAGGAAAAAGCATCGGATACCTATCAAACGAAGAAGAATTTCTTAATCTAGTTGATGAAAAACAACAAGAAATAAAACAAACATACAACGTTGATAAAGTATATCCACCAAGCGGATTAGAAATAGAAAAAAACACAACCTATAGTGATAATATAAAAACATCAGAAGAAATATACAATACAATTGAAAATATAAATCCGTTTACAATCCAAGGATACGTAATAACAATAAAGTATAAAGACGAAACAAAAGAACCAATAACAATATATACATTAAAAAAAGAATACTTTGAAGAAGCATTCTACAACCTAGTATCCGCATTTGTTGGAAGTAAAGAACTAAAAAACTACGAAAATAACACCCAAGAAGAAATAACCGATGAAGGAACAAAAATAACATCAATATATTGGCAAGAAGAAATAACAATAAAAGAAGATCATATCAGCACAGATAAACAAATATTCACAAATACAGAAGAACTTAGCCAATACCTATTATTTGGAACAACAGAAAAACAAAAAACATACACCGTAAAAGAAAACGATTCAATAGACAATATAATAGAAAACAATAACTTAAGCATAGAAGAATTCCTAATCGCAAACCCATCAATACCAAGTAAAAATACACTATTAAAAAAGAATCAAGAAGTTTCAATCGGATTAATTTCACCAATAGTAGAAATAATTCACGAAACAGAAGTAGTAGAAAACATAACTAATAAATATGTAACAGAATACCAAGACGACGATACAATGTACGTAGGACAAACCAAAACAATCCAAGAAGGAGTAAACGGAGTATCAAAAGTAACCGAATCAATCCAATACAAAAACGGAGAAATAGAAAGCTTGATAATTACAAAATCAGAAGAAGTAAAACCAACAGTTAATAAAATAGTAGCAAAAGGAACAAAATACTATTCAAACCCATCAGGAACATACATAAACGTTGGAACAGACGAATGGCGTTGGCCAACCCTATCACCATACGTAATAACCAGTAGATTCGGATGGCGTTGGGGAAAACATCACAACGGAATAGATATTTCCGGAACCGGATTCGGTTCACCAATATATTCAGCAACAGACGGAACAGTAATAGCAGCATACTCATCATGCGCTGATAGAGGATACTACGGAAACAACTGTGGAAATCAATGGGGAAATTACATAAGAATCCAATACGGAGAATACACAATTATATATGCCCATATGAGAAGTGATATAAGAGTATCAGTAGGCCAAACAGTAACAAGAGGACAAATCATAGGAACAATGGGGGATTCAGGTTCATCAACCGGAACCCACCTTCACTTTGCAATCCAAAGTTCAGCTGGATATCACAATCCATGCTCGGTGTACTCATGCTAGTAAGCGTACTTGCAAGCGGTTCCAAAGGGAATTCAACATATATCAAAACAACAAACCACGAACTCTTAATAGATGCAGGATGTAATATGAAATACATTAATGATAAATTAAAAGAAAACAACACATCATTATCTAACATAGACTACATCCTCATCACCCACACCCATGCAGATCACACAAGCGCTTTAAAAACAATTACAAATAAATATAAACCAACATTAATCTTAACAATACCAATGCTAGAAGATATGCCATATCTAAAAAAATATGAAAATATCAAACTATTAGAAGATGATATGATAATAGACAATATTTTAATAGAAAACATCAAAACAAGTCACGATACATCAGATTCAAGAGGATATATCATAACAGAAGGAACCTCAAGCATGGTACAAATAACAGATACAGGATACCTAAACCAAAAATATTTCAAAAAATTATCAAACAAAAATGTTTACATTTTTGAAAGCAATCATAACACAGATATGCTCTTAAATGGAAGGTATCCCGGATGGTTAAAAAGAAGAGTAGCATCAGACAGAGGTCACCTATCAAACGAATCATCTTCATTCTATTTAAGCAAAATAATTGGAGAAAATACCAAAGAAATAGTGCTAGCCCACTTAAGCGAAGAAAACAACACCGAAGACCTAGCCCTATCAACCTTAAAACAAGAATTTATAGAACATAATATAGATTTTACAAACATTAAAGTAGCAAAACAAAACGAAATAACAGGAACAATAGAAATATGATAAAAATAATATGTATAGGAAAAATAAAAGAAAAATATTTAACAGAACTAATAAATGATTATCTAACAAGAACAAATAAATATCATAAAATAGAAATAATCGAACTACAAGATACCAACAAAAAAGAAGAAGGAATAAAAATACTTTCAAAACTATCAAATAAATCATATAAAGTAGCTCTAACAATAGATGGAGAAAGATTAACATCCCCAGAACTATCAAAATTCATCGAAACAAAATTAATGAATTATAGCAACATAGATTTCATAATAGGAGGATCAGAAGGACTAGATGAACAAGTACTAAAACAAGTAGATTACAAACTATCATTTAGCCCCTTAACATTTCCTCACGGATTATTCAGAGGAATCCTATTAGAACAAATATATCGTTCATTTAAAATAATAAATAACGAAACATATCATAAGTGAGGTTAAAATGGAAGAATTAATACACGTAGTAGGAACCGCATTCATAAAAGACGGAAAACTACTAATAAGCATGTCCCAAAGAAGTGCTAAAAAAGGAAAATATACCCTAGTAGGCGGTGGAGTAGAAAAAGGCGAAACATATAAAGAAGCAGCAGTAAGAGAATGTACAGAAGAAATAAGCAACGGATTTACAATTAATGAAGATAATCTAACCGAAATACTATGCTTTAGAGAACCAGCCCTTTCAGATCCAAACCTAACAATCGAAATGCACATGATGCTATCAAACAAAGAAGTAGACGTAGAACTATTACCAAACGAAGAAATAATAGACTACAAATGGTATTCAATAAAAGATTCACAAGACGAATTAGCATCCGCAATAAAAGACCACTTCATACCATGGGCAATAGAAAACAAAATAATGTACTAAATGACTTAATGTCATTTTTTCTATAAACAAAAAAGGATTATAACTTAAAATCCTTTATATCCTCATCAAACATATCCTTACCATCAAAGAAAGCCCTAGACTTAATCCCATGAGTAAACGCAATCACATTAGAAGGAAACTTCTTAGTACAACTATTAAGCATATTAGTATACTTATTATAAAAACTCTTAGCTGCCTCCAACTTCTGATTAATCTCAGTAAGCTCACTATAATAATTATTAAATCTAACATTTCCCATCAAACAATCATAATCACTAGAAACCTTAGTAATAAAATTATTAAACTCAGTTAACTTTCTTTCAAAATCAAAACTAGAAATATTTTGCTTCTTAAACTTAACAAACTCATCAAACGACTTCTCAGGCAAATCAGTTTCTTCCAGAACAATATCCTTGATCATCATAATATTATCATACTTTTTTCTGAGAAGATCATCAATAACCCCCTCAGCCTCATTAATCTTAAGCACATAAGCTTGCAAATTATTATAAAAAATAATATAAACAATAGAAATAACTCCACCAATGATTAAAAAAATCATCATTAAAGTTCCAAAATTCATTTTACATCACCTACTATAAAAGTATACATTAAAAATTAAAAAAATAAAAGACAAAAAGGAGAAAAAATAATGAACATCAAAATACTTAAACTAGGTCCCCTAGAAACAAACTGCTATATATTAAATATAGAAAACGACTACATCGTAATAGATCCAGCAGACAATATTAACGAAATAACTCATTCAATCAAAGGAAACCTAAAAGCAATTTTAATAACCCATTACCACTTTGACCACATAGGATGTCTAAAAGAACTATCAAACCAATATCACGTACCAATATATGACCATAACCATCAAAATCAAAATCTCAAAATAAATAAATTTCAATTTAAAATAATACCCCTACCGGGCCATAAAGAAGACCTAGTCGGATTCCTATTTGAAAACAAACTATTTAGCGGAGATTTCATCTTCAAAGGAACCATAGGAAGATATGACCTACCAGGAGGAAACCTAAAAGAAATGCAATCAAGCATAAAAACTATATTAAATAACTACACAAACCTAGAAATAAATCCAGGCCACGGAGAACCCACAACACTTCAAAAAGAAAGAAATAACCTAATAAGTTATCTCTGAATAAGAATGACTATAATTAATCTTTTCATCAAATTCAACATAATTAAGATAAATAAGTAAAATCAAAGACCATTTCCCTGTTCTAGAATCACTCATAACCAAATGATCCTTACCAGCTTCCTCAATAACCCCTTCAAAAATTCTATCACGCCATTCACTAGAATCAGGAAAAGAAAAATAAGCCTTAGCCCTTTTACCCTTATTCAATCTTAAAATATTTTCAATATAACTTTGCTCATCATCTAAATTATTCCCAATAGGAGCCGTATTAAGATTATAATCATTCCCAGAACTATTTACACCAAAATCCCCAGGATACTTCGCATTAGGATAATAATTCCCATTCATAAAAACCTCCCATTAAATAATATTCATATGTTGCTTTTTTATAACTTTTTAAGTATACTAATAACGAAAGAAGTGATATAAATGCGTAATTTAACAGATCAAGAAATAGTAAGAAGAGAAAAATTAACTAAACTAAAAGAACTAGGACTAGATCCATTTGGAACAAAATACGATAGAACCGCTTTTGCGAGTGAAATAAAAAATAAATACCAAGAAATAGACCACGAAGAATTTGAAACTATTGAAGACACATACAAAGTCGCTGGAAGAATAATGTTTATAAGAAAAATGGGAAAAGCATCGTTTTTCACAATACAAGACAAAACCGGAAAAATACAAATATATATATCAATAAACGATGTAGGAGAAGAAATCTACAACCTATTTAAAACAGCAGATATAGGAGACATAGTAGGAGTTTACGGTAAAGTAATGAAAACCAAAACCGGAGAAATAACATTAAAATGCTTAGAATACACACATTTAGTAAAAGCACTAAGACCATTACCAGAAAAATTCCACGGATTAACAGACATAGAAGAAAGATATAGAAGAAGATATGTTGATTTAATAATGAACGAAGAATCAAAAAAAGTTGCTTTCATGCGTCCAAAAATAATTCGTTGCATCCAAAACTTCCTAGACGAAAAAGGATTTACAGAAGTAGAAACACCAATCCTAACAACACTACTTACCGGAGCATCAGCTCGCCCATTCATAACCCATCATAATACCCAAGATTTAGATATGTACCTACGTATTGCGCTAGAATTAAACCTTAAAAGATTACTAGTAGGAGGAATGGAATCAGTATACGAAATAGGAAGAACATTCAGAAACGAAGGAATGGATCCACAACACAACCCAGAATTTACAATGATGGAAGTATATCAAGCATATTCTAACCTGGACGGAATGATGGATCTAACCGAAGAAATGTATCAAACAATTGCTCAAAAAGTATGCGGAAAAACTACATTCCATTACCTAGGACATGATATAGATTTATCAGGAAAATGGAAAAGAATTAGCATGGTAGATTCAATTAAAGAAGTAACAGGAATAGATTTCAAAAAAGAAATGACAATAGATGAAGCATTAAACCTAGCCAAAGAACACAATATAGAAGTAGCAGACCACGAACACACAGTAGGACATATAATCAATTTATTCTTTGAAAAATACGTAGAAGAAACACTAATCGAACCAACATTTCTATATGGCCACCCAATAGAAATATCACCACTAACCAAAAAGAATCCCGAAGATCCTAGATTCGTAGATAGATTTGAGCTATTTATTTCAGGACACGAATGCGCTAATGCTTACACAGAACTAAACGACCCAATAGATCAATTAGAAAGATTCCAAGAACAACTAAAAGAAAAAGAATTAGGAAACGACGAAGCAAACGATATAGATAACGACTTCATAGAAGCATTAGAATACGGAATGCCACCAGCCGGAGGAATAGGATATGGAATAGATAGATTAATAATGCTATTTACAGAACAAGAATCAATTAGAGATGTACTACTATTCCCAACAATGAAACCAAACGATAAATAATATAGATAGTAAAATTATACTATCTTTTTTTATATAATATTAACTAATAACACATAAAAATTTAATAAATTCAATAAAAAATATATTCATTTTTCTAATTTATGCTATAATTAGTATTAGAAGGAGGTTAAGAATGAAAAAAGATGGAAAAAAATTAGATCTAGTTAAAGCATCAGGATTTATGGTATTACTATCAGTGTTATTAACATGGATAATCCCACAAGGAACATTCTCAGGAACAGCAATTAACGTAACTGAAATAACACGCGTTGGTATATTTGACTTTTTCACCTACGGACTATTAGGAATGTATTACTTCACAGTTTTAGTAACATTCGTATTTGTTCTAGGAGGATTCTATCAAGTACTATCAAGAATTGGAGGATACCAATCCATAGTTACAAAACTAGCTAAAATATTTAAAAGAAAGGAAATACTATTTACATTAATTGTTTCATTTATTTTTACAGCACTAAGTTCAGTAACAAATGAATACTTCTTATTAATAGCAGCAGTACCATTTATACTAGCTATAGCAAAAGAATTAAAATTAGATAAAATAAGTGGATTCACAATGACATTCGGTTCAATCCTAGTAGGAACAATTGGATCAATGTACAGTACAAAAATAGTAGGAATAAACGTAAATTATTTAGGATTAGAATACAATACACTATGGTATATTAAATTAATTATCCTATTACTAGCATTTATACTATTTAACGTATTTAATGTATTACATATAAGAAAAACATTAAATAACAAATCAGCTGAAATAATAAATGACGAATTTGCCCCAGCAAACGTTACAAGTAATAAAAAAATATGGCCACTAGCTATAGTACTAACATTATTTGCAATAATATCAATTATGGCATACTTCCCATGGAACGACGTATTCGAAATAACATGCTTTGAAAAAGCATTAGAATCAATACAAACATTTGAATTATTTGATTCAACAATATTCACATACATTCTAGGGGACGTTAACGCCTTCGGAAACTGGGATATCTTCGGAATACAAGCACTAATGGTAATAGCAACATTAATTCTAAAAGTAATTTACAAATTAAGTTTAGACGATTACCTAACATCATTCGGAGAAGGATTTAAAAAATCAGGAAAACTAGTAGTATTATTACTTTTAAGTTACCTTACCCTAGAATTCGCCGTAATGTATCCAGTAATTCCAACAATCATAGATTGGTTTATTAGTCTAAGTGATAAATTCAACATAGTTCTAACAACTATTTCTGGATTATTCACATCATTATTTACAGTAGAATATCAATACACAGTAAGCTTAATCGGATTATACTTAAAAGCATTATTTGCAGATAACATAAATCAAATTGCAATAATACTACAAACAACATTCGGTATAGCATCAATGATAACTCCATCATCAGCCATACTTTTACTAGGACTATCACTATGTGATATTAAATACAAAGAATGGTTAAAATACATTTGGAAATTTATTGTAGCTATCTTACTAATATTAATTGTAATAATGCTATTTATATAAAATATCGTTAACTCGATATTTTTTTATTAAAATAAGAGAGGAGAAACAATGAAAACAAGATGTAACTGGTGTAACTTAAACAATCCATTATATATTAAATACCATGACGAAGAATGGGGAAACCCAACTCATAACGATAATCAATTATTTGAAATGTTAATACTAGAATCATTCCAAGCAGGTTTATCATGGGAATGCATATTAAACAAAAGAAAATACTTCGAAGAAGCATATGATAACTTTAATATAGATAAAATATCAAACTATGATGATAACAAAATAAATGAATTGTTGAACAATAAAAACATAATAAGAAACAAATTAAAAATAAAAGCAAGTATCAATAACACAATAATATTTAAACAAATATTAAAAGAATACAATACATTCGATAACTACCTATCAACATTTACAAATAACACAATAATATATGATACAGATTCAACAACCTCAGAACTAGCAAACAGAATATCAAAAGATCTTACCAAAAGAGGAATGAAATACGTAGGACCAACAATCATACATTCATACCTACAAGCTATTGGAATAATAAATTCACATCAAAAAAATTGTTTTTTATACAAAAAAACAAGAAAAACAAACATTTAAAGTGTATATATATAAGTAGAAGGAGGAAATATTAAGACAAAAACAAAAGAGGAAAATTCATTTATTAGTTCACTTATTTATAAATAAATTATCTATTAATTTATTTATACTACCCTTTCTTTTATCCGATTCCTCTTTATTAATAATAATGTCAATAATATCCCCTTCTTTTGCCCCTTTAAAAAGGCTTTTAGGAACATTTACAATAGATAAATCATCTAACTCAACCACAGCATAATCCCCCTCAAATCTATCAATAACAACTCTCATAACCATCCTACCTTTCTACACTAATACTAATCTCATTACCATCAGTATTAACAACAATATCTCCATTAATATCAGTCCTATAAATATAAGTACCATTATCACTCCACCTACTAATAACCTCATCACTAGGATGACCATAACTATTCTTTCCAACAGAAATAATCCCATACCTAGCACTAACACGATTAATTAAACTACTACCAGAAGAAGAAATACTTCCATGATGCCCAATCTTAACAACATCAACATCAATATTATCATTTATCTCATTCTCACTTAAAATCTCAGCATCACCCATAAATAAAAAACTAACATTACCATACCTAAGTAATAAAACAGCCGAATAATTATTTAAATCACTATAATTAGAACTAACCGGAGCAACAAAATACCCCTTAAGATTATTATAATCAAATAAAACAACATCATCCCTAGCACTATTTATTTTTAAATCTTTACTAGATATAGTATTAATTAAACTTTCAAAAGTTTTACTATTAGAAGTAACCATAGGCATATAAATAGAACCAATCCCAAAACTATTAATAATATTTTCAAGACCACCAATATGATCAGTATGAGGATGAGTACCAATAACATAATCAATTGAACTATACCCTAATTTCTCTATATAATTTTTAACAACATCACCATAAGACCTCTCACCAGCATCAATCAACATACATTCATTATTAGGAAGTTCAATAAAAGTAGCATCACCTTGACCAACATCAATAAAATGTACATTAATTACATAATCTAATTTAACATCTTTATTACTACTACTATTACTAGTATTATAACTATAATAAAATAAACTTACCAATAAAATAAAAACTATACTAAATATATAACTAATTAATTTTTTCATATTTACCTCTAACTTAATTATACATAAAAAATAAAAAAAGTTGAAGAATATCAACTAATCAATTATATCAATTTCGTTAAAAAATTCAGAACTAAAAAATTCTTTTAAACTAATATTAAATACCTTGCATATTTTATAAATATTAGTTGAACTAGGATTTTCAACCTTACAGCATAACATCGCATTCAAAGTAGAAGGCGCAATAGCAGATAACTCAGCTAACTTATTTGGTGTATAATTATTTAATTTACATAATTCTAAAATTCTAGAACTTACAGCTTGTTTAAAAAGCATACAAATCTCTCCTTACCAATAAATTGTAACAAATATTATAAGAAAATATCTCCCGATATCGGTAAAATTAACGAAAAACTAAATTTTCTTATAAATATAACATTAAAATTTAAATTACAATACTTATAATAACTTAAATATTAATAAAAAACAAACAAATTCTTACCGAAATTCGTTTTTTTAACTTTTTATTATTAAAAAAGCAATAAATTGTCACTTACTTTACACAATTTATATATCAATCAACCTAAAATTTTTATTGATTTTCTTTAACATTAATTTACACTATAAATATTCCATGATATAATAATAACCTGAGAGGGTGATAAAAATGAGTTTAATAAAAAAACTTGTTGATACAGAATATAAAGAATTAAAAAGATTTAATAAAATAGCAGATGAAATAGAATCATTAGACGAAACATATTCAAAAATGAGTAACGAAGAACTACAGGGGAAAACAAAAGAATTTAAAGAAAGACTAAATAAAGGAGAAACCCTAGAAGACATTAAAGTAGAAGCCTTTGCAACCGCAAGAGAAGCCGCATATCGTATGATAGGAGAAAAACCATACAGAGTTCAATTAATCGGAGGACTAGCAATTCATTACGGAAACATAGCTGAAATGAAAACAGGAGAAGGAAAAACCCTAACAACCATATTACCAGCATACCTTAATGCATTAACAGGAAAAGGAGTACACGTAGTAACCGTAAACGAATACCTAAGCGCAAGAAACGCAGAGTGGATGGGACCAATATATGATTTTCTAGGAATAACAGTAGGAGTAAATCTTAGAGAACTAACTCCAGCTCAAAAAAAAGAAGTTTACAACTGCGATATAACATACTCAACAAATAATGAAATCGGATTCGATTACCTTAGAGATAATATGGTTGGAACCAAACAAGATCGCACCCAAAGAGGATTAAACTATATCATAATAGACGAGGTAGACTCCATTTTAATTGACGAAGCAAGAACTCCATTAATAATTTCAGGTGGAAAAATGAATTCAGCAAATCTATATACAGATGCAGATAGAGCCGTAAAAAAACTACAAGAAACAGAAGACTACTATGTAGATGAAAAATCCAAAACAGTTATCCTAACTGAAAAAGGAAGCATAAAAGTACAAACACATTTTAAATTAAATAATTTATACGATGCAGAAAATACCGCATTAGTTCATCACATAAATCAAGCATTAAAAGCAAACTATGGAATGAATAAAGACGTAGATTACGTTGTAGATGAAGAAGGAAATGTTGTTATAGTTGATCAATTTACTGGAAGATTAATGCATGGACGTCAATTCAGCGAAGGACTACATCAAGCAATAGAAGCAAAAGAAGGCGTAAAAATAAACGAAGAAACAAAAACACTTGCAACAATCACATTCCAAAATTTATTTAGAATGTATAACAAACTATCTGGAATGACTGGAACAGCCAAAACCGAAGAAGAAGAATTTAGAGATATCTATAACATGTACGTTATAGAAATACCAACTAATAAACCATGTATTAGAGAAGATATGGCAGACATGATGTTTGCAACCGAAAAAGGAAAATACGACGCAATAGTTAAATTCATCAAAGAAGTACACGAAACCGGAGAACCAATCCTAGTAGGAACAATATCAGTAGAATCAAACGAAAAACTAAGTAAAATGCTAACAAAAGCCAAACTACCACACGAAGTGTTAAATGCTAAAAATCATGAAAGAGAAGCAGACATTATAGCAAAAGCCGGAGAAAAAGGAGCAATAACAATAGCCACAAACATGGCAGGACGTGGTACAGATATTAAACTAGGAGAAGGAGTAAAAGACCTAGGTGGACTATGCGTATTAGGAACAGAAAGACACGAATCACGTCGTATAGATAACCAGCTAAGAGGACGTGCCGGAAGGCAAGGAGACCCTGGATACTCACAATTTTTTATCTCATTTGAAGATGAGTTAATGAGAAGATTCGGTGCCGAAAAAATCAAAACAATGATACAAACAGTAGGTTATGACGAAACAACTCCTATAAGGTCAAAAACATTCTCAAAAAGCGTAGAAACAGCTCAAAAGAAAATAGAAGGAAATAACTATGATACTCGTAAAACACTTCTGGACTTTGACAACATTGTCTCAGAACAAAGAAAAAAAATTTATGAAAAAAGAAATAATATACTAGATACAGAAAATATTCACAAGTTAACAATAGAAACCTTCAAAGACTATGTTTTTGAATTTGTAGATAACCACATAGCACCAGAAGGATACCTAACAAATAATGATTTAAAATCAATCGAATCTTCATTTAATAATATATTAAAAATTAATAAAATAAAACTAGAAGATATAGAAAATAAAAAAGAAGATGAAGTAATAGAATACATAACAAACATCGTAATCGAAGATTACGAAACAAAAATAAAAGATATACAACCAGAAGCAATAGCAGACTTCGAAAGATACATATCATTAAAAGTAATAGACGAAGCATGGGTAGAACACATAAACGCTATGGAACATTTAAAAGAAGGAATCGGACTAAGAGGTTATGCACAAACAAATCCATTACAAGCCTATGCTTTAGAAGGATACGATATATTCGATAAAATGCAAGACAACATTGATGCAAGCATAGTAAACTTTTTACTAAAAGTAAATATAAACATAAATATTAAAAAAGAACCAATTCAAAAAGGAATAACAAACGATGGAAAAGAACATTTAAAGAAAGAACCAACAGTAAATAAAAATAAAAAAATAGGACGTAACGATTTATGCCCATGTGGCTCTGGTAAAAAGTACAAACAATGTTGTGGAAAATAAATTATTTTACAAGGATTGCATGATTTGATAAGGGTTGAAAATACATAAAATTTACTAAATTTTGATAAAATGTTTAAAATTTGTTTGCGAATTTTCAAAATTTCAGCAAAAAAAATAAATTTTTAAAATCAAGGGTCGAGTCACCTTTGAAAGCTTATATATCGAGAGAGGTGTAAGATTGAAAAAAGAATTAACAATAATAATACCAACTTATACTGATTCGTTTGAAAAAATAAATAGGACATTATACTCAATAATTTCTCAAAAAGAATATGATTTTAACAAAATTGAGGTTATTATTATAGATGATTGTTCAGATCAAAAACAAATTAATTGGAACGGATTATTAAATGGATATCAATCTCTAAACATCAATTATATGAAACTTTCCAAAAATCAAGGCCCTGGTGTTGCTAGACAAACGGCGTTAAATATTGCAACGGGTGATTTTATATTTTTTCTTGATTGTGGTGATGCTTTGTTTAATGATTTTGTTTTAAAAGAATTTAACAATTATAATAATTTAGATTACGACATTATTTCAACAAAAATTTATGATGTTGATTCTGGTAATAAAAGAAGAAGTTTTCTATTTAATAATGCGTATATTTTTGGAATTTTTATAAAAAAACAATTTTTAATTGAACACAATATAAATTTTAGTGAAATTTTAAGATGGGAAGAGGATACATTTTTTGAAGCACAATTGCGATATTATAATCCAAAAGTAGTTTCAACTAAAACTGTAGGATATACATATAATGATGATGACGATTCCATAACAAGAAAAAATAATCATGAATATCAAAATGAATTTGCCGGTTTTAGTGCCATGGTAGTTAACAGTATTTTGTTGTGCAATTTTTATAAAAAGCAACAAGACTATGAAAAAATTATACATGAGGTGTGTCAAATATTATTAGTTTGTTATTCAAGATTTTATGATAGTATATTTAAAAGACAAGATATTACTGAAAGAATATCCAAAATAATGTATTTGTTAAGATGCTTGTTAGAAAATGTTGAATTAAAAATTGATTCTGAAAAATTTGCTTCAACTTTTATTAAATATGTATATAAAAAAATTGTATATATAAAGCATATGGGAAAGAACAAATATTATATGATAAATTTCAAGATTTTATATTATTAATAAGTACATATGATAATTTATATGATGATTATCATATTGAGGGAACTAATGTAACTGTTAGTGAATTATTAAGTATAATAAATAATAAAAATTGTGAAATTAGAAAAAAATAATCGTGTGAGAATGAATGCAAACATTGTTTGCAATTTGTTTGCAAAAGATGGAAAACACATAGTGCACATAGTACTGCATAATATTATATCCGTCTAGCCCCGATAATCTTTGAATAATATATAATAATAATGGTATCACATAATAGTACAAATAATACCCAAAAAGGATAAATATGCGGCTCTGGTAAAAAGTACAAACAATGTTGTGGTAAGTAGTATAAAATAAGGGTGTGAACAAGAAATAATATGTTTACATCTTTTAAATTATAAAGGGATACTTTTTATAGAAAAAATAATGCAATATCTAAAACTGAAAAATATTGAAAAAAAGGAGGTATAATCATAAATGATAAGTTAATTGGAAATGAGAAAAATATTTTATTTTATAATGATGAAGAAGGCAATACAAAAGTTGAAGTACTATTAGAAAATGAAGATGTTTGCTAAATACAGAAGCATTAGCTACTCTTTTTAGTATTGATAGAAGTGGTATAGTTAAACATATAAATAATATTTATAAAGATGAAGAATTAAGTGAAAATTGCACATGTGGGTAATGAGGGAAAACAAACTTATAATACCAAGTACTATAATCTAGATATGATTATTTCAATAGGTTTTCGAGTTAACTCTAAAAAAGCAATTAAATTTAGGACTTGGGCAAATAAAATAATTAA
>CAZTEJ010000001.1:0-56646 GCA_964612605.1 uncultured Clostridium sp. | reverse complement strand
GTTTGCATATCAGTGCTAACTCTTAAATATGCAGATGCATTTAATATTTTTTCATTACAATTAATATTGTTAATAATTGCAGTTAAATCTTTAAAAATTGTTAAGTTGGTTAATAAACTGTCAACAGTTAAATTATTATCCATTTTTTATTCACTCCTTATTGTCAAAATTTAGTAATTTTGGTATAATAAGGGTACACAAAAAAGAATTTCGTGGTTGATATTTTTTATTTGTGTACCCTTTATGGGTTTAGACTTACTGTACCAGCAGTAGGTCTTTTTTTGATATAAATAATAATTTATTTCATATTATCAATTAGTTTTAATATGATATCCTTTTGTTCACTTGTTAAATTATTAATTTTATCAATTAAATCTTTATTCTTATTATCATTTAATTTATTTGGTATTCTTTCAATATCTGCATCATATCCCATAAGCCAAAATTCATTAACATTTAATGCTTCTGCTAATAAATGAATTTTGTCTTGTTTAGCATTATATTTACCTGATAAATAGTCGCTTATCATTGGAGGCTTGATGCCTGTTTTCTTTGATAAAGTTGATGCAGTTGTTTTTCTTAATTGCATTGCGTTTTTTAATCTTTTACTAAAATCAGTTTTATTCATATTTCACCACCTATATAATACTATTAAATTTCAATTATTCAATATATAATATTTTTTCTAAAGGAGGGGGAATGAATGAAATATGAAGATTTTTATTATGAATTAAGCAGATTAGAAATTGACCAGTTTTTATTTTTATGTCTTATTAGTGGAATGTTTTAATATTCTACTTTTTTTTGTTCATAATAACTTGTTTATTTGCTTTTGCCAAAGTAATTAGTCTGTCAAAATTTTCTTCTGACATTTCCTCATTTTCATTTAAAAAACCTTTTTCAGTTAAAAAGTCTTTTAGTAATTGTTTTTTTTCTTTTTCATTAATTACTTTTTGATATTCCTCTTTTGGTACATTAGGAACATCCATTCCCATAAGCCATACTTCATTTGTATCAAGTGCTTCTGCTAATATTGTTAGTTTCCATTGACCTGGCTCATATTTTCCAGATAACCATTGGCTTAAATCGGATTTAGAAATTTTAACTTTTTTGCCATTTCCAAATGTATATTTATTGCTAACTGGTTCACATTTTTTTAGGACATCAATTTGTTTTAAATTTCTTTCTTTCATTAACTGTTTTAGTCTTGCTGAAGTACTTTCTCTCCTCATAATTTCAACCTCCATAAGTATTATAATATATATTTTTGTAAAAAACAATAAAAAAGTTCAGATTTCTGAAAGAAAAGTATTGACAATTAAAATATTATGTTATAAACTTAATATAGTTCAGAAAACTGAACAACAGAAAATAGGAGGTGGTAATAAATGATAGATAATGAAATTGTGCTGGACAAATTATCAGGTTTAATAACTGAAAAATTAAAATCAAAACGTGAATTTGCAAAACAAATGAATTTATCAGAAAGAACTACATATTTAAAATTGCAAGGGAAAATTGATTTTAAATCGAGTGAAATATTGAAGGCTTGTGAAATATTAGGCATAAATGATTATGATATACCATTATATTTTTTTACAAAGCAAGTTCAGAAATCTGAATAATTTAAACCACGAAATTCAAAAATAGTCATCGAAAGGGAATAGAAATGAAACAAAAAAATATAAATCAAAAACAATCCAAAAAAAAATTAATTGTTGTTGTTGCTAATCCTAAAACAGATGAAGAATATTCAAAAATGATTGATAGAGTGAATGAGAAATTTAAAACTCTTTACTCATAAGGAAAGGACACAAATAAAATGGAAAAATTATTATTTACACTAGTTGTTATATGTTTAATAGCAATAGTAATAACTGCATCAACATATTATGGTGCAAAATTTCAAAGGTATTTATCAGAGCATCATTTGAGATTTCATTGGGATTATCTGATAAGTGCATTATTTAGTATTTTAATAGTAATATATATTATTTATTCTATGGCTGGTATTATAACTGCACCTGAATATACAAAATCAAATGGTAATGTATGTAAAGGCTATAAATATGGAATTCAAATATGCAGTGGTGATATTAATGCAGAATAAAAAAAGAATTATGATAATTTGACGACCCATAATTCTTTATAAAAATTGTAAATCTATCTAATAAACTTACACTTTAATTATATCATTATTTAAAGTGTAAGTCAAAAGATAGGTATAGTTAAGGAGGGCAGATAATGAATGGTTTTACTATTTATAAAGAATATTACGAATTAATAACCTTATTAACTGAAAAAGACCAACAAGAATTATTATTAGCAATTGTTAAGTATATGTTTGAAGATACTATACCTACTTTAAATGAAAAACAAATGAAAATATTTACTAATTTAAAACGACCACTGGATAAAAGTAAAAAAAGAAGTAAAGCAGGTTCAAGCAATACTTCAAATGAAAATCAAAATGAAAACAAAATAAAAACAAATGAAAATCAAAATGAAAACAAAACAAAAGCACATCAAGATGTTAATGTTAATGTTATTGTTAATGATAATGTAGATGTTAATGGTAGTTGTAAAGAAGAAAATATTAATAATAAATATAATATTAATAATTTATATTCTTATATAGAACAAAATTATGGAAGAACATTATCATCAATAGAAATACAAAAAATAAATGAATGGTCAAAAGAGTTTAATGAAGATATGCTCCAATATGCGATTCAAATTTCTATTTTAAACAGAAAGCAGAAATTTCAATATGTTGAAGGTATTTTAAGAAATTGGAAATCACAAGGTTATAAATCATTACAGGATGTAAAAGAAAATGAGGAGAGAATAAAAAACCGAGATTATCAACCTGCAAGTAATACTAATGTGGAAATTTTTGATTATGACTGGTTGAATGACTCGGAAACAAACGATGGATAATATAATAATACTTTTTTTAAAAATGTCAATAGGAAATTTTTAAAAATTAATTTTAAAAAATAAAGAAGGAGGTTGTTAATGTTTATTTATAAATATCTAAAACAAAAAAAAGAACTAGAAGAATTAAAAACAGAAATAATAGATTTAGAACTTCAAAATAATAACAAAGAAAAAGAAATACAAAAAAATGTAGATAAAATTAATCAATTAAAATCAGATAATAAACTATATTATTCTCATTTAGAACATAGTAAGAAAGAATATGACAAACTACAATTCATACATGAGTTATTTAAAAAACAAGCAGAAAATGAAAAAGAGATTTTGTTTAATAAAATATCTGATTTAAAACATAAAGAACATCAAAAAGTTGGTGCTATTGGAGGACTTAAAAGGTCAAATAATAAACTTAAAAAAGAAAGAAAAGAAATGATGGAATTAATAAATAGGCTAATTGTTGAATTAAAGAAAAAGCCAAATCAAAGAAAAACACCAACAATAAATGAATTAAAAAAATATTATAAAAATTATTAGGAGGATAAGAAATGAATGTTACAAGAGTACAAACTACAAAAGTAGAAAAATGTGAGGGGTCAAAAATGGTTGGTATTGCAAGGGTAGTTTTAAATAATAGTTTTGCAGTAGAAGATATTAGAATAATAGATGGTGGAGATGAAAAAGGTTTGTTTATAGCATTTCCTAGTCGAAAAACAATTGATGGTAAATTTATGGATGTATGTCATCCAATCAATGCTGAAACAAGAAAAATAATCACAGATGCAGTTTTAGGAGATTTTAACAAATGATTTGGTTTATTATTTGTATAATCGATATATTGATAGCAATGAATATAGTAATAATTCTTGATTTTAAATATATTAAGGCTTTAAAAGAAATAGAAAAGAAACATAAAGAATTATTATTATTACATCAAAGAAATTATAATTTTTACAATTCAGTTAGGAAACAAAGAAATAATGAAATTGCAAGAAGAATAATTACACCTAAAGATAATAATTGTAGAATTAGAGAACAGTTGTTAAGAGAAATTGAAGAACAAATAAAAAAAGAAAAACTTATTTAGAAGGGAGTAATTATGGCAAGAACTTATCGCAATATATGGGATGCCAAAAAATTAACAGTTAATTTTAATCATAAGCAATGGAGACAAGATTTTGCATCATTTATTAGAAGTAAAAAATATTGGAATTTTGTAAGATGTTCAAGGTCTAAAATAATTGAAAAAGCAACCGATATAAATCCAGCAATAAAAGAATTTGAAGTATTTGATAAATATGGTGGAAGTTTTACTATTACATATAAAAATGAATGTGAAATTATATCATCAACAGATAATAATTTAGTAAATGAATATTTAGAAAAAAGAGGTTCAAATTAATGAAATTTACAAGAAAACAAATAGAAATATTAGAATTAATAAATAGAGGATTTACTGTAAGTAATGATATTATTTATAAAAATTATGTTGGAATAAATTGTATTTATTCAATTTACATTGAAAATGGTAGGATTTACTTTATATCTGAACATAATGAATATTCAAGAGAAAATAAAACGGAAATATCAAGAGAATTTATGGATGATATTAAATTTCTATCGGATTATGTTTACTAAAAGGTAAATATATATATATTTAAACAAGAATAAAAAGGGGACTTATGTTATTGGAGGATATTTATGCAAATTGTAAATAAAAGTATAGATGAGTTAAGAGAATATGAAAATAATCCTAGAAACAACGATGGTGCAGTTGATTATGTCGCTAATTCTATAAAAGAATTTGGCTTTAAAGTACCAATTTTAGTTGATAAAAACAATATTATAGTTGCAGGACATACTAGATATAAAGCATCTAAAAAACTTGGTATAACAGAAGTTCCTTGTATTGTTGCTGATGATTTGTCAGATGAACAAATAAAAGCATTCAGGTTAGTAGATAATAAATCAAACGAGTTTGCAACTTGGAACAAAGAATTATTAAATTTAGAATTGGAAAGTTTTATGGATTTTGATATTGAATTATTTGATTTTAATATTGAAAAGGACTTAAAAGATGTAATAGATGATGAGTATGAGGTAGAACTTCCAAAAGAACCAAAAAGTAAAATGGGTGATATTTACAAATTAGGAAATCATTTTCTTATGTGTGGAGACATTACTAATATAAATCATTTAAAAAAATTAATGAATAACAATGTTGCTGATTTAATTGTTACTGACCCTCCATATAATGTTAATTATGAAGGTAAGACAGAAGATAATTTAAAGATTATGAATGATAATATGTCTGATAATAATTTTTATGATTTTTTAAAGAGGACTTTTGATAATTTATTTGAAAATGTTAAAAGTGGTGGCTCTATATATGTATTTCATAGTGATACGGAAGGTTTAAATTTTAGAAAAGCATTTAAAGAGTCAGGATTTAAACTAGCAGAGTGCTTGGTATGGGTAAAACAATCATTTGTTATGGGAAGACAAGATTATCAATGGAGACATGAACCTATTTTATATGGATGGAAAACTGGAGCAAGTCATTATTTTATTGATGATAGAACATTAAGCACGGTATTAGAGTTTAATAAACCAGTAAAAAATACAGAACATCCAACAATGAAACCAGTTGAGTTAATAGCATATTTAATTAAAAATTCAAGTAAAGAAAAGAATATTGTGTTAGATGTATTCGGAGGAAGTGGGTCAACATTAATTGCTTGTGAACAACTTAATAGAATATCTTATACGATGGAATTAGACCCTAGATATTGTGATGTAATTATTGACAGATGGGAGAAATTCACAAATAAAAAGGCTGAATTAATTGTGAATAATGCCGATGAATAATCAACCTAAAATTGGTAAAGATTTTTTTGAAAAGTTATGTGCATTACAATGCACTAATGATGAAATATGTGGAGCATTAAATTGTAGTGAACAATATTTAAGAAATTGGTGCAAGGAAACTTATGATGCTGATTATAGCGAAGTATATCGTGTTAAAATCACAAAAGGAAAAATTACTTTGCGTAATATACAATTTGAAATGGCAAAGAAAAGTCCAACAATGGCAATGTATCTAGGAAGAATCTATTTGAATCAAAATGATAAAGATGATAAAAGGAGGTATTGATATGCGTAAAAAAGATAATAAAATTATTAATGCAATTTTATCTTGCTCTAAAATGGGGAGAATGCAAGTTAAGATAAATACTTTGGAACTTGAAAATGAAACATTAAAACGAACTATAAGTGATGAATTATATTCTACATTTATGGAAAAATTAAATGAGCCAACTAAAATAGAACATTTGATAGCAGAAAATAAAAGATTACGAAAGAAAAATAAACTTTTAAAAGAAATGCTACTTGAAGACAAAAACTCAAAAGTTAGGAGTAATAAGAAATGAATAAAAAATTAAGAAAGATTATAAATCATTATGGTATAGATAAGCAATTGAAATATTTTCAAAGTGAAGTATTTGAATTAAATGAAGCAATTATAAAAAGAAGAAATACAGGTGTATTTGAGAAAATTTGTTTAGAAATAACAAATGCATTAGCACCTATTTTCAATGTAAATAATGTAGATTATTCAAAAGAACAAATTAAAGAGGAAATAGCAGATGTTATGGTTATGTTAAAACAATTTCAATTGTATTATGATATTTCAACAGAAGATATAAAAAAAGTTATGAAAGAGAAAGTTGATAGACAAATAACAAGGATTATTAAGGAGGAAAAAAATGACAAATGATGCAGTTAGAGGATATGTTATATTAACATTAAAAAGTTTAGAATATAAAGAAGAAGAAATTGAAAATATTTTAAGTGAACTTCATATGCAATTTGATACTATGACAGAATTTGAAGCAGAACAATATTATTACTGTGGAGATTGGAAAAATGAAAAAAATAATAAATAATAAAATATATGACACTGATAGAGCATATATTATCTTTGATTTTCAAGAAAAGGTAAAGGGTAATGAATGCTGGTTTAAAAAAGGATATTCATTTTCTTATTGGACTATTGTTCAAATATATAGAACATTAAAAGGTAATTATTTCCTTCATTATAATGCTTCAAGTGGTTATGATGAATTTATTAAGGATACAACAGAGGATGAGGTTAAAAGAATAATAAAAAGTCTAAATCCAGATAAATATATAGAATTATTTGGTAGAGATGGTATTGAGGAGGCATAATGAAAATAAAAGATATTAAATTTGGTGATATTGTTACATATAGAAGTGGTAGAGTAAACAATGTCAATGATCCATATAGATATAATCGCTTTTTTAACGATAACTTTGAGAATGTATCAAAGGGCTCTGATTTTGATATTATGAGAATACAAAGATATGTAAAAATATTAGGATTTTATAAATTAAAAACAATTTATAGGAGGTATTAATGAAATATTTATTATTGGTTTATTTAAAAAAAGGACATACAGAAAGTTATTATTCTGATGATTTAGATGGTTTAAAAGAATATGCAAATTTTAGAAAATTTGATAATTATAAATTATTTGAATTAGAGGAAGTGGAATAAATGAATAAATATGAGGATGTAAAAGAATTTATTGATAGTTATAAAGGAAAAATAGCAGATGATTTTGACAATATTGAAGATTATTATTTGATATTAAGAATTGGTCAAATGTATAAAGAATTAGAACAAGTCAAATTATCTTATGAAAAAGTTTTAGAAAAAGATTTTAAAGAAAATTTATTACATAAAGTATTTCAAGCAAGACAAACTTTATATAATACAAGAACTTATAATGCTAGAAAGCAAGATTTAATAGATGGTATAAATTATGCAATAAGAGATTTAGATAAAATTTTAGTTTTAAAGGAAGTGGAATAAATGAAAGATAGAGGAGAGTACATAGGTATATTAGAACAAGAAAACGCAGAATTAAAATCAAAATTAGAATTATATGAAAATGGTGTATATTTTTCTAGTGAAATAGATGAAAAAGATAAAGAAATAGATAAATTAAAGGAACAACTTAGAACAAGTAATGAATTAAATACACAAAGAATACTCATTGAAATAAAACTTCGTGATGAAAACAAAAGATTAAGAAAAGAATATCAAGATACTTACAAAGATGTTCGTATAGAAATAAAAGAATATAAAACTCAACAAAAAGAGTTTATAAAATATTTAGAACAACCTATAAAGATAATAACAGATGGTAATCCAACAAATATATCTGAATATACAATGGGAAAACTTGATACTTTAAAAGAAGTTCTATCAAAATACAAAGAGATAATTGGAGATGTAGAAGATGAGTAAAGTATTTATAAGGTTAATAGAAAACAAAACAGGATTAGAAAGTAGTGAAATATCTATTGAAGATTTAATTTATAACCAAAAATGTATTAAATTTCATTTTTGGAATGAAACTAAAACCAATATACATACGATATCTTATAAAGATTTCTTAAATAATGTAAATAAGTATAAAGTTATAGTTAGAATTTTAGGAGGTAATTAAAAATGAAATATCAAATCGGAGATTCAGTCCAAATTATAACAGAAAAAGTAGATAATAAACACAAACAATATAATGGTATTTATAAAATAAAAGAAATTAAAACAACTTTTGCTGGTATTTGTTTATATAAATTAAAAGGTGTTCCAAATTGGGGTACAGAAGATATGATATTGCCTGTAAATATAGATAAAGAAATCATAAAAAGTATCAGAAGTTAAAAATAATGCATAAACCCTTATAAATACTAGAAAAAAACGATATTATATAGGTGCAATATAATACTATACATATCTTGCACGATTATATATGGTAGAGAGGAGGAAAAATAAGGTAGTGTTATGATGAAAAAAACTGAATTAGAAGAAAAGGTAAAAGAATTCATTTTATCACTACAATTAGATGAGTTAGCAGATAAAACATTGATATCATATCAAAATGCACTTAATAAATTTATAGAGTTTTGTGATGATGATATTGAGTTTAATAAATTATTGATAATGAATTTTAAAAAAGATTTATTAGATAAGAATTATGCGATTAAATCAAGAAATCAATATATTGTTGTTATTAATAAATTCTTATCATATATTGGCTATGGCAATAAAGATGATATTGATTATCGTGTCAAACAATTTAAAGAACAAGAAAAATCAGTTTTGGAGGAACAAATAGAAGTTCAAGAACATAAAAGAATGCTTAGATGGGCTAAAAAATTAGACATGATGGATATGTATTATATAATTCAAATTTTCGCTCATTCTGGTGCTAGAATAGAGGAATTAAAATATTTTACAGTAGAAAATTTAGAAAGTAATTATATAAAAGGTGCTTATAATAAAGGTAAAGAAAGAATTTTAATTATGACTAATGAATTAAGACGTGATTTAAAGCATTATTGCAAAAATAAAAAAATTACAAGTGGTTATATTTTCATAAGTCCAGTAAAAGAAGGTAAAATGCTTAATAATTCAACTATATGGAGAAGATTAAAAAAAATTGCCAAAAGAGCAAAAATAAATCCTAATAAAATTCATGCACACGCATGGAGACATCTTTTTGCTAAAACTTGCAAAGATAATGGTATTGATTTAGATGAGTTAGCAGATATTCTTGGTCATAAAAATATAAATACTACTGCAATATATACAAAAACATCAATGAAAGAAAAAAAGAATAAATTAGAAAGGATTAAATATTAATGAGTGATGGAATTATTAAGACTATAATCATATGTTTAACGATTATTATAATTTATTATATGCATAACAAGAATAAAAAATAATAATGGGAGGCTAGAGATGGATTATAAAGAATATTATGAAACATATTATAATTATCGACAAGCCATAAATAAATTACACAAAATACAAAATAAATTGTTCGATGTTATTAATGCAATGTTATCTACTACTGCTAAAATGAAAGAAAATGTAGGAGGTAGTAGGTCTAATTCAAATGATAAAATGTTGTCATTGACAGCAAAAAAAATTGAATTAGAGGCACAAGAAGAATTAGCAAAAGAATTAGTTGATATGAATAATAAAAGAAGATTGTCTGATGAAGAAGAATTGCGAAAAAGTACTGAAACGAAAGACAAAGTTTATATTATGTATTATATAGAACATTTAAAAGTTAATGATATTGCTCGTAAATTAAATTACGGAAAAAGTTATATTTATGATGTATTATCTGATATAAAAAAGAACATAGCAGAGTTAGAAAAAGAGTATAGAGGTGGAAAAAATCAGTAAAAAAACGTAAAAAATCAGTAAAAAAACGTAAAAAAACCGAAAAAACTTGTGTTATACTAATATCATAGGAGTTTCCTATAAGGACAACAGCATTGATTGTTGTCTTTTTTGATGGGTGATGATTATGGCAAAAGACTATTCTAAATGGTTTTATAATTCAACTAAATGGCGAAAATTAAGAGAATATATATGTGTATCTAGGAATCATACTTGTGAAGAATGTGGAGAGTATGGAGACCAAGTGCATCATATTATAGAAATTACACCAGATAATATTAATGATACTTCTATAACACTTAATGAAAAAAATTTACAGTTATTATGTAAGGAATGTCATGATAAAAAAAGAAAGACTGAAAATGAAGTTAATGATGGATTAGAATTTGACATAAATGGTGATTTAATTCCATCACATAGCCCCCCTATTGAGTATTTAAAGTAATATTTGACTAGACCGAGCACTCAGATACAAAAAACTGGGTGCTATGTGCATATGTAAGGGGGGTATTTCTTGAAAGGAGGGTGATTATGACAAAAGATGAGAGGATACAAAAAGAAATAGAACGATTAAAGAAAATCTTTAAGGATATACCAAAAAGTGAGTTTAATACAGTACTTAAACTGATAGATAATATTGCTTTTATGTCAATTACACTTGAAGATTTAATTGAAAAAATTAATAAAGAGCCTTTAGTCGTTGAAACAGTTAATGGTAGTCAATCATTCTCAAAAGAAAATCCTGCTATAACCTCATATAATAAAATGTTTTCTAATTTTAATAAGGGCATACAACAACTAACTTCTTTATTTCCTCAAAATAATGGTAGAACACCACCAGATGAGCCAAAAGATGAATTAAAATTATATCTTGAGAAAAAGAATAAGAAGAAGTTGAAATGAGAAAAAGAAATTACATACGGGAATACTATGAAAAAATAACATCTGGTAAGATAAGGACTTCTAAAAAAGTAATTAGACAATTTCAATTGTTAGTTGATGAATTAAATAATCCTAAAATGCTTGGCAATAATTGGGTATTTGATATTGACAGAGCAACAGACCCTATTGAATTTATTGAAACATTTTGCAAACAAACTCAAGGTAGTAAAATAGGCGAACCTTTAAAATTAGAGTTGTTTCAAAAAGCAAGGATACAAGCAATTTATGGTTTTGTTGATAAAAAAACTGGTATGCGAAGATGTCGAGAAACTGCTACTATTGAAGGAAGAAAGAATGGTAAAACGACTGAAAATGGAGGACTTGCTTTATATTCTTTAATTGCTGATGGCGAAGGTGGTGCAGAAGTTTACTTTATTGCAACCAAAAGAGACCAAGCAAAAAAAGGATTTGTTGAGGCTTCAAATATGGTTAAGCAAAATAAAAGTTTATCAAAACATATTACCAAAAGAAGAACTGATTTATATTTCCCGACAACATTTTCAACTATGGAGCCACTATCTAGTGATTCTAATTCATTAGATGGATTAAATTCATCTTTTGCAAATATTGATGAACTTCATGCAATAAAAGATAGAAATTTATATGATGTTATAAAGCAATCAATGTCAGCAAGAGAACAACCTCTATTATTGATAACATCTACAAATGGTTTTTATAGAGAAACTATTTATGATGACCAATATGAGATGTATGATAATATTTTATATGAGAAAAATGGATACAAGTACGATGGAACGGTACTTGCTTTTATTTATGAACTTGATGAACCAAATGAGTGGTTATATGAAGAAAACTGGATAAAAGCAAACCCTGGTCTAGGAAAAATAAAATCCCTTAAAGAATTAAGAGGATATGTTGAAAGAGCAAAAATTGATGATAAGTTTAGAAGAACTGTATTAGTAAAGGATTTTAATTTAAAGGCATCAAGTGAGAATGCTTGGTTATCGTGGGAGGATTTATTTAATGATGCAACATTTAAAATTGAAGATATGGGATTTAAGTATGGCATTGGTGGTGTTGACTTATCTTCAACAACAGATTTAACAAGTGCTAAAATGATATGTATGCAACGAGACAATCCTAATATTTATGTAATACAACAATATTTCTTACCAGAAGCATTGTTTGATGAAAGATGTCAATTATCTGAAAAAGGAGGAGATAACGTTCCTTATCGTATATGGGAGGAAAGAGGTTTATTAACACTCACAGAGGGAAACAAAGTTGATTATAAGGAAATTACAAAGTGGTTTAAAAGTTTAAGAGATAAATATGGTATTTATTTGTATAAATGTGGATATGACCCTTGGAGTTCTACCTATTGGATTGATGAAATGAAAACTGAATTTGGAGAAAATTCTATGGAAGCAGTTATTCAAGGTGCTAAAACAATGTCAATACCAATGAAGAATATGAAAGCAGATTTTAAATCAAAAAAGATTATATATAATAATAATCCAATTGATAAATGGTGTTTATCAAATACTGTTATAAAGCAAGATGAAAATGAAAACATAAGACCAATTAAACCACAAAATAAAAGAAAAAGAATAGATGGTACTATGTCGCTTATTGATGCATATGTAGTTTACGAAAGAAACAAAGAAGAATTTTTAAATATGGTCTAGGAAGGAGGATGTTATGGAAAAAAGAGGATTATTTGAGAGATTATTTGGCAAAAGAGATGATAAAAAAAATTATAGTCAGTATAAATTGCTATCATCATCTAGTTCAACATTTGTTCCGTGGGATGGTAATATTTACAACAATGATATTGTAAGGTCTTGTATTAGACCAAAAGAAAAAGCAATTGGCAAATTAAAACCATTGCATTTAAGAACAGACAAAGATGGAGAAATAAAAATAAATTCCAATTCGCAAATAAAGTATTTATTAAGATATCCAAATGAATATATGAGTATGCAAAAATTACTTGAAAAACTTGTTATTCAAAGAGAATTATCTAATAATGCATTTGCATTTATTCAAAGAGATTTATGTTTCAAACCAATTGCCATATTTCCTATTCCAACTAGTAATGCAGAATTGTTGGAATATAAAGATGTGGTATATGTTAAATTTAGATTTCTTACTGGTAAATATATGACTGTACCATATCGTGATGTAATTCATTTAAGAAAAGATTTTAATGATAATGATTTTTATGGAACATTAGGTAATAATGCATTAACAAATTTAATGCAGGTAATAGATACAACAGATAAAGGTATTGTTAAATCAATAAAAAATTCATCTGTTATCAAGTGGTTAATGAAATTTAAAATGTCATTAAGACCAGAGGATAAAGAAATGGAAATAAAGACATTTACAAATTCATATTTAGATATTGAAAAGTCAGAAACACCAGTTGCACCAGTTGACCCTAGATATGATATAGAACAAGTTAAAGAAAATTCTTTTATTCCTAATGGTGATGTTATAGAAAAATATGAAAAAAGATTAAAAAATTATTTTGGTGTATCTGATGAAATAATTAAAAATAATTTTACAGAAGACCAATGGAATGCTTTTTATGAAGCAGAAATAGAACCTGTTGCAAAGGAATTAAGTGACCAATTCACGCAAAAACTTTTTACAAAACATGAGATTGAATGTGGGAATGAAATTATATTTGAAGCAAGTTCATTGGAATTTTCAAGTATGAAAACAAAACTTGAATTGAGAGAAATGGTAGATAGAGGAGCAATGAATATTAATGAATGGAGAAAAATTATGAATTTAGGTGCTACTGAATTTGGAAATGAATTTATTAGAAGATTAGATACTGCTCCAATTAAAACGGAGGAAGAAGGTGTAAATAATGAAAGATAGTGAAGAAAAAATAAATGGATTATTATCAAAAGGTTGGCAATTTAGAAATTTTAAAAGTTTTGAAATAAGAGAAAAAGAAAATCAAGACGGACAACCCAGTCAGTTAGTAATCGAGGGTGTTGCTTGTGTATTTGATACCGAAACGGTGTTGTTTGAATATGAGGGTGTAGAATATAAAGAAAAAGTTGATAAAGGTGCTTTTAGCAATGCCGATATAAGTGATGTTATATTTAATTATAATCATGGAGGTAGGGTATTCGCAAGGACAAGAAATGACTCTTTGCATTTAGAGGTTAAAGAAGATGGATTACACATAATTGCTACTTTATGTCCTGATGATGAAGGACATCAGCAATTATATCGTGATATTAAAAATGGCTTAATCGACAGAATGTCGTATGCATATACAGTGTCAGAAAGTGCTTATGATGTTGACACACATACAAGGACAGTTTTAAAGATTAAGAAGTTATACGATGTCAGTGCAGTGGATATTCCTGCATATGACTGTACTTCTATATCAGCAAGGTCAATTTTGGATTTGGAAAAATCCGAAATGGAAAAGTTGGAAAACGAAACTTTGAGGAAAAAGAAAATCGTAGAACGAAAAAAGAAAGCATTGGCTTTAAAAATTAAAACAGATTTAATTAGTCATTAAAAATAAAGGAGGAATAAAAAATGACAGTTGATGAAATTAAACAAGCATTACAAGAAATCATTGATAAATTAAATGATGAAAATAACACTGAGGATACAGAAACCTTAGAAGAAGAAGCAAGAAGTCTTACAAAGAAATTGGAGGAAATGATAAAGATGGAAGAAAGAAGAAAAATAGCAGATGACATTAACAATTCAGTTGTTGAAGCAAGAAAAATTGAATTGCAAAATAATGAAGAAACAAGAAAAAAAGAAGTAGAAGAAGTAGAAAGTAGAGCAAATGCTTTAAGAGAGAAAAGAAGTATAACTGTATCTTCAAGTAATTTACTAACACCTACACATCAAAGTAAAGATATTAATGAAAATTTTAATGAGGTATCTACTTTAATTGATGAAGTAAAAATTGATAATTTAGATGGTGGAGAAAGTTATCAAGAAGCATATGTAAAGTCATATGGCGAAGGTGGACAAACTGATGAGAAAGGTAATTATGTTGATGCAGAACCAGAATTTGATTATGCTGACATCAACAAAGTAAAGGTTACTGCTTATGCTGAAATTACAGAAGAAGCAGAAAAACTACCAGCACAAGATTATGTTTCAAAAGTTGAAAATAATATGACTATCGCATTAAAGAAAAAGATGGTTGAATATGTATTAAATGGAACTGGTACAAAGTCATTTATGGGTATTTTCAAAAATAGTAAAGAAATTACTGGTAATACAGATGTTGTAATTAGTTCTATTGATAACACTACATTAGATGAAATTATATTCAATTATGGTGGAACAGAAGATGTAGAAGAAGATGCAGTTTTAATCTTATCTAAAGAAGATTTAAAAGCATTTAGTAAAGTAAGAACAGAAGATGGTAAGAAATTTTATGATATTGATACAAAAAATAAAACAATTGATAAAATTCCATATATAATTAGTTCTCAGTGCCATCCAGTAAGTAAAACAAGTGATACAACAGGTAATTACGATTGTATGGCTTATGGTTCATTAAAGAATTATAAAGTGACATTATTTAGTGATATGGAAATTAAGAAATCAGATGACTATAAATTCAAACAAGGTATTACTTGTTATAGAGCAAGTGTTATGGCTGGTGGTAACACTATCAAACTTGATGGATTTGTAAGAGTTAAAAAGGTTGTTGCTTAATGATTGAATGTAAAGTTTTAATGCCTTTTGTTAATGCCGAAAATAATATTGCATTAAATGTTAATGATATTATTGAATTAAAAGTTGAAAGAGCAAAAGAACTTGAGATTAAGGGATTAGTGGAAATTACTGCTAATCCTTTAATTTTGAATAATACCTCAAACCCACAAATACCAGATAATGGGAACACTGGGAATTTTCAAGTAGATAATGATGATGAAAACCCAGAAAATGATGATGAGGACAATAATCCAGCAGAAAATGACGAAGAACAATCAGAAAATGATGAAGAACAATCAGAAAATGATGATGAGGGCAACAATTTAACAGGTAATGATGATGAAACCTCACAAACACCAGATGATGAGAATATTGAGAAACATAATTCAAGTAAGAAATCAAATAAAAATAAAAAGTAGTGAAAGCGAGTGATATTGATGGTAGATATAATAAAAAAGAGATGTTATATAACAACTTCAATTTATGATGATGAGATAAAATCTTTAATTAGTGCTTGCATTCGTGATTGTATTAGATGTGGAATAAAAAAAGATGTTTTTGAAAAGGATGACAAAACTGCTCAATATGATGATTTAGTGTTAAATTGTATAACTAATTATGTTAAAGCCTATCGTGGTAATGACCGAAGTCAAACAGAAGAATATTTAAAAATGTACACTAATATTAGAGATGAAATATCTTTAAACAAAAATTATATGGAGTGTGATAGTATTGAACAATAATTGGAATCATTCAATATCACTAGTTTCTTATGATGTCACTACAGATGATGAAGGATTTGATATTACAATTGAGAAAAAAAGGGAACATATCCCAGCAAATTTCAAATCTATTACACGAAAAGAAGAAGAACATTCAAAATTATTAGGATATAATGCAGATTTAATTGTTGAGATAATGTCTGCAAACTTTTTAAATGAAGAAACTTTAATTGATGAAGATAGTAATAAAAAATATGCTATAAAACGTGTATTTTCAAGAACATCAGAGGTTCTTGAATTAACTGTATCAGATATAACAAAAAGGCAAGAAAATGGCTAGTTTTGATGCAGAATATCCTAATGAGTTAATGGCAGAGTTAGAAGAACTAGCAATTGCTACTCCTAAAATGATGGGAGAAATGACAAGGGCTGGTGCAGAGGTTGTAAATAAAAATGTTATAAACAATCTTAATAAAGCATTTAAATCAACTGATAGACTAAAAGAATGTTTATTTATATCTAAAACTTATAATACACCATCTGATGATGGTATAAATAATAAAGTTTATTTTTACGGTTATTTAGATAAAAATGAAAAGAAACATCCTGCACCATTAGTTGCTATGGCTCGTGAATATGGAACTAGTAGTGGTGAGAAAAAAATATCTTATTTTAGAAAATCATTTAAAAAGCAGGAAATTGAAGAAGCAATGAAAAAAGTGCAAAATAATTACATTAAAGGAGAGTGATTTTATGCATAATGAAATAAGGAATTTGTTTGGCGATTTTATAGAAATAGACAAAAGAAAAATACCATTCTCGCATCTTGAATATAAAGGTTCAAGCAATACATATGTCATATGGACAATTATAGATGAAACACCATCCTTAACGGCAAATGATGAGGTACTTTTTAGTGTAGTTCAAATTGATTTTGATATTTATAGTGACACAAATTATTTGAGAATAATTGAAAAAATAAAAGAAATTATGAAAGCCAATGAGTGGGTATGGGTAGAAGATAGTATTGAAATAAAAGAAAATGATACACATTTATACCATAAAACCTGCACATTCGAGAAAGAGAGGAATATAGAAAATGGCTAGAATAGGATTTAAAAAAGCAAAATATAATTTACATGATGGGGATAAACTTAAAACATTAGAAAAAAACGCAGTACCAATGTTTGAAAAAGTTGTTGATGAAAAGTTTACACCAAATTATGCAAATGCAGAACTATATGCAAATGATAGTTTGGCAGAAGGCGATTACTCTTTTATTGATGGAATATTAAGTTTAACAATTGCTGATGATGAAGATGAATTTGTTGCAACAATGCTTGGAAACAAAAAAGGCGAAGATAATGAAATAACATCAAATATTGATGATATAAGTCCAGAAATGGCTTATGGTCATATTATTCCAAAAGTATATAATGGGGAAAGAAAATACAAAGTAGAGTTTTTCCCAAGAATTAAATTCACAAAAATTACATCTGATAACAAAACAAAAGGTGCAAATGTAGAATTTAATACTTCAACATTAGAAGCAAAAGTTATGAGATTAGAAAAAGAGTTTAATGGTCTTGTAGAAGGAGACTGGGAGAAACATAAAACTTTTACTTCATTAACAGAAGCAGAGTCATATTTAGATAAGTTATTGACTCCAACTATGTAGGAGAAAGATTATGATAAAAGTAAAAGTTACTAGTCCTTTTGTTGATAAAAAGACAAAAATTCTTAATAAAATTGATTCTGTTATCGAAATTGACAAAGACAGATTTGAGGAATTGAAAGAATTTGTAGAAATTATTAAAAATACCAATAAAAAAGAAAGCAACGAGGGATAGGGAATTAATAATCTCTATTCCTCTTTTTTGTTTATAAGGGAGGAAAAATATGAATGATAAAATTGCTTATATAGAAACATCTAAAAAGAAATATCCGATTGTATTTAATCTTAATGTATTAGAAGATTTGCAAGATGAATATGGTTCTTTTCAAAAATGGGGCGATAGTGTAGATAACAAACAAGATGGAGAACCTAACATTAAAGACTTAAAAAGAGGATTAATGTTAATGATTAACGAAGGTATAGACATCGAAAATGAAGACAAAAACGATAATGATAAACAAGCATTTGTAAACGAGAGGCAAATAGGTAGAATCATAACCGAAGTAGGAAAAGATAAAATATTAAAAAGCATTTTAGATTTGACCGTTGCTTCAACGCAAACTAATAATAATGGAAAAAACGTGTAATCCGTGAGAACTATGATGATGAAATAGACTTCTCACGGATTTATTTTATAGGTCATACTTTACTTCATTATTCTGATAAAGAAATAGGTAGAATGACTTTTTATAAATTTATGAAATTATATGATGAATATAAAAAAGATTATGATTTTAGATTAAGTAAAACTACTTATAAAGAATTAGAAGAATTAAACTCTCATGATGGGGAGTTTTTGCCAGATTAAAAGAAGGAGGTGTAATTTATGGCTACTAGTTTTGGTGGAACAATAAAATTAACTGGGGAAGATGCATATAAAAAAGCATTGCGAGATTGTAATAATCAATTAAAGGTATTAACAAGTGGTATAAAACTTGCAAGTACGGAATTTATAAACAATGGTAAAACTGTTGGTGATTTACGAACGAAAAACGATGCATTAAAGAATAAATTGACAGAAGAACAAAAAACTATCGATTTATGCTCAACTGCCATTAAAAATTTTACTGAACAACAGAATAAATCAAGTATTGCTATTCAAAATAAAAGTGATGAATTAGATAGTGAAAAGAAAAAACTTGATGAAATGAAAAATAGTACTACATCTACAACCCAAGAAATTAAAGAACAAGAAAAAATAGTAAAACAATTATCTATTGAATTAGCAGAAGCAGAGAAAAATTATGATGCAAATAATAAAAAAATAAATGATTATAAAATTGCAATGAATAATGCAAATATTGAATGTAGTAATTTAAAAAAAGAAATAAATAGCAATAATGATTTATTAGAATCATCTGAAAAAAATTTTAATTCTAATTCAAATACATTAAAATTGTTTACTGCTGAAATATTAAAATCTGTTGCTGGTACTGGTAATTTAGGTAATGCAATAAAAGAAAATTTATCAGTAAAAGTAAATGAACTAAAAGATAATTTAAAAAACACTAAATCAAATATTGAAAACTTTGGGAATACAATTGCTGATACTGTAAAGCATCCTGAAAAATTAGGTAAAGCATTAAAAGAAAAAATTATTGATACTGCAGACAAATTGCAGAGTTCTGCAGAGGAAGATGCAAAATCAATTGAAGAAATTGGTAATTCATCAGAAAGTTCCAGCGAAAAAACTTTAAAACTTGGCGATATTATCAAAGCAAATTTAATAAGTGATGCAATTGTTGGTGGAATAAAAGCATTAGGTAGTGCAATAAAAAGTGTTGCAAGTGCATTTAATGAATGGTCTGAAATGGCTAATGAGTTAGAGGAACAAGAAAGAAAAGTTGAAACAGTATTAAATAATACAACTGATGCAACCGAAGAACAAATTAAAGCATATATAGACTTAACTGCTCAAAAAGAAAAAAGTGGAGTTATATCGCAAGAAGCAATATTAAGTGGTGCTCAAGAATTAGCAACTTATGTCGAAGAAATTGATACATTAGAAACATTAACAGATACAATGTTGGATATGACTGCTCAACAATATGGAGTAAATGCATCTATGGAACAAGCAACAGGAATTGCAACAACTTTGGGTAAAGCATTGGCAAATGGTGATTATTCAGGTTTAACTAGGTTAGGTTATGGCTTTGATGAAGTGCAAGAAAAAATAATGGAAACTGGAACAGAAGCCGAACGTGCACAAGTTATAATGGATGTAGTAGGTGCATCAGTAGGTGGAATGAATGAAGCATTAGCATTAACAAATGCAGGGAAAGTACAACTTGCAACCTCATATATAGATGATATGAAAAAAAGTGTTGGTTCATTGTTTTCTGATATAAAAAATGGATTTATTGCTGATTTCTTACCAGAAATACAAAATATTAGCACTGCTTTGCAAAATATGATAACTGGTGATTTAAGTATAGAAGAAGGTATGCAAACACTTACTGATGAATTGCAAAATGGAATACAAAAAATTACTGACAAATTACCAGAAATATTGTCATTGGGAATGGAAATTTTAACAAAATTAACAGATGGAATTGTTAATGCATTACCATCATTAGTACCAGCAATTATGCAAATTGTATCTACTTTAACATCAACATTATTACAAAATTTACCTGAAATTGTAAAAATGGGAATACAAATGATAGGCTCACTTGTTCAAGGAATTGCACAGGAATTGCCAACTTTAATACCACAAATAATAGATGTTGTATTAACCATTGTTGATACATTATTAGACAATATTGATTTAATAATTGATGCAGGTATTCAATTATTAATTGGGTTAGCAGATGGCTTATTAGAGGCATTACCTCAATTAATTGATAGAATTCCTGAAATAATTGATAAATTAATAACTGCTATTACTAATAATTTGCCTAAATTAATGGAAACTGGAATTACATTAATTGTTAAGTTGGCAGAAGGCTTAATAAAAGCAATACCACAATTGGTTTCAAAAATCCCTCAAATTATTGGTTCTCTAATATCAGGAATTAAAAATTACTTTTCTAAAATATCTGATGTTGGAAAAGAACTTTTAGGTAAAGTTAAAGATGGTATTACAAGTGGTATAACTGGAATGGTAGATGTTGGAAAAAATATTGTTCAAGGATTATGGAATGGTATTAATAATGCAAAAGATTGGGTTTTGGATAAAATTAAAGGATTTGGTAGTTCAATTTTAAATGGCATTAAAGGTGTGTTTGGTATTCATTCTCCATCAACAGTATTTAGAGATGAAGTTGGTAAGAATATGGCACTAGGTGTTGGAGAGGGATTTAGTGATACGATGAATGATGTAGCAAAAGAAATGGCAAATGCTTTGCCAGATAATTTTGATACAAGTATTAATTCCAATATTACATCTAGTAATATTTTAGGTAATTTTTCTAATATTGATAATGTGATAGATGCATTTAAAGTTGCATTAAAAGATGTAAAAGTGGTTATGGATGGCAGAGAAATGGGAACATTTATTACTGATACAATAGAGGAAGTGGTGTATTCGTGAATTATATTATTTTTAAAGGTATTTGTAGTAAAGATATAGAAGGACTTTTAATAAGCGAATTACCAACTATCACAAAGCCTAAAATGAGAACAGTTATTACAAAAATTGATGGTAGAGATGGTGATATTATTGATGAACTTGGATATGAAAGTTATACCAAAACTCTTTCTATTGGCTTAACTAGAAATTTTGATATTGATAAAATAATAAATTATTTTAATGGTTCTGGTAATTTAATATTATCTAATGAATCAGACAAATATTATAAAGCAACAATATTGGAACAGATAGATTATGAAAGACTTTTAAGGTTTAAAAAAGCAAAAGTTAAATTTCATGTTCAACCTTTTAAATACAAAGTTAATGAACCACCATTTGTTTTTGATGTTGCTGATTGCAATGAAGTAAAAGTTGCTAATCAAGGATTAGAAATATCTAAACCAATTATTACTTTATATGGAAGTGGTCTAGTATCAATTAAAATAAATAATAATTATATTTTTCAAATAGATATTGATGATGAATTTGTAGTTATTGATTCATTAGAAGAAAATGCATATAAAAATAGTCAATTAAAAAACAGATTGATGAATGGCGATTTCCCTACTTTAAAAAGTGGAATAAATATAATTACGTGGAATGGTAATTTATCAAAAATTAAAATTGATGCACAAAGTAGGTGGTTATAATGATAAGTGTTTATCCATCAACCGAAAAAAAATTTGATAATAATGGCATAAAAATATTAAAACCCTTGCAAGCAATTATTACCAAAGAAGATAACGGAGAATATTATATTGATTTACAAGATACTATTGATAATATAGAATATTATCAAGCAAATATGATAATTAGAGTGCCAACGCCATGGGGATATCAAGGATTTAGACTTACTAATCCAATAATTAAAAATAAAACATTAAACTGTAAAGGATATCATTTATATTTTGATACAAAGAATTATTTGATTTATGACTCTTATGTAGTTGACAAGAATTGCAATGATGCATTAGACCATTTAAACAATGCTTGTGATATTAAAACACCATTTACTTTTATATCTGATATATCAACAATTGCATCATATAGATGTGTCAGACATTCATTAGAAGAAGCAATTGCTGTTTGTGTTGATAGATACAATGGGCATTTAATAAGAGACAATTACAATATTGAGGTTAGAAGTACAATTGGCGAAGATAGGGGAGTTGTTATAGCATATGCTAAAAATATAAAAGAAATAAAAGCATCGGAAAATTGGGATGATGTTTTAACTAAAATATTACCCGTTGGAAAAGATGGTTTAACATTACCCGAAAAATACCTTGAAATTAGTGATAAGTTGTATGATATTCCAATGTCAAAAAAAATTTCTTTTTCACAAGATGATATATCAGAAGATGATTTCAAAAACGAGGATGGTGTATTAAACGAAGAAGAATATAAGAATGCTTTAATTGAAAATTTAAGAAATCAAGCATTAAATTATTTAGAAGATAACAAATTGCCAAAAATTAATTATTCAGTAAATGCATATTTAAAAGATATTTCTGATGTTGGTGATGTAATATATGTTAAGCATCCAAAATGTAATATAGATATTAAAACTAATGTAATATCCATTGAATATGATTGTATCAAAAAAAGTTATACCAAAATTCAATTTGGAAACTTTAAAAGTAAATTAAAAAATTTAGTTACAAATATTACATCTAATATTACAGATGAAATAGAAAAAACTACAACTAATAATATTACAAAACTTCAAACTGAATTAGAAGAAGCAACAAATAAGATAACATCTGCAATGGGTAGTTCATATGTAATAAATGATGATTATAATCAAATATTGATAGTAGATAAATTGCCAAAAGAAGATGCAAAAAATGTTATTAGGATAAATAGTGCAGGTATCGGATTTAGTCAAAGTGGTATTAATGGTACTTTTAAATCTGCTTGGACAATAGATGGAATATTAAATATGCAAAATATAAATGTAATAAATTTAATCGCTGACATGATTAAAGGTGGAACTTTAAAACTTGGTTCAAATTTAAATGAAGCAGGTGTTTTAGAATTATATGACGAAGCAAATAGATTGATTTCAAAATTTGATAAGACTGGTTTAACATTTTTTAATGATAATAATTCGTATATTAAAATTAATCCTGAAGTAGGTTTTGCAGGATATAATGCACAGAATGTAAAAACTTATTGGGTTGATGGAGATGAATTTCATCAAAGAAAATCAGTTGTTGAAGAAGAAATAACAATTGCAAGCAAATTAAGAGAAATACCAATAACTATTGTTGAAAATGGAACGATTGTAAATGATGGTATTGGATATGTTGCTTTGGTTTAGGAGGTGAGTTATGGCAAGTATTAGTCCTAGTTCGTTATCAAACTATTCAGAGCCACATAGTGGTCAAAAATCATATATTAAATTAACTGTTACTGATATTACACAAACAAATGGAGCAACTAATCAAACAACAGTAAAGTGGAAAATAACCTGTCACAACTCATGGTCAACACTATATAGAGCATATGTCACATTAGGAGGAAAAGTTTTATATGATGGAAAACCAGAAAAATCAAATTGGTCGGAAGGATGGGAATTAGCATCTGGAACATCGACATTTGATAATAATTCCGATGGCTCATTAACTTTATCAGCCTATGTAAAACAATTATTCTATTATGGTAATGGAGTTGCTAGCAGATGGGATAATCCTAGTTTTTATCAAGCGAATAGTGTTGATATGGTATGTTCAAAAATTCCTAGACAAGCCAATTTGACAAGTGCAACAGATTTTAATGATGAACAGAATCCCACTATTAATTATTCAAATAGTGCAGGAGATTCCGTAAATTCATTAGATGCTTGTATTTCACTTACGGGTTCAAATGATGATGTACCTTATAGAGCGATTTCTAAAACAGGGTCATCTTATACTTTTAACTTGACTGAGAATGAAAGAAATACATTGAGAAATGCAACAACAACTTCAAATTCAAGAACTGTTAAATTTTATGTTAGAACAGTTATAGGAGATACAACTTTTTATTCAACTCTTGATAAGACCCTAACAATTGTAAATGGAAATCCAATTTTTACTAATTCTCAAATATCTTATCAAGATACTAATAGTTCAATAGTTGATATAACTGGTAATAATCAACACATAGTTAGAAATAACTCTAATTTGCAAGTATCATTTACTGGTGCAAAAGCAAAAAAGGGTGCAAGTATATCAAAATATGAAGTTACATTTAATGGGGCTACTCAAAATAAAACAGGAGCATCAACAATAAATTATGGAACTGTTAATATAGGTTCAAATTCAGTAGTTAGCATAAAAGCAATAGATAGTCGAGGAAATAGCACGACTATTTCTAAAACGATTACAATATTTGATTGGATATTGCCATCAGCAGTTATTAGTGCAAGGAGATTAAACAACTACGAAGATAATACAAAAATAAAAGTTCAAGTTTCTATTTCAAGTGTAAATAGCAAAAATGCAATACAATCAATAAAATATCGTTATAAAAAGACATCAGATAGTGATTATAATTCTTATGTATCAATTTCAAACAATACCGAATATGAAATTTCAATAAATAAGTTATATGCTTATAATTTTCAATTCGTAATTCAGGATAAATTTGGAACGACTACTTATAATTTAGTTATAGCAAAAGGAACACCTATTATGTTTATAGATGTTCTTTTAAAGTCTGTTGGAATAAACTGCTTTCCAACAAAAGAAAATTCATTTGAAGTCAATGGATGTGACTTTGATAATTTACATCCAATTAATTCAATTATAATTACATCAGCAAATACAAATCCATCAACATATGTAAGTGGAACTTGGGTATTATTGACTAGTCAAACGATAAATAATGAAACGATTTATTATTGGAAAAGGAGTGCTTAAAGGAGGAATGAGATATGGAAAATAAAAAATTTGATATTTTAGTTAATTTTGAAAAAAGTGATAGTATAACATCAGATGAAATAAAAATTGTAAAAGGTGACTATAATTCAATTGAATTTAATTTTCAATTAAGTAAAAATGATTTTTCAAAAGCAATATTTTATATGGTAAAACCAAGTGGTTTGCATTTTTCAAGTGAAATAAATGATAATAAAGTGACTTTTGAAAAGAATATGGCTTTTAATGAAGTTGGAAAATACTTATTTAGTGTTGCATTATATGGTAGTGATAGTAGATTAACAAATACTGCAAAAGGGAATATAACAATAGTAGATGGTCAAATTGATATGGATGATGAAATAGTAAAAGAAGAAAATTATCAAATATTAGATAGTTTAATCAATGATGTTATCACTTTAAAAGATGAAATAAACGAAACATTATCAACATTAGATGATGTATTTAAAGATGTATCTTATAATGCATCAAATGGTGTATTGACTTTTACTAGAAAAGATAATTCCACTGTTCAAATTGATTTGCCATTAGAGTTATTAATTAAAAGTGGTCATTATGATAGTTCTACCGAAAGTTTAGTATTAGTTTTAGCAAATAGTGATACTATTAAAATACCTGTTGCAGAGTTAGTTAATGAATATTATGCAGATGGTACAACATTAGAATTAAAAACAGTAAATGGAAAACTTACTTTTAATGTTAAAAGTGGTGTATATCAAGAAAAACAGACAGGTAAGGGATTAAGTACAAATGACTTTACAAATGATTATAAAAGTAAAGTTGATGCGAATACTACTAATAGACATACTCATTCAAATAAATCAATTTTGGATGGAACAACTGCAAGTTTTACAACTACTGATAAAAGTAATTTAGATAGTAATACAACAAATAGGCACTCACACAGCAACAAATCCATTTTAGATAGCATTACTGCTTCATTTACTACTGCATATAAGAATATACTAGACAACATAAAAACAGTTGCCACAGGTGGCAAATTTGATGATTTAACCAATAAAGCAGTTGCTGGTTATCACAATTCTGTTTTTAGAGGTAAAGACATTACAAGTTATTTAGATGATGGTACTTTATTTACACGAATTTCAAGTGGTAGTTTTGATGATTTATTTGTTGGGGATTATATAATTAAGAACTCAATAACTTGGCGAATTGCAGGTTTTGATGTATACTTACATAAGGGGGACACCGAATTAACGAAGCATCATGCGATAATTGTTCCTGACAAACATCTAGCAACAGCACAAATGAATGATACAAATACTACTGTTGGTGGTTATGTTGCAAGTGCTATGTATACTACAACATTGCCAAGTGTTTTAGACACTTATATAACACCTGTTTTTGGTACTCATGTTCTTGAAATAAGAAATTTACTTACAACTGGTATCAATTCATCAGGTTATAATAGATTTGGAACAAATAGTGGTTGCTCTAATGCATGGGCATGGCAAAGTAGAAAGTTGGACTTGATGAATGAAGTGCAAGTATATGGTTCAATTGCATGGTCATCTAGTGGATATGATATTGGTAGTGATAATTGCCAATTACCACTATTTAGATTAGCACCTGAATATATTACTAATAGGTCATATTGGTACTGGTTAAGAAGTATTACAACGGCGTCTGCTTTCGCTTATGTCGACTACGATGGTAGTAGCCACAGCGGCAGTGCTTCTGCTACTGGTGGTGTTCGCCCCTGCTTTTATATCGATTAATCTTTAATCACACCCCCTTGTGGGGTGGGTTAAAGATGTCGAGGAGGGATTGATAATGAGTGTATTGAAAAGAAAAAGAAACATATCGAAAATGGAATTTTATCATAATGCAATAAAATTAAGACTTATGATAACTGAATTTCTTTTGAAAGATTTTGGTATAAAATCAAGAAGAAGAAATTTAGAATTTGCAAAAGAAGTATATGATATAACGGATGAAGATGTATCAGAAATTGAACAAATCTTGTCTGCTTATGATATGAAAAATAGTTTTATAGATAATTTTCCAACATGGCTAATAGATAAAGAAAGAGATTACTTTATGGATTTATTAAGGGATTTAATGAAAAATATTTGTTCTGCAAATACAATTCATATAACTAATAAAGAAGAATACTATATGCGAAGAAACTATCAAACACAAGCAATTTGTAATTGTGAAAATTTACTTCAAGAAATGCAATATATAATTTGTGTATGTCATCCGAATGTGGAAAAATACATGGTATATGTTGATATAATTGAAAAAGAAATTTTATTATTAAAAGGTTGGCGAAAATCAGATAATAAAATATTTAAAGAATTAGAAAAAGAAAAAGGGTAAAGTTTGTATTTTCTGGGCGTCTGCTTTCGCTAATGTCAACAACAATGGTAATAGCAACAACAACAATGCTTCTGCTACTGGTGGTGTTCGCCCCTGATTTTAACTTGCACAATGATTAGGTTAAGTACCGTTGCAAGAATTAAAAGGAAACTTTATCCTGTCCGAAAGGCAAATAGATATTTTGATACTCTTTGATAAGTCAATTAGAGTTAGGAACAAAATATGTTAAATAAAATAAGTAATGCCAATGTTTTAATGAATAGTTTTTACGAAGCCAAAAAAGGTTGTAATTGGAAAAATAGTGTTCAGCAATATGAAGCAAATTTTTTAAAAAATATTAGACATACTCAATTAGAATTAAGAGAAAAGACATATAAACAACAAGATTTTTATTGCTTTTATCTTAAAGAAAGAGGAAAAGATAGATATGTTCGCTCCATAAGTTTCTATGATAGAGTTGTACAAAGGGCTTTGTGTGACTCTTTAAATCCCATAGTTGAACCATATTTAATACATGATAATGGTGCAAGTGTGAAGAACAAAGGAATTGATTTTGCTAGAAGAAGAATAGAAAATCATTTACATAAATATTATAGAAAATATGGAAATAAAGGATATGCACTCATTATTGATTTTAGTAAGTTTTATGATAATATACTTCATAAACCTTTGATGGATATGTATAGAGAAATTATTGATGATGAAGATATTATTAATTTAATTAGTCATTTAGTTGATAGTTTTTCTGTTGATATATCCAATTATGATATAAAAGAAAATGAATTATTTGACTCACTTGTTTATGCAAAAGCAAATACAGAAAAGACAGGCGAAAAAATAATGCATAAATCATTAGGGATAGGCAGTCAAATATCTCAAATATCAGGAATTTATTATCCTAGTAAAATGGATAATTATTGCAAAATAGTTAAAGGAATTAAATTTTATGGTAGATATATGGATGATACATATATTATCGGAAATAGTAAAGAAGAATTAAAATCTTTATTAGATGAGATTAACAAGATTTGTGAAAAACAGGGAATTTTCATTAATCATAAAAAAACACAGTTATTTAGATTAGATAAAGGTTTTACTTTTCTAAAAATAAAATATAGATTAACAGATACAGGGCATTTAGTAAGAATACCTGTAAAAAATAATTTTATTAGAGAGAGAAGAAAATTAAAAAGATTTAAAAATTTATTGGATAAAGGTTTAATTGAATTTCACGACATAGAAGAACAGTACAAATCTTGGAAAGGTAATATTAAGAAATATGACTGCCATAAAAGTTTAAGAAGTTTAGATAAATTATTTGATGATTTATTTATTAATAATAATCCAAAAAATTCACATTAGATAAATGTATATAGAATAAGGCAACAATTTAAAGTTGTCTTTTTTAGTAATTAAAAAAGGAGGAAGATGAATTGGAAGGTATTACATTAGGTCAGATTAGCAAATTACTGGCTTTTTTGGTTGCTTTAATTGGTTCAATAGAATATTTATCGGTAAGACTAAAAAAGTGGATGAAAACCACATTTAAAGAAGAAATAAGTCCCATTTCCAACAGAATAAATGATTTAGAAATAGGAACTGATAAAAATTTTTTAGTTAGATTTTTAAGTGATGTTGACCAAGGAAGTAAAATTGATGAGGTGGAATGGGAAAGGTTTTATGAAACTTACAAAAGATACCATGAACTTGGTGGCAATAGTTATATTGACCATAAAGTAGAAAAATTAAAGAAAGAAGGGAAAATATGATGGAAAATTTTTTAACTTGGGATGTATTAACAACCTATGCAAGTTTTATATCCATTGTTTTTATGGTAGTAGAATTTACAAAAGAATTAAAATTTATAAAAGAAATTCCAACAAAATATTGGAGTTTTTTTATATCGTTTATTCTTTTAATTATAACAAATATTGTTATGAATAGTTTTAATTTTATTGATATATTTTTATATCTTTTAACATCCATTTCTATCAGTTTAGGTTCTAATGGATTAAGTAATTTTAATAATGGTAAAGGAGAGGACAAATAAAATGTTCTCTTTTTTATATATATTTTCTTCAAAGGAGGTTAGATAAAAATGGAAGAAAAGAAAGAAATAATTGAAACAGAAGAAATCATTGAAGAAGAATACATAGAAGTAGTTGGTGATACTGCAGAAGTGTATGAAGAAAAAGAGGAGGAGGTTCAATAATGGGAAAAGTAATGACTAATGTTGAGTTTGTAAAAATTGCAAAAGATATTGCTACTAAATACAAAACACTTTATATAATGGGTTGTTTTGGTTCACCTATGAATAATACTAATAAGAATAGATATTGTAATAATAATTCATACAATAAACAAAGTTCTAGAACTAATAAAATTAAAAATGCTAGTGCTGATACTTTTGGTTTTGACTGTGTATGCTTAATTAAAGGTATTTTATGGGGATGGAATGGTGATGTAAATAAAACCTATGGTGGTGCAATTTATAATTCTAACGGAGTTCCTGATAAGAGTGCAAATCAAATTATGGATTATTGCACCAATGTCTCAAAAGATTTTAGCAATATAGAAATTGGTGAAATTGTTTGGATGAATGGTCATGTTGGAATTGCTATAGGTAATGGTCTTGCAGTTGAATGTACTCCAATTTGGAAAGATGGTGTTCAAATTACTGCAATAGGTAATATTGGTAAAAAGAGTGGTTATAATACTAGAACATGGACTAGTCACGGAAAATTAAAATTCATTGATTATGTTAGTTCGACACCATCTCCTACACCATCAACGCCATCAACACCATCAAACAATAATCAAGATACTTCAAATGGTTATACAGGTAAGTTCAAGGTGGGAGATGAAGTAATAATTAATGGTGCTTTATATATTAGTAGCACTGCATCTGCTCCAAATGGTTCAGTATCTAATAGAGAAACAATAATAACAAGAGTTGCTAAAAATACTGCTCATCCTTATAATACAACAGGAGACTTAGGTTGGATGAATGAAACAGATATAAAATTAGTAGCAACACCAAGTCAATCAAAAGAAGATTTGTTGACAATTGTTAAAAGAACTATTAGAGGTGATTTTGGTAATCAACCTGAAAGACAAAAAAAGATTGAAACTTTAGGTTATGATTATAATCAAGTAAGAGACCAAGTAAATAAAAATTATGCTAATGGCACTACACGTTGGGATAATATTAAGTTATATTAAAAAAATTGATTATAAAAATGGTAAGGAAATAAATGTCCTTACCTCTTTTTTTGTGGTTAAAATTATTATAAAATTAAAAAGCATAGCAGAAACCATTTAGTGATGGAAATGGTCGTGTGGGAAGAATGATAATGTTTAGAGAATGTTTATACAATGATATAATGCCATTTTTTATAGAAGATAGAAATAGAGATTTTTATATAAGAGGAATAAAAGAATATCAAAATAATAATGTAAAAGGTTATTTAATTGATACTTGTTTAAATAGTCAAGATAATTATGAAAAATTAGTTAATTTCTTTTTAGAAGATACTGAATAATAAAATTGCTTAAATAATAGAAATAATTGTTTATATTCTTGAAAAATTTTCAATAATGGATATAATATTCATATAGATAACCTTCTTTATAATTAATTAGCAACTTAATTATAAAGTAAGAACTAAAAGGTTATTTACTTTTTTTATGTATTTTATTAAAAGTAGATATAAAATTGTAAATCCCCGACTTTGGAAACACTATCTTGCATTTGACTTAGGGTTATGGTAAAATTTTACTATAAGATAGGTGAAATTATAAGTTATGAAAGATTTTATAGATATAGTTAAAAAGGATAAGAAGAGTAAAGTAATATTTATTATTGCAATTGGGGTATTATTTGTATGTACTTTATCGTACTCTTTGTCTATGTTTACTAATAGTAAAGAAGGAAATATTGCTAATATAAAAGTTAATGGTTTAAGTTTTAATATGACTACTAATAGTGGTGAAAGTGATGATAGGATACTTAAGTTAAAAGCAAATACTTTTGAGAGTTTTAGTGTTGTTCTTACTAATTTAAATAGTATGGATGTTAAGTATGAGTTAATATATGAGGTATGTAGTGATAGTAGTTGTTCAAGTACTTTAGATAAGTTACCTGATGATGTTGTATTTGGTATTCATGTTGATTCTAATGGTAAGGTTACTGATACTTTGATTAATGATGATAATGTTTCTATTGTTTTGTTATCTAATAATAGGACTGATACTGATTATTATATTAAGTTAAATTTGAATGCTGGGTATTCTTGGAATGAACTTGCTTTGGTTAATCAGATAGAAAATTATCATAAAGATATTGATTTTGTTGCATATGTTGATGGTGTAGAGCAGGATAAGTTTCCAACTAGTTGTAATTATTCTACTTCTTATAAAACTTATGTTAATGGAGTTGAAACAAGTGATAGTAGTGTTGTAGTTAGTTGTAATTCGGTTACTAATACTTGGAATCTTAGTGTTAATAATATACCTAGTAAAGTTAAGATTTGGTTTAAATCTAATCCTTCGGCTGTTGAGTATTTATCTTCTTTATCTTCTTCTGATTTAACTGTTGATGAGACTGGTGATTCTAATGTAAGATATATTGGTAGTAATCCTAGTAATTATGTTTCGTTTAATAATGAAACTTGGAGAATAATAGGTATTTTTGATATTTATGATGTAGATGATGAAGGTAATGCGTTAAGTACTCATAGTAAGAAGCTTAAATTAATTAGAAATGATTCGATTGGTAGTTTTTCATGGAATTCTACTAACTCTTCTGTTAATAGTGGTTGGGGTTATAATGATTGGAATACTTCGGTATTAATGAATGAATTAAATGGAGATTATTTAAATACTAGTTTATCATCTGATCCTTATTGGTATGATGCTGGTAGTTTGAAAAAGAATACTAAGTTTAATAGAAATTATGTTTTGTTTGCTGATTCACAAGAATTGGTTGCAAATGTTGTATGGAATACGGGAGCTTATTCGTCTGATTCTGCATATGATGCTGAGAAGCTGAGTGCTTTAGAGGTTTATAATGCTGAAAGGGGAACTAAGGTATATACTGGTGATAAGATAAATAGAACTGCTACTTGGAATGGTAAGGTTGCTCTTATGTATTATTCTGATTATGCTTATGCTTCTTCTGATTCTTCTTGTTGGAAAAATTTATATAAAGAATGGAAGAGTCATGAACCTGATGGGGAAACTCAATATTTCTATGGTAATAGTGATTGTACTAAGAATAATTGGTTAAATTTTGTTCCTAGTGGTTATGGTACTTCTGATAGGAATTATTATATTTGGTGGACTCTTACTACTGATTCTGATTATAGTAATGGGGTTGTTTATTTGGATTCTAGAGGTTTTAATCAGAATTGGAATGGTAGTAATTATGCGTATGGAATTTTTCCTACTGTGTATTTAAATTCTAATGTTTCGTTTGTTTCTGGTAGTGGAACTAGTGATGATCCTTATGTTCTTTCATAAAAAAATTGATTATTGTTTAATCAATTTTTTTCTATTATAAAATATTATTAGTCCTAGTATTGTTATTGTTGATATGCATATACTTGTTTTTAGGTATGGTACTTCGTATTTTAAGATTATTTCGTGGTTTCCTGGTGTTATGTTGAATCCTAGTAAGGAGTTTCCGATTGTTGTTGTTTTTACTTGTTTTCCGTCTATGTATACTTTCCAATTTTTATCATATGGAATAGATGTATATATAAAATTGGTGTTTCCATTATAATTTCCTTTTATATAATATTCTTTAAATTCTTCTATTGTAACTTTATTATTGTCTATGTAATTGTTAAGGATATTTATTTTGGTATTATCTATTTCGTATGCTTCTAAGTTGTTGTTGTTTTCGTATTCGTAACTAATATATATTTCGTTTGTATCTTGAAATCTTATTATTCTATTTTCACTTATTTTAACTATGTTGTAGTAGTTGTAATCATTTCCTGATATGTTGTAGTCGTAATTGTCTTTTATGTATAGTGTACCATTTATTAATAAGGAATTAATATTGTTTGTAAAGTATATGTAACCGCTTGTTGAATCTATTTTGTATTTATGTACTATATCTTTTTTGTTTGTAAGTATTTTATCGTTTATAATGGTTATTTTTTTTAGTATGTTGTCTATGTTGTATGCTTTGTAAATGAAGTCGTTTTGTATTTCTATTGCGTTGTTGGTTGTATAGTTCCAATTTGTAATATTATTATTTATTCCAAACATTAGAGATGATGAATAATTTGATTTGTATATGTAGTTGTTATTTATTGCATCGCTGTAGTAAAGGGTATAGTGATTGTCGTTTATATCTCCTATTATGTATTTTAGATTAAACATTATATTGTAAATTGGTGTGTTGTTTGTGTAATAGAAGCTATTTATTTCGTTTCCTGGCATTCCTAGGTTGTATTGTAGTTTTGCGAAGTTTTCGTATTCCATGGAACTGAATGCGATTGTTCCGTAGTAATTATACCAGGATGGGTCGTTGAATGTGTTCATATCGTATTTTTCTATTCGGTAGAATTTGTCTTGATCATTGTTTTTGATGTATGTTAGGTTGCTTTGGATGTTATCATAATCTGAGTAGAAGTTATTCATGTTTTGATCTATATTCCAATTGTTGTTTATGCTTATTGTGCATTCTATAATTACTAGTATGATTGATATGAATGATATGTAATTTTTTTTATTAAAATATTTATATATTACGTATATTAGATACCATATGATAAGTACGATGAAGTTTAGTATAACTATTTTATCTTTTATTAGGTATTGTTCTATAAAACAAACAGAACCTACAAATATCATGCTTATTATAAATGTTATTAGGACTGTTATATCGTTTGAATCTTTTATTTTATCAATACTGTAAGCACTTATGATTATCATTATAAAAGGGTAAAGGAAACTATATCTGTAGGGTAAGTCGTTTGGTACGTGGAATGCGTGCCATATGAAGTCTAGTGGTGCCCAGAAGAAACTTAGTATGAGTAGAGTAAGTAGTAGTGTATAGCCTATTTTGGTTTTAATGTTTATTTTTTTGTTGGTAAGGAAGAGTATTAGCAGGGGAATAACTATAATGCTTGATGAGATGTTTGGGGCGTTTATGATGTCGCTTTTAAATACGGTAACGTCTACTGCGCTTAAGTGATTGTATATGAATTCTATGAGGGTGAAGTTGTAGTATTGGCTTGTTGGCCATGCATCTCCTGTTGCGCTTATGCTTGTCATTGAGGTGAATGTTGGTATTAAGCATACTGCTGCTAGGCAGCCGGATAATAATGAGCATGTTGTAAATATAAGGGTGGTGTGTATGTAGTTTTTGATGTTTGTTTTTCCTTTTATAAATAGGTATATGATGAAGTAAAGTACACTAAAGATGCATATCATGTATCCTATGAAGTAGTTTGAATATAGCATTAGTGCTAGGGCAATTATATATAATAGTCCTTTGTTTTGGTTTATTATTTTTTCTATTCCTAGTGTTATTAGTGGGAGGTAGACTAGTCCGTCTAACCACATGATGTTCCAGTAGTATGCTATGAAGTAGCTATTGAATGCGTATAGTATGCTTAATGCACATAGGGGAAAGTTGTTTTTGTTAAATTTTTTTGATAGGTAGTAATACATTGTGCAGGCGCTTGTGATTGTTTTTATTGCAATTATGAATGAATAGCTTGTTAGTAGGTCTTTTCTATTAACTAGAAATATGATTATGTTAAATAGACTTGATAGGTAGTTGAAGTAATTTCTGAAGAATGGTAGTCCCATTCCCATGTTAAATGAGTAGATTAAGTTTGAACCGTTTTTAACTCTATCGTATAGTTCTCCCAGCATTGGGCCGTATTGGTGGTAGAAATCTACTGCTAGGAGGCTGTTGTTTCCTAAGGGAGTAATATTATTTAGATAGTATATTATTGTTATTATTGATATTGCTCCTATTAGTGTAAATAGTATGTATTTGTATTTGTTATATAAATTTTTCATTTGAATCACCTATATAAAGTATAACATATTATAAAAGATATTATTAAAAATAATTTTATTCTTTGTTGGTTTTGCGAACAAAATGTCAAAGTTTTAGTTGATTTTTTTCAGATTTTGTAGTATTATCAACTGAGTTTGAAAGAAGTGAGAGATATGGATAAAATTATTAATATTGCTGTTGTTGCACATGTTGATGCTGGTAAGAGTACTCTGGTTGATGCTCTGCTTGAGCAGAATGGTGTATTTGGTGAGAGGGAACAAGTTGATGAAAGGGTTATGGATAGTAATGATTTAGAGAAGGAAAGAGGTATTACTATTTATTCTAAGAATTGTTCTATAAGATATAAGGATTATAAGATTAATATTGTTGATACTCCTGGTCATGCTGATTTTTCTTCTGAAGTTGAGCGTATTATGAAGACAGTTGATACTGTTATTTTGCTTGTTGATTCTGCTGAGGGGCCTATGCCTCAAACTAGATTTGTTTTGAAGAAGGCTCTTGAGAATAATTTAAAACCTATTTTGTTTATTAATAAGATTGATAAGAAGGATGCTAGGGCTGAGGAAGTTGTTAATATGACTTTTGATTTGTTTTGTGAGTTGGATGCTAGTGATGAGCAACTTGATTTTCCTATTATTTATGGTATTGCTAGGGAAGGTATTGCTAAGTATAGTTTGGATGAGGATAGTAATAGTATTGAACCTTTGCTTGAGACTATTTTAAAGCAATGTAAACCTTATGAGGGTAGTCTTGATGATAGTTTGCAGTTGCAAATTTCTAATTTAGCTTATGATGAGTATATTGGAAGACTTGGTATTGGAAGAATTACTAAGGGTAAGATTAGAAGTGGTGAGAGTGTTTCTTTGGTTAAGAATGATGGTACTGTTACTAATTTTAAAATTACTAAGTTGTTTGTTAATGAGGGGATAAGAAAGCAAGAAAAACAAGAGGCTTATTATGGTGATATTGTTACTATTGCTGGTTGTTCTCATATATCTATTGGTGATACTGTTAATGAGCTTAATTGTATTGATCCTTTACCTGCTATTTTGATTGAGAAACCTACTTTGTCTATGAATTTTTTGGTTAATAATGGTCCTTTTGCTGGTCAAAGTGGTAAGTTTTTAACTACTAGACATATTAAAGAGAGATTGGAAAGGGAACTTGAGACTAATGTTGGATTAGAGGTTGAGGAGTTACCTGGTGCTGATGGTTTTAAGGTTAGTGGTAGGGGTGAACTTCATTTATCTATTCTTCTTGAGAATATGAGAAGGGAAGGTTATGAGTTGTGTGTTTCTAAACCTGAGGTTTTATTTAAGGATATTGATGGGGTTAAGTCTGAACCTTTTGAAAATGTTATTGTGAATGTTCCTAGTGAGTATGCTAGTACTGTTATTAATGCTTTGCAAGAGAGAAAGGGTATGCTTTTGAAAATGGAAACTGAGGATAATTATACTCATTTGGAATTTGAGGCTCCTACTAGAGGTTTGCTTGGTTATAGAAGTGCTTTTATTACTGATACTAAGGGTGAGGGTATAATGGTTAGATCTTTTAATGATTATAAGCCTTATGCTGGTTTAATTCAATCTAGGAAGAATGGTGTTCTTGTTTCTATGGAAACTGGTAAGAGTTTAGGGTATTCGTTATTTAATCTTCAAGAAAGAGGTACTCTTCTTATTGGGCCTGCTACTGATGTTTATATTGGTATGATTATTGGTATTAATAATAGGGATAATGATTTGAATGTTAATCCTTGTAAGAATAAGGAGATGTCTAATACTAGAAGTAAGTCTAGTGATGAGGCTATTAATTTAGTTCCTCCTAAAACTTTTAGTTTAGAGGAGTCTTTGGAGTTTATTGCTGATGATGAGTATGTTGAAATAACTCCTGATGTTATTAGATTGAGAAAGAAGATTCTTGATCCTAAGGATCGTTTTAGAGTAAGTAGATAGTACTTACTTTTTTTCGTTTATTATTAGTTTGTCTATTTCTTCTTTCATTATGTTTATTGCTTTGTTTAATTTATCTAGGTCTATTCCGTTATTGTTTCCTTTTTGGTTATTGTATTGGTATAGTTGAAGGAATGTTGCGTTTGTTTCTAGGATTTGTCCTAGGAGCATGAACCAGTTTCCTAATGCGTTTTGTTCATATGAATTGAATGGATATGTTAATGCGAATCCGATAATCATTGCGCTTAGTGTATCTATTCTGGAGTTTTTGTTTTCTTGATTATTATTCATAATAAATTATATGCCTCTTGCATGTAAATATATTTAAATGGTATAATATCTTCTGGAAAGAAGGAATTGAAAATGGAATTAAAAGGAAGTAAGACTGAAAAGAATTTAATGGCTGCATTTGCAGGTGAGAGTCAAGCTAGAAATAAATATACTTATTATGCTTCTAAGGCTAAGAAGGAAGGTTATGAACAGATTGCTGCTATATTTGAGGAAACTGCTAATAATGAAAAAGAGCATGCTAAAATGTGGTTTAAGGAATTACATGGTGGTAAGGTACCTTCTACTTTAGAGAATTTACAGGATGCAGCTAGTGGTGAGAATTATGAGTGGACTGAAATGTATAAGGAATTTGCTGAGGTAGCAAGGGAAGAGGGGTTTGATCGTATTGCTGAGTTGTTTGATGGTGTTGGTGCGATTGAAAAACATCATGAGGAAAGGTATTTGAAATTAGTTGGTAATATTAATGATAATTTAGTTTTCCAAAGAGGTGAGGAAAAGGTATGGATTTGTCGTAATTGTGGTCATATTACTTATGGAACTGATGCTCCTATGGTATGTCCTGTATGTAATCATCCTCAAAGTTATATGGAATTAAAGGCTGAAAATTACTAAAAAAGGATCATATGATCCTTTTTTGTGGTTTATAGTTTGTGTGATGGTGGGAATTCTTTTGATAGTAGTCCTTTTGATTGTATTTTTTTGAATAGTATTTCGTTTAGTACTATATCAAATTCTCCTATGAATTCGTATATTGTTGGGTTGAATTGTAGTTTTGTTTTGTTGAAGTCGTAGTATTTTGATGTTTCTTTGTTGTCGCTTGCTAGTCCGTTTAGGTCTATGAATTCGTAATTGTCTTTGTATTTATTAATTAGATAGTTATATAGATATTCTTTTGTATATAGGACGTTTTCTTCGAATCCGTCGGCAATTATGCTTATTCTGTTTTGGTATTTAATTATGATTGCTCCGCCGACGTATTTTATTTTATTGTATTTTAGTCCTTCTGTTGCGTGTACTACTTCGTCTTTGTATTTTAGTAGATCTTTGTCTGATTGCATTTTTCCTAGGATGCTTGCTTCGCTGTTATCGTTTTGGATTAGTTCGTTATAGTAGTTGTTGTTTTCTAGTTCCTTGTGGTATCTTTCTCTAGCGTTTATTAAGCATTCTTCGTAATTTATTTTAAGTAAAACTAGTTCTGCATTGTTTCCAAAGTTGTTTAGTATGCTTTTGTAGTAGTTTATATCGTTATTGTATTTGTTGTTTATAAATTCGTTTAGGGTATCTAGGTCTTTTTTTGTGCCTATTTCTATGCTAAATCCGTTTCTGTTTGCTGTTTCGTTAATATCGCTTATTTCTAAGGTTTCTTCGTATTTTTTAAGGTTTATATATGGGTTTATTCTTGGGTATAGAAAATCTAAGGGATATATTTCTCTTCTTCTTTTGAAACCAAAATCTTTTAATGTATCTATTATATTAACGTTTTGATTATATGTTGTATTGAATGTTTCTTTTTTTATTTCACCTATGATTATTTCTGGATTTATTTTTAAGAAAGAATATCCTCTTTTTTTGTAGTATGAGCAAAGGTCTTTCATGAATTTTTTAACTAGTTCTGTGTCGTAGTAATCTATTAATACTCCTTTTGGTGCGTAGACAAATTTTGCAAATGTTCCTATCTTTTTTTTGAGAATAAGTGATGCACCTACTATATTATTACTATCGTCTTTGTATCCAATGAATTCATGTGAATATCCTTTATCTACCATGACTTTTGCATAATTTAATGTTTGACAGTAATTTCTTAATGTATGACTGTTAGCAAATTCTTCAAATTCATTGTTATTTAAACTTACTATTTTCATAGGAACACCTCTATATCATTAGTATATCATAAATATTTATTAATTGTTTAAAAATGTAAAGTTGTTAACAAACTAATTGAAGTGAAATTATATTAAGTTTATAATTTAATTATATAGGAGGGATAATGTGAAAATTATTGATGTTAAGGCTAGGGAGATTCTTGATAGTAGAGGTAATCCGACTGTGGAGTCTGAATTGTATTTAGAAAATGGTAGTTGTGTTAGGGCTAGTGTTCCTTCTGGTGCTTCTACTGGATCTAACGAGGCTTTGGAGTTAAGGGATAATGATTTAAGGTATAATGGTAAAGGTGTTATGAAGGCGGTTGTTAATGTTAATGGGGTTATAAGGGATAATTTGATTGGTAAGGAGTTAGATCAGGTTGATATTGATAATCTTCTTATTAAGTTGGATGGCACTGTTAATAAGAGTAATTTGGGTGCGAATGCGATTTTAAGCGTTTCTTTGTGTGTGATGAAGGGAATTGCTATGGTAAGAAATAAGAAGTTGTATGAATTATTTAGTGGTCCTTATAGTTTGCCTTATCCTATGATGAATATTATTAATGGTGGTGTTCATGCTTCTAGCGGGTTGGAGTTTCAAGAGTTTATGATTGTTCCTAAACAGGATTCTTTTAAGGAAAGGTTAAGGTGTGGTTCTGAGGTTTTTCATAAATTAAAGGAATTGTTAAAAAATGATGGATTTTCAACATCTGTTGGTGATGAGGGTGGTTTTGCTCCTAATTTAAGTAAGATAGAGGATGCTTTTGATTATATTGTTAGGGCAATTGAGGAGGCAGGTTATGTTCCTGGTGAAAATGTTTTTTTAGCAATTGATGCGGCGGCTTCTGAGTTTTATGATGGTGAAATGTATACTGTTAATAAGAATAAGATTAGTAAGGATGAACTTATTAAGTATTATTTGGATCTTGTTAATAAGTATCCTATTATAAGTATTGAGGATGCTGCTTCTGAGGATGATATTGATACTATAAAGGCTTTAACTGAAATGATTGGTGATAGGGTAATGTTGGTTGGTGATGATTATTTTGTTACTAATATTGATTATTTAAAGAAAGGTATTAATGAGAAGTATAATAATTCTATTTTGTTAAAGGCTAATCAGATTGGTACGGTTACTGAGATGCTTAAGACTATTAAATGTGCTAAGGATAATGGTTTTAATACGATTATTTCTCATAGGAGTGGTGAAACTGAGGATACTTTTATTTCTGATTTAGCTGTTGGTTTGAATTTGGGGTATATTAAAACTGGATCTTTGTGTAGGGGAGAGAGGATTGCTAAGTATAATCAGTTATTAAGGATTGAAGAGGAATTAGGTAATAAAACTTGGAATATGTAGTGTAATTTTGTTGCAAAAGTGGTATTTTTATGCTAAATTATTAATTGTTAAGGAGATGGATGTTTTAAATGGAAACAGCGTTATTAATTGTATCAATTTTATTAATTGCAATAGTTTTATTACAAAGTAATAAGGCAACTGATGCTAGTCAAATAATTACTGGTGGTAATAGTGAGTTATTTTCTAATCAAAAAGAAAGAGGTGCTGAACTATTAATTAGTAGAATTACGTTTGTGTTGGGTATTGCTTTCTTTGTTTTATCTTTTGTAATTTATATTATATAGAATGTGTTATGCATTCTTTTTTTATGTTAAATATTTGAATTTAGGATATTCTTTTTTTATGTTTTATGTTATTATTTTAATATATGGGGATTGATATTATGAAGAATAAATTTAATAAGGCTAAGTTTGATTTATGGGAAGTTATTATGATATCTTTGTTTTCTTCTCTTGTTATGAGTTTTTGTACTGGTTATTTAGTTTATAATGGTAAGTCTTGTTCTTATGGTGTTAATGGGGATGAGTATCTTGCTGAACTTAATAAGGCTTATAATGAGATTAAATCTAATTATTATAGTAGTGTTGATTTAGGGGCACTTGTTGATGCTGGTATTAGTGGTATGTTTGGTTATTTGGGGGATCCTTATACTACTTATTTGGATAAAGGGCAAACTGAGAGTTTAACTAATTCTCTTAGTGGTACGTATACTGGTATTGGTATTGGTGTTAGTGTTTCTGAAGAGGGTATTGTAACTATAAATAAGGTTTATGAGAATACGCCTGCGGAGGAGGCTGGTCTTCTTGTTGGTGATGTTATTGTTAATGTTAATGATACTGAAATAAGTAATGAGAGCACTACTGATATTTCAAGTATTATTAAGAATAGTACTGATGTTAAGTTGATTGTTAATAGGGATGGTAGTTCTTTGGAGTTTAATTTGAAGAGTGATTCTTTATATATTCCTTCTGTTAGTAGTGAAGTTTATGATGGTGTTGGTTATATTGCTGTTAGTAAGTTTAATGAAAGTGTTTATGAACAGTTTGAATATCATTTGAATAAATTAGAGGGTATAGGAATAAATGGGCTTATTATTGATTTAAGAGGTAATACGGGTGGTTATTTATCTTCTGCTAGTAAAATTGCGGAGTTATTTTTGGAGAAGGGGAAGGTTATTTATTCTTTGAATGAACAGTCTGTTACTAGTGTTACTAAGGATGAAACTGCTGAGTCTAGAAGTTATAAGGTTTATATATTGGTTAATGGTAGTACTGCTTCTGCTAGTGAGATTTTAGCGGCTGCTTTAAGGGATAGTTATGGTGCAATTTTGGTTGGTAGTACTACTTATGGAAAGGGGAAGGTTCAAAAGACTAATAAGTTAAGTGATGGTACTATGTATAAGTATACTAGTGCGAAGTGGTTAACTCCGAATGGGGTTTGTATTGATGAGGTTGGCTTGGAACCTGATATTAGTGTTGATGTATCTAATGATGATGTTAGTGATGTTGTTTTTGATAGGGCTTTGGAGGAATTGAAAGTTAATTTATAACTTTCTTTTTTAAAATTGTTTTAATTTGAGGTTCTTAATGTTATAATAATTTTTAAGACAAGGGTGGTTTATGATGAATAGAATTAAATTTAAGGATTATGATTTGGATATGGAACTTGTTCCTTTTACTAATGTTATTGGGAATGTTTCTTCTGGTAAGACTTATTTGCTTAAGACTTTGATTAATCAGAATGGATCTAATTTGGTTTATATTGATGATAAGGAAGTTGGTGAGTATGATATTGATTTTTTAAGGAAGAATGTTGCGGCTGTTTTAAATAATTTTATATTTAATTGTAGTAGTGTTAGGGATGAACTTATGTTTTATCAAAGATGTTTAGGTTATGATGATAGGAAGATTAATTCTAATGTTAAGAAGTTTATTAATTTTTTTGAACTTGATGATATTGTTGATAAGTTGATTGGTGAGTTAAGAATAGGGCAGAAGGCTTTTGTTAAGATATTGTCTTTGTTGATTATTAATCCTAGAGTATTAGGTATTGATGATATGTTGTCTTATTTGGATGATAAGGAAAAGCTTAAGGTTGTTAAGTATAGCAAGGAGAATAAGATTTCTATTATAAATGTTACTAGTAATAGTGAGGATTTGCTTTTGGGTTCTAAGGTTGTTGTTCTTGATAATTTTAGGTGTGTTTTGTATGATGATACTTTGAATGTTTTATCTAATGATAAGTTGTTAAATAAAGTTGGAATGAATTTACCTTTTATTGTTAATTTGTCTTCTAATTTAAATTATTATGATTTACTTAAGGAGAAGTATTTTGATATTAGTTCTTTGGTTGGTGAGTTATGGAAGTAATGTATAGTTGTAATCCGAATAATGGTTATTTTGTTAATAATAGTTTTATTGGGTTTTGTGGTGATATTAATGATTTAAATATTTTAGTTGATAATTTACTTTGTTTTGAATTTGATAGTAGGTATAAGGTTAAGAAGTATGTTAGGTTTGATTCTGATTTGTTTAATATTCTTGATTTGGATAAAGATTTTTTAAATAAAAGAATTAATGATCTTAGTTATTGTGAGTTAAAGTTATTTAAATTGTTATTTATTCTTAAATATAATCCGAGTTTGATTGTTTTTAATTATTTTGATGTTGGTTTTAATTCTAAATATAAGAGTAAGATTAGTAAGATAATGAAGTTTTTAAATGCTTCTTTGGGAATTAATTTTATTATTATTAGTAATGATTGTTTGTTTATGGATAAGTGTTGTAAGCATGTTATAGTATGTAGTGATAGGATTATTAAGTTTCAAGGTAGTGTTAGTGATGTTATTTTGGAGGGGTATATGGATAAACCTGCTATTTATGATTTTATTGATAAGGCGAATGAGTGTGGTGCTGATTTGTCTTATACTTTGGATAATAAGGAACTTCTTAAAGATATATATAGGAGTGTGTTTTGATGAGGTATTTTGCTAGTATTAGTTATGATGGTAGTAAGTTTTATGGTTTTCAAAGATTGAATGATTATAAAACTGTTCAAGCTGAGCTTGAAAGGTGTTTGTCTATTTTGAATAAGTCTTTTGTTGAGGTTAAGGGTGCTGGTAGGACTGATAGGGGTGTTCATGCTTATAGTCAAGGTATTTCTTTTGAATTAGATATTGATATTCCGTGTGATAATTTAGTTAAGGCACTTAATAGACTTCTTGATAGTGGTATATGTGTTAATTATGTTGAGGTTGTTAGTGATGATTTTCATGCTAGGTTTGACGCTATTAAGAAGGAATATGAGTATGTTATTAATTTGGGTGTATATGATCCAATTATTGATAGTTATGTTTATAATTATAATAGAGTTCTTGATATTAGAAGTATGAAAATGGCTAGTAAGTTTCTTTTGGGTTTTCATTCTTATGAGGCTTTTACTAGTGGTAAAAGGGAGAGTTATAATAGTGTTATTTATAAGATAAAGTTTATAAGAAAGGGTGATTTTTTAACTATTAAGTTTGTCGGTAAGAGTTTTTATAGGTATATGGTTAGAAATATGGTTGGTGCTTTGGTTGATGTTGGTAGTGGTAAGTTAGATATTAATGATATTGAATATATGTTAGAAAGTGGAAAGGTAGTTAAGTATAATACTGTTCCAGCTTGTGGTCTTTATTTGGTTAATGTTTATTATTAGGAGGGAATATTGTTTATGAATAATTTGGATTTAATGGATAGTAGTTATAATGATTATCAGTTGATTAATGAGTTAAGTAAATTTGTTAGAAGTTATTATGTAAAAAATAAACCTGTTGATAGGAATTATGTTGAGGAAATTATTTCTATTCTTTTAAGGAATGATTGTATTGAGTTGGAAGGTAAAGGGATTTATGTATATGATGTTAAAGGTGAAATTGGTTGTTTTTATAATAATAAGATTTATTATAATTGTTCTAGGTCTAAGATGTATTATGATGAATTGAAGTATAGTTTGATTGGTGATAATAAGGAATTTGGTTATTATTATACTTTACAAGCTTTAGTTCATGAATTTACTCATGCTAAACAGTATTCTTTGTTGTCTTTGGATAATGATGTTTCTAGAATTTATAAATTTTGTGATTATATATGTGAATATAGGTATGATTTTTATCGTTATTATTATGATAAGTTTCCGATTGAAAGGTATGCTGAAATAAGAGGATGTTATATTGCTTATTTGGTGATGAATAGATTAGGGGTTAATAATTTATATTATAAGATGGAATTAATTGAATGTTTATTTGGTGATTATTTTCCTAATAATGAATCTCCTTTGGAGAGTTTTGCTGATATATGTGATATATGTGGTTTTGATGAGTTTAGAGGTTGTATTCCTGAGTATGATATTAATAAAGATAGTTTATGGGATAGGTTATTGTTGGGTGTTGCGATTACTGATGATGAGTTTGATTATTTGTATGATGTTTTTTCTAAATTAGGTGATAGGGATTATATTTGTAGTGATTCTGTTAAAAAGTTAGTTTTGGATTATAATAAAGAATGATAGACAGTATTTAAATTTTTTGATATTATGAGGTTGTGATGTAGAATGAATATAGTTATTAATGGATATAATATTTGGATAATATTATTGGTATCTTTTGTCGTATGTGTGTGTTTGGTTCCTTTGTCAAAGGTTGTAGCTAAACATATAGGTGCGATTGATATACCTAATGAGAGAAAGGTTCATAGTAAGCCTATGCCTAGGCTTGGAGGTCTTGCTATATTTTTAACGTTTTTGTTTGGTTATATTTTATTTGGATATGTTAATGAGCAAATGATTTCCGTGTTAATTGGTGGTTTTATTATTATATTATTAGGAATTTGTGATGATATTAAACCGATTAGGGCAAGATATAAGTTATTTATTCAGATTGTTGCAGCATGTGTAGTTGTGTTTTACGGTAATATTCTTTTAAGTAATATTAGCGTATTGGGTGTTTCTTTTTATTTTGGATGGTTTAGTTATCCTTTGACTGTATTCTTTATTCTAGCAATAATTAATGCGATTAATTTAATAGATGGATTAGATGGATTATGTTCAGGAATAAGTGCAATATTTTTTGCTAGTGTAATATGCATTGCGGTTTTGTTGGATAGAATATATGGGCTTGATGTTTTATTATGTGTAATTATGTTAGGGTCTTGTTTAGGTTTTTTAGTTTATAATAAACCTCCTGCTTCAGTGTTTTTAGGAGATACAGGAAGTACTTTTTTGGGATTTATTATTGCAATTATTGCTTTACTAGGATATAAAACTGCAACTTTTACTAGTTTATTTATTCCGATTATTGTGTTATTGTTACCTATTTTGGATACTATATTTGCAATTATTAGAAGATTTCTTAAAGGTGAAAATATTGGAATGCCTGATAAAGAACATTTACATCATCAATTACTTAAAGTTAGTAAGTCTACTAAGAAGACAGTGTTAATTATATATGCAGTAGATATTTTATGTGCAGTTATAAGTATTTTATATGCTTTGGGATTTAATAAAATAGCAATTATATTATATTTAATTTTGTTTGTTATTATATTGTTTCTTATATATAAAACAGATATTTTATTTAAACATAATAGATGAATAGGAAGATGTTTATATGAAAAAGATTAATAAAGATAGAATGGGATATTTGGTTTTATTCTTTTTATGTTTTTCTAGTATATTAGATTTACATATTTTTTATAATAATATATCTTCTTTAATAAGAGTTATAATTATTTATTTGTTTTTTGGAATAAGTTTTTGGAAATTTAGTAATAAAGAAGATAGAAAAAAAATAGTTATTTATTTCATATTTATTTTAATTTATTCTGTTTTACATTTATTTAATATAAAGTATGAGTTAGTTAAGGAAGTATTATATATTATTAAGATGATTTGTGGTTTATTAGTGTTTTATAATGTTTATTGGTTAAAAATTGATTATAATAAGTCTATTAAATTTATTAAATATATTTTATGGTTTATTTGTGGAAGTATTATTTTTTGTAATATTTTTAAGTTAGGGTATTCTTCTTATAGTTTTAATGGTTTTAAATATAATATATTTGATTGGTTTAGTAAGATAAATGGTTATTTTGAAGATTTTAGTAATAAGGGTTATTTTCATTTAGCTAATCAGATTGTTGGAGTTGTAGTTTTATTTTTTCCTTTAATTATTAATGAGATAAGAATAAATAATAAAATAAGTGATATTATTTTACTTAATGTTTGTAGTTTATCAATGTTGATGGTGGGGAATAGGGCTTCTTCTATTGGACCATTGTTGATATTAATTGTTAGTTTTATTTATTATTTAGTTATTTGTAAATATAAAAAAGAGAAGGTTTCTCTTAAGTTTATTTTTATATTATTGGGTAGTATGATATTTATTAATATATTTCTTTATTATGCTCCTATAAATTCTAGATATGTTTTTTATGATAATTTAGGTTATAGTGAAAAAGTTATTGAAGATGATGTAATAGTTGATGTTAGTACAAGAGATATATTAATTAGTAAATATTTAAATAATAATTTTATTGATAATTATTATCCTTATGAAAATGATGTAGAGTTTTGGGATAATTTGGTTAATTTAGATATTGAATTTGAAGATTCTAGATTAATTGAAGAGTTGATTGCTAAGAGAAATATTGAGGTTAATAATGTTAAGAATGTTTCTTTATTAGGTGCTGGTTATTATAGAATTATAGATATATGTAATATAGAGAAAGATTATGTTATGCAGTATTATAGTATTGGTATTTTAGGTATTATAGTATTTATTGGTTTTTATTTTGTTATATTAATTAAATCTATTTTTAAAATCTTATTTAATTTAGAATATAAGTTAAATTTTCTTAATGGTATGTTAATAGTTGGGATAGGAATTGATTTATGTCTTTGTTATTATAGTGGTAATATGCTTAATGCTTTATCTAGTATTATTCCTTTATCTTTTATGTTAGGGTTATTGTATAATGAGGTTACTAAAGAAAAATCTAGTAAGGTACTTGGTTATAATATTTGTAAGTATGATAGTGATAAAATTATTGATAAAATAAATAAAGATAATAAATTAAATATAATATTTAATATTAATCCGATTATTATGGTTAATTTTTATGAGAGAAAAGATTATAAGAAGATTATTAATAGAGAAAAGTATAATATTGCTGATGGTTATGGGACTATATTAGGGTTGAAAATTAAGGGGAATAGTGGTTATAAGCAGATAACTGGTGTTGATATGTTTTATAAGTTAGTTGATAATGCTTGTAAATATGATAAGAAAATATATTTATATGGAACTAAGAAAGATGTTTTAAAGATGTGTGTTAGTAGTTTAAGGAAGAAATATAAAAATATTAATATATGTGGTTATTGTGATGGTTATAGTGATGTTAATTATGTTTTGGATGATATTAAGAAGTGTAAACCTGATTATTTATTTGTTGCTCTTGGTTCTCCTAAGCAAGAAGAGTTTATTATTGATAATATTGAGTTATTTAATGATTTAGATGTTATTATGCCTGTTGGTGGTACTTTTGATGTAGTATCTGGTTTTAAGGAAAGGGCTCCTTTAATTTATCAAAGATTGCATTTAGAATGGTTATATAGGATGATTAAGGAACCAAAGAGAGTTAAAGAAAATATTAAAATTATTAAGTATTTATATTTATTGATTTTTAAAAATAGTGATTAAACCAATAGTTAGATATTGGTTTTTTTATGTTTTAGATGTCTAAAACTTGATACATGATATAAATTTTAGTATAATTATTTAGAGGAAAGTTATGAAAAAGATAGTAAATAATTTAAAATATGTTTATATGAAATATGCGTTTTTACTTGAACAGTTGGTTTCAAGGGATTTTAAGGTTAAGTATAAAAGAAGTGTTTTAGGGGTTGTTTGGAGTTTGTTGTATCCAATTTTAATGATGGCTGTTATGGCTATTGTGTTTTCAAATGTGTTTAGAATGTCTACTCCTGGTGTTAGTTATTTAGCATATTTGATGATTGGGCTTACTTATTTTAATTACTTTACAGAAGCAAGTAATTTAGCTATGAGTAGTGTGGTTGCTAATTTTAGTTTAATTAATAAAGTTTATATTCCTAAGTATATTTTCCCACTTAGTAAGTGTTTATTTGTTGGTATTAATTTTTTGTTAACATTAATTCCTTTGTATTTAGTAATTTTATTTACTGGTACTGGACTTAATTGGTATCACTTATTACTTCCATATTCTTTTGTTTGTTTATTTTTGTTTACTGTAGGTATGGGATTTATTTTATCTACAATATCTGTTTTTTTAAGAGATATGTTTTATATTTATGGAATTATTACTACTATATGGACTTATTTAACACCAATTATGTATGATATTAATACGATTGGTAATACGACTTTACAATTTATTATGAAGTTTAATCCGATGTATCAATTTATTAATTTTGCTAGAAGTATTATTTTATATGGTAATTGTCCAACTATTGGTCAGTTTGCTGGATGTGGTGTTTCGGCTATCTTGATATTTGGAATTGGATGTATTTTATTTAAAAAGAATCAAGATAAGTTTATTTATTATGTTTAGGTGGTGGTGTTATGGCAAATAAGAATAAAGATGTTATGATTGATGTTAATAATGTTTCTATGAGGTTTAATTTAGGAATTGAAAAGGGATTTTCACTTAAGCAATGGTTTGTTGATTTAGGTAAGAAAGATAAGAAAAAAGAAAAGAAGAATAATGAATTTTGGGCTTTAAAGGATGTTGATTTTAAAGTTTATAAAGGTGAAGTTGTTGGATTTATTGGTAGTAATGGGGCTGGTAAGAGCACTTTGTTAAAGGTTGTTGCTGGTGTTATGAAACCAACAAAAGGTAGAGTTAATGCTTTTGGTAATATTTGTCCAATGATTGAACTTGGTGCAGGATTTGACCCACAGTTAACTGCTAGTGAGAATATATATTTGAATGGGGCAGTTATGGGATATTCCAAAGAATTAATAGATGAGAAGTATGATGAAATTGTGAAGTTTTCAGAACTTGAAAATTTTATGAACGTTCCTGTTCAAAATTTTTCATCGGGTATGGTTGCTAGACTCGCTTTTAGTATCGCTACTATTGTTGATCCAGAAATATTAATTGTTGATGAAATTTTATCTGTTGGTGATATTGCTTTTCAAGCTAAGAGTGAAGCTAAGATGCTTGATATGATTGGAGGAGGAACAACAGTGTTATTTGTTTCTCATTCTGTTGAACAAATAAGAAAAATGTGTGATAGAGTTGTATGGATTGAACATGGTGTTGTTCAAAAAATAGGTGGAAAAGAAGTTTGTGATGAATATTTAAAATTTATGGAAGGAAAGTAGAGGGGTATGGTTAAAAAAATTTATAATTATTATAAAGTTTTTGGATTTAGAGAGTTAATAAAAAAAATTTATCGTTTTATAAATAATATTTTCAAATATAATTATTGTGGTGAATATAAATTTTCTGATAAAGAAAAAGAAACTATATTTTTAAAGAAGAATGTTGTTTCTCTTATTACTGATAATCCGTTATTTGATTGTAATTCTAATATTTATAAATTATGTGAATTATTGAATGATAATGGTTTTGTTGTTAATTGTTATTATCTTAATACTTATAATAATAAGATTCCAATAAATTCTGTTTTAAATTTTCAAAAATTTTTAAATAATATAAATGATGTGTTTTTTGATAATTCTATTATATTAAATGCTTCTTCTGTTAAAATAGAAAGGTCTATTAAAATTAATCATTATAAGTCTTATGATTATTCTTTTATTGATAAGTTATGGGCTTTGGTTGTTGATAATCCTTTGAATAATGTGTTATATGATAATTTATCTATTGTAGTTTTAAATTATAATAATTTGAATATTATAACTAAATGTTTAGATATGTTAATTAAGTATAGTAAATATTATAAATATAATATTATTGTTGTTGATAATAATAGTACTGATGGTTCTTTTGAATTTATAAGAGATCATTATAAAAATGTATTATTGGTAAAAAATAGTGTTAATGGTTGTTCTAGTGGAAGAAATTTAGGTGTTAAGTATTCTAATCGAAAATATATAATGTTTTTAGATAGTGATCAATACCCAAATTATTTTTATTGGTTGCATTCTTATTCTATGTTGATGAGTAATGTTGAATATGGCATTATTGGATGGACTGGTGGTTGGTTTAATAACAAAGGTTATGCTTATCATGTAGTTGATAACTTTAATTTTAGATATATGCCTGTTTGTGGTCTTGCTAGATGTGATTTAGGATATTTAGGTAGTGGTGGTATGTTAATAGAGCGTGATTTGTTTAATGAGATAGAGGGGTTTGATATTAATTATGACCCGACTTGTTATGAAGATACTGATCTTTCTTTAAAGGTAAGGAATGAAGGTTACAAAATGTGGTATTGTCCTTCTTTAGGGATTACTCATATTCCTCATCAAACTACTCATAGTGGTAGTGAATATCATGATAAACTTATTATGGAAAAGGGAACATATTTTGTAAATAAGTGGAGAAAAATTAATAATAAATTATTAAAAACTAAAATATAGGGAGGTATAATATGAAAATTTTGGAAGTTAATGACAATGATATTTATGGAAAGATTTTTAATGGTTATGATATTGCTGAACATTTTAATTTAGATGATAATTATAATGTTAAACAACTTGTAATTAATAAGTATTCTAAGGAGGATTTTGTTGGTGAAATTTTTAAAAATAAAATTGGAAAAGATATTGATTATTTGTTATATAAAGAATCTAATGATTTGTTATCTGTTCATTCTTTGTTATCTATTTCTGCTGGTTATTTAAACTCTAATAAATATTATAAAGATGCTGATTTGGTTCATTATCATCAAATTCATAATGCTCATTTGGGTTTATATGAATTGTGCAATATGATTAAAAGTAAGCCTTCAGTTATTAGTTTACATGATCCATGGTTTTTGACTGGAAGGTGTGTTCATCCCGATAAATGTGAGAAATGGATTAAAGGGTGTTGTAAATGTGATAATTTAAATACTTTGTTTCCATTTAAGATTGATAATTGTTCTTCTTTGTGGAATATTAAGAATAAATTTGTAACTGAAGCTGATGCTGATTATATTGTTTCTAGTAAATTTATGCTTAATTTGGTAAAGAAGAGTCCTTATTTTAAAAATGCTCATGTTCATTTGTTGCCTTTTGGTATTGATGTAAGTAAGTATTCTAATTGTAGTGATAGGAAAGATATTTTAAAAAAGAAGTATGGGATTAAAGATAATAATATTGTTATTTTTTGTAGATCAGCTGAGGAAAAGGGAATTGCTTATGTTGTTGATGCTTTAAATATGTTAAATGTTTATCAGGGAATTACTTTATTAACTTGTGGTAGTTGCGGTTTATTGGGTAATTTAGATAATAAATATCAACTTATTGAATTAGGTTATATTGATGAAGATAAAATTTTAGATTGTTATGGTGTTGCTGATATATTTTTAATGCCATCTCTTGGGGAAAGTTTTGGTATGATGGCTATTGAGGCAATGGCTGCTAAGTTACCTGTTGTTGTTTTTGATAATACATCTTTACCTGATGTTACTAATGTACCTGATGTTGGTGTATTGGTAAAGAATCTTGATTCTAAGGATTTGGCTAATAAAATTGAGTTGTTAATTAATAATAGTGTTGAAAGAATTGATAGAGGAAATAAAGGATTTAATCTAGTTAAAGAAAAATATGATATAAATATTTATGAATCTGGTTTAAAAAAAATATATGATGATGCTTATGAAAGACAAAAGTATAAATTAAAAAAACATTTTGTTGATAGGTATGAGGTTGATTATAATGATTATAATGTTCAAAATGTTTTGTATTTTTTAAAAAAATTATATTTAAATATTTTGCCTGATGAGGATGAACTTAATATTTTTAAATATTTAAGAGTTGATGTTGGTAATGTTAATAATATTGATTATTGTGATAGTAATGTTGAAAAAATTATTAAATTATTTAATGTTGAGCTTTATAATAAGACGGTAAGTTTGGAAAGAGTAAATTATATTAATTGTGCTATTAAATCATCTTTTATGTATAGAGGGTTACGAAAAATTAAGAGAAGAATATTTTTAACAGATATTAAAAATAATCTTTCTGATTTGGATTGTAGAGTTAATATTTTAAGTAATAATATAAATAATATTAGTAAAGATATTTTATTATTAACTAATAATCTTAATTCTTGTGAATCAAATATTAATAGAGTTGAAACTTCATTTTATAATATGTATAAAAGTTTAGAGTATAATTTATGGAATTTTAATTCTAATTTAAATAAATTATTGTATGAGGAATCTTTGAGTAATATGCATAAAGTAAAGAATTATAATCCTTTAGTTTCTATTATAATTCCTGCTTATAATGCATCTAATTATTTAAATAGTGCGATTGATAGTGCTTTAGTACAATCTTATAGTAATATTGAAATTATTGTTGTTAATGATGGTAGTAATGATAATGGAGCTACTAGGGATATAGCTTTATCTTATGGTGATAAGATTAAGTATTTTGAAAAAGAAAATGGTGGAGTATCTAGTGCGTTAAATTTTGGAATTAAAAAAATGTCTGGTGAATATTTTTCTTGGCTTTCTCATGATGATTTAATTGATTATAATCATATTGAGAAACTTGTCGAATTTGTTTCTTATAAAGAAAATTATAATAAAATTCCTTATGTTAATTTTAAGGTTATTGATGAAAATGGAGATATTAATTTTGATAAAACTATATCTGCTCAAATTAATACATCTGATTATAAAATTTCTGTTGTTAGTAGTATTTATAATTTATTAATGGGGGAGATTAATGGTGGTTCTGTATTAATTAAGAAAAGTGTTTTTAATGAAATTGGATATTTTAATGAGTCTATGAGAATTACTCAGGAAAGAGATATGTGGAGTAGAATATTTAATAAATATAGTTTTGTTAATATTCCTTATGATACTGCGTCTATTCGAATTCATTCTTTACAGGTAACGAATACTTCACCTGATGTTATTAAGTTGTCTGATGAAAAAAATTTAGATATTTTATCCCATATTACAGAAAGTGATATTAAGAAGTTAGAGTCTAATATTAATATGTTTTATGAAAAAATTAAAGCTTTTTATAAAAATAATGGAAAGGAATATATGGTAAATAAAATTACTGAAATGAGGTGTAATGGTGAAAAAGAATCCTAAAGTGTCTATAATAATTCCTGTTTATAAAGGAAAAGAATTTATGAGAGAAGCGATTGATAGTGCTTTAAATCAAACTTATGATAATATTGAGATTATCGTTGTTAATGATGGTAGTGATGATAATGGTGCTACTAGGAAGATTGCTTTGTCTTATGGTGATAGTATTAAATATTTTGAAAAGGAAAATGGCGGAGTATCTACTGCTTTGAATTTAGCTTTGGAAAATATGAGTGGTGATTATTTTTCTTGGTTATCTCATGATGATAGGTATTATCCTGATAAGGTAGAATCTCAAATTAAATATTTAAAAAATTATGATGAAAAAACTATATTATATTCTGATTATGATTTAATGGATGAAAATTCTTCTATTTTTGCAAAGAATATATTAGATCATAATGAATTAAATGAAAAAATGGAATTTGCTCTTTTAAGAGGTGCAATTAATGGAATTACATTGTTAATTCCAAGGAATGCTTTCTTAGAGTGTGGAAACTTTCGTGAAGATTTAAGGTGTACTCAGGATTATGAATTATGGTATAGAATGATGAAGAAATATAAATTTGTTCATCAAGATAAAATACTTGCTACTACTAGACTGCATAAAAATCAAACTGGGAATACTAGTCCTAAGGTTGTTTCTGAAAATAATATTTTGTGGAAGGACTTAATTGAAGGGTTTGATGATGATACTAAAATAAAATTATGTGGTAGTGTTTATAATTATTATTATGAAATGAGAAAGTTTATTAAAACTACTAATTTTGATAATGTTTTGGAATATTTAGATGAGAAATTAAGTAAATATGATGAGGAGTTTATGAAGATTGCTGAAGATATTTTAGTTTCAGTGATTATTCCTGTTTGTGATAATCAAAATGAGTTTGATAATGCGATTAAATCTGTATTAAATCAATCACATAAAAAATTAGAAATTATTGTTGTTGATGATTCTTTAAAATCAAAAATTAATGTTAATAAATTTAAATCTAAAAAAATTAAGTATTATAAAAATAATGATCATTCTGGTGTTTCTTTTTCTAGAAATTTTGGTATTAATGTTTCTAGTGGAGAATATATTGTTTTTTTAGATTCAGATGATTTATTTTTAGATAATAAAATTGAAGATCAATTGCTTGATATTTTAAGAAGAAATGGAGATTTTAGTTATACTTCTTATTTTAGAAAGTATTCTGATAATCGTGAAGTAAAGTTTGATTGTTCTTATAGCAATGAAAGTATTATTAGTAATTGTATTTGGAATTGTTTAATTGCTACACCTACAGTTATGATAAAAAGGGATTTTCTTTTGAATACTAATATTTTATATGATAATGATGTTTTGTATGGAGAGGATGTTATTTTCTATTTAAAATTATTTAAAGAGACTGTTCCTTTATATTATGATGATTACTTAACTATTGTTAATGTTGATGATGATACTTCATTTTTTGATGTTAATAAACAAATTGAGGGAACAAAGTGTATTTTAAGATTTTTAATTAATGATGATTTTTATTCAACTAAACTAAAAGAATTATCTAAGATGTGTTATGGTTTTTATACTTTAGTAAGTTCTCTTTATAATTGTTCTGATAATGATTATGTAATTAATCAATCTAGAATGAGGAGATGGTTTGGTGTATTTAAAGATAAGGGTTTAATTTATTGTATAAAAAGATTTGTTAATAAAATATTTATGAGGTAATTTAATGAAAAAAATTAAAGTAATGAGTGTGTTTGGGACTAGACCTGAGGCTATTAAG